>MCBE01000256.1 GCA_001723845.1 Candidatus Altarchaeales archaeon WOR_SM1_SCG
TTCAGACATCCCGTAGTAACTGAACTGGAGACCCATGAGAAGCCCCACGAAAAATAATAGAGATGAAATTATGAATGCGATTACATGGGTTCTGCTGAATTTTCTTTTTACCTTTTCCATATTAATATTTTAATTTAAGAAATAAAAATAAAGGTTTGAAATGGATAAAAAAATTTCAATAATCTTAATATTATTTGTAATTGGAACGGCGATAGCAGGAACCTACTTTAAAGATATACTTGACACTGATTCAAAACCGCAGAAAATAATTTTAGGAAAGTCCTACTTGATTGTCCCTGAAAATGCGGTTGTCGGCGTTCAGGTTGACCGCGTGATAAGGGATGTTGAATGGGTCGGCGTCTGGGATGAAAACAAGGTTCCTGCGAACTACACACCGAAAAATACAGATGAGGTGGTGCCGTACATGGAAGGCGCCCGCACAATAGAACTCATGGAATATGCAAATGTCAGTGTAGTTTCATTGACGCCGGCGGTATGTAAAAAAGATTCGCTCGGAAAGTGCTACACAAAAGACGGAGAAGGAGATTACAGATTTTATATGCCTCCTGACAAAATCAGGAGAACCGCTGTTGCGACAGATGACGGTTATATCTTACATGACACTCACGGCGTGAACATGGTGGCAGAACAGGCAGCAAAGAAAAAACCATTTCTTGTCATTGCCTGTGGCGATATGCCTTCAAAAGCCGAGGCATCATTGTATCTTGCAAACAGGGGAATCAATGTTTACACGCCATGCGACAGGTTCCAATATCTTAATCTGGACTACCAAGCCAAAGGAAAAATAATGGGTACTGCTCCAATAAGAAATCACACGAAGGGGGCAGTAATAGGAAACCAGAGTGTTGAAATTGATAGAAAAGAAAAAATCGTTGTGCAGTGGACTGATAAAAAATACCCCGATCAGTACTGCGATACGCCCTGGAGGTATTTCACCGCACTTAATGATAAATATAATTTAAAATTGAATTTAATAAAAATTCATGCAGACACGGGTGAGACATATAAAGTTGTTCAGAAAGCAAGAGAGGAAAATGCAAAAGTGATTGCTGTAAGAATTTTTGATGAAAAGGACTCCGAGCCGGTGAGGGAATGGCTTTCCGAAGACACAGATAATAGAGCAATCTTGTTTCACTCAGCACCTTATGTGGAAGGCAATAAATTGTTTTTTGATTTCCCGGAGCAGACATCTTTCGGGGATTTGAAACCGGAATTTGTTTATTAATTTTAATATTTCTCTCTTGTTACTTCCCGTACCACCTGTAACTCTTCCCGAAGATTAAATCCCTGACTTCATATAATAGTGTTACCATCCAGAAAACAGACATCAACGGCCAATAGATGAGCAGATAGCCGAAGTAATGCTTGATTATATCCGACTCCTTGTTTACAACCCTTACAACAAAAAACACCCAGATTGTTGTGAACAAGAGTATTGCAAGCAGTAAGAGGTGCAGGGGCTTTAAAAACATGTAAATTAATGCAAAATTCGAGAGTTTGAACTCCCCGCCTATGAAACTGAGGTAGTAATAAATCGGCGGGTGCTGGATCCAGTTTATTAGTGTGTTTGCAAAACTGTAAAATAAAATGATCAACCCGAGAAACATTCCGATGCAGGACAGCGCAAAAAGAATCCCGAAGTCGCCGTATTCCGGCTTCATCAAATTTACATACTTTCCCTCTTTCCTGAGCAAAACATTGTAAAGCCAGCCCCGGTTCCATCTTACTCTCTGTTGCAAAAGCGAGCGAATCCCGGAAGGTGCCGTTGTATAGACCACCGCGCTTACGGCACATCTCAACCTGTAGTGAGCTCTCTGGATTCTTAATGCCATTTCCTGGTCTTCGGTTAAATTGTCCTCTTCAAACCCGCCGAGTTCTTTAAAAACAGATGCGCGATAAATGCTTAAAGGTCCGGGAGTTACGGGGATGCCCTCAAAAAAAGAGATTACCTTTCGCGTGGTAATCATAATCATATATTCAATTCTCTGGATTTTCTGGACTATCGTTTTCGGTTTATAAACTTTCATCATAGGGCTTACCGCTGCAATACCCGGGTCGTCAAAATGACCAACCATCCTTTTTAAACTTTCGGGGGTTGCAAAGGAATCGGCATCCATTGAAGCAATAAGTTCTCCTGATGCGTTTTCTATTCCAAGATTCATTGCACTGCCCTTGCCGCCGTTTTCCTTATCAAGGACAATCACTCCCTTTTCTTTGTATTGTCCTGCAATTTCAAGCGTTCTGTCGGTTGAGCCGTCGTTTACAATAATAATCTCAAGTTTGTCTTTCGGGTAGTCAAGATCAAGAAGGGAGTCAACGGTCTTTGCAAGCGTCTTTTCTTCATTATACGCGGGAACGATAATACTGACATCAGGAAATCTCGTCGGCTCCGGGTCAATAATTTTTTCCCTGTCCTCAGTGTACTTAAGCAGGAAAAGAATTAACAAATATATTGCCATGAATTGTATAAAATATTCAAGTATCATGATTACTTGCAGGGCTTAATGACACCTTGCTGATAAATAATTATATATGAAAATAAAAAAGTATAATTGATGTCATAACAAATCAGACGAAAATAAATTATAAAATTAAATCCGAGTTGATATAATAAAATTAAAATTAAAATTAAAAGAATTCATCAAAAAATTGTTTGTGTAATTTGGTTTTATGTTATTTGTTGGTTTTAATTAATTTGGGGTTGGTTTAGAGGGTTCTTGTTTAAGATTGGGGGGGTTTTAGATGATGTAAGAAGGGTAAAAGAAGTTTGCGATAGCAAATTTGGGCAAAATGAAATTTTGCCTTTATACCATGTTATCGGAGTGCGATAGCACCGAGCGACCGATAGGGAGCGAGAGTTCCACCTCGATGCTATATTATGTTTATCCAAACCAGCTACGGATTTCATTAATTATGTTTCCAATACTTTCCCATACTTCTTGAATTGCATTCTTATCTGGTTCTTTGGGAGGAGTTTCTTCTGGTTGGGCTTCTGTTGATGGTGGCACTTTAGTTAGAGATTCAGTCGATTCAGTCCAACATTTCCCTGAAGAAAACCATGTTTTGACTAAGCCACCGTCTCCCGAACTACAATGTTCAACAAATAATTTATTAGTACCTACTTGACAAACAATCCCGGTATGTGTCTTACCGTCATTTGTCCAAATGTCACCAACCTTACAGTTTTTCAACTCAACTTCTCTTCGTCCAGCAATAACCTGTGAAACTCTAATAGCGTATCCTTCAGAGCAGCCAGGATTAGATTTAATGTTTAATTGATGAGCAACCCAATGTGCACAACCGGTTCCGAGTTCACAACCACTTCCAGGGATTACCCTCCATGGATGTTCTGGATCATTATAACGGTTATCGTCCCAAACAAAACATTTCCAATACCCACAATCCTTAACATGCGTCGGAACATGTTTTTGCGCTTCTTCTTTAGTTGAATAACAAGTATGACAACCAAAACACGATGCTGATGTGCTAACGTCTGGCTGAATTTCTGTGGGGGATTGAGCAGGTGTTATTGAAGTTGAAGATGCTTGATTAACTGCTTTCTTTGCAGCGTCAAGATGTTTTGTATAATCGCCATTTGTGTGTGTTGTCCATTCTCTAAAACCACGATTCTCATATATACGAAATGCCTCCTGAAACGCTGTGGTAGGATTGAAAGCATCATTATCTGTTACTTCAGAGTGCCAATAACTATTTATCTGGAGTATCCCACGATCCCAAGAAGGATTTTTACCACTATTATAATAGCAAGCATAAGAATTACCTCCAGATTCAGCCCACGCAATAGCCACAATAATTATAGCATTGTCTTTGTTAAATCCTGCATCAAGAGCATAACGAGCAGCATCTTTCATCGGAATTAAATTTGGAGAATTGTCACATTGCGATGGAGATGAAATTGTCACTTTGCATACTCCATCTGAGCATCCGTTTGAACAATATGTTACGGAACTCCATGAACAGTCAGATGATTGATAACCTTGATTGTTAGAATCTTTGCATTTCCAGCCCGTTGTACAGGTCGGGTTACAAGCATTATCAGAACATCCATTAGGACAAGAAGTTACGGAACTCCATGAACAGTCAGATGATTGATAACCTTGATTGTTAGAATCTTTGCATTTCCAGCCCGTTGTACAGGTCGGGTTACAAGCATTATCAGAACATCCATTAGGACAAGAAGTTACGGAACTCCATGAACAGTCAGATGATTGATAACCTTGATTGTTAGAATCTTTGCATTTCCAGCCCGTTGTACAGGTCGGGTTACAAGCATTATCAGAACATCCATTAGGACAAGAAGTTACGGAACTCCATGAACAGTCAGATGATTGATAACCTTGATTGTTAGAATCTTTGCATTTCCAGCCCGTTGTACAGGTCGGGTTACAAGCATTATCAGAACATCCATTAGGACAAGAAGTTACGGAACTCCATGAACAGTCAGATGATTGATAACCTTGATTGTTAGAATCTTTGCATTTCCAGCCCGTTGTACAGGAAGGATTACAATCATTATTAGAGCATCCGTTTGAACAATATGTTATGGAACTCCATGAACAGTCAGATGACTGATAACCTTTATTGTTAGAATCTTTGCATTTCCAGCCCGTTGTACAGGTCGGGTTACCGCAGTAACATTTATATCCACTTCCCCACTCTGATTCACATCCAGAGTCACCAGCAGAGTTGTAAGTATAAGTACTGCCCCCGCCAGGGCAAGAGTAAGTAGTTGGGTAACACATCGCTTTCCAACAGGTTGTACCTTCTATGTAGCCGCCCCCACATAATGAGGTACATGATGAATGTTCACAAGCATTATTAGAGCATCCGTTTGAACAATATGTTACGGAACTCCATGAACAGTCAGATGACTGATAACCTTTATTGTTAGAATCTTTGCATTTCCAGCCCGTTGTACAGGAAGGATTACAATCATTATTAGAGCATCCGTTTGAACAATATGTTATGGAACTCCATGAACAGTCAGATGACTGATAACCTTTATTGTTAGAATCTTTGCATTTCCAGCCCGTTGTACAGGAAGGATTACAATCATTATTAGAGCATCCGTTTGAACAATATGTTACGGAACTCCATGAACAGTCAGATGACTGATAACCTTTATTGTTAGAATCTTTGCATTTCCAGCCCGTTGTACAGGAAGGATTACAATCATTATTAGAGCATCCGTTTGAACAATATGTTACGGAACTCCATGAACAGTCAGATGACTGATAACCTTTATTGTTAGAATCTTTGCATTTCCAGCCCGTTGTACAGGAAGGATTACAATCATTATTAGAGCATCCGTTTGAACAATATGTTACAGAACTCCATGAACAGTCAGATGACTGATAACCTTTATTGTTAGAATCTTTGCATTTCCAGCCCGTTGTACAGGAAGGATTACAATCATTATTAGAGCATCCGTTTGAACAATATGTTACAGAACTCCATGAACAGTCAGATGACTGATAACCTTTATTGTTAGAATCTTTGCATTTCCAGCCCGTTGTACAGGAAGGGCTACCGCAGTAACATTTATGTCCACTCCCATAGTATGATTCACACCACGAATCACCAGCAGAGTTGTGAGTATAAGTACTGCCCCCGCCAGGGCAAGAGTAAGTAGTTGGGTAACACATCGCTTTCCAACAGGTTGTACCTTCTATCTTGCCGCCCCCGCATGTTAAGGTACATGAATTAATGGCAAATGCTACATTTCCAAACGCCAAGAAAATAATCAAACCTAAAAGTAAAACTGCAATAATCCTGTTTAAAATTTTTAATTTTGATATTCTATTTGATAACATTTTCATTATATTATATTATTGACTCTTTATAATAAAAATTTTTTGATGTAAGGGATGGAATTTCCGATAACAAGGTTATATCTTAACTTGAGTTCCCCCACACTTATCTTTAAATTAACCTCGTTCTTATATTCTTATTGATGATTTAAATTTCAATCAATAAATATAATCCCAACATTAATTAATTTTAAATTTTATCTCAATAACAAACACGGGTGGATTTATTCAACCGTGCAGGTATTAATTATTAATTTTATTTCTAAATGGTTGTGTCGTGTACTAAATTCCAGTCATTAAAATACTAACAAAAATTAATGTTTAATATGAACCTGAAATATACTGCTCTCGTTTTATGTATTGCTTTAATCGGGACAGCCGGGATATTTTATTACAAGGAAATTTACTCAACAAATTTTAATCTAAATTTTTATATTGATGAAAAAAACCAGCCGATAGACGGGTATGTGTACTTAAACGGGATTTTTGTGGGTTCTACAAGAAGCGGTGTACTGTCATTGAAAAAAGAACAATTGAGTCCGGGGGTTTTAAATCTTGTCGGCAGGTATCATGGAAGGCATTTTAATTTTTCATTTAATTTTTATGAAAGCAATATGAAAAACCAGGATATGAATTTTATTGTAAATTCCATGGATTTAGAGTCCTTTACTTTGAATTTTTATATTTCCGGGACAAACGAATCACTTGACGGGGATGTATATTTAAACAGCGTGTATCTTGGAAAAACAAAAAACGGGAAACTGAAATTAAACATCGGCGGTTTATTTCCGGGGACAATTACTCTTAACGGAACTTACAAAGAAAAAAATTTCGTTTTTCAATTCGGTTTCTCAAAAGAATCCCTGGGTTATTTTTCCAGGAATTTCGCGGTTTCGCAGCAGGGAATAAACAATGAAATATACGATGCTTCAAAGTTAAATGCAACTGAGATAGAAAATTTTATTTTTGATTTTGTTAATGAGGAGAGGCAAAAAAATAAAATTAAAAAATTAAAACGGAATGAAAGACTAACGAGTGTTGCAAGAAATTACAGCGAAAAAATGACAGTAAGCGGCTTTCATCATAAAGATGCGGAAGGCAAAGATGCAGGTGACAGGTTAAGGGAAAATAATATTTTTTATATTGTTTCCGGGGAAAATTTGTTTCTCGCAGGGAACCTTAACTCAAGCACAAGCGAGTATGATGTCGGGAAAATGGCAGTTTCCGGCTGGCTAAAAAGCCCGGGACACAGGTCTCTTGTTTTAGACAGGGACGAACTCTATTCCGATGCCGGGGCAGGGGTTTACTGCGAGGAAAAGTACTGCTATGCGGCGATGAATTTTATAGGTGCTGAAAAATCCTTGAATTACACCCTTGATGCAAATAACTGCGTATTTCACTGGATTTACAATCCCTCTTACCCCTTTAATTTTGATGCCGGTGTAAATTTACAATTGAACTCAAGCAGGGAATTAAATGTTTATGTTGTTTCAAACAAATCGGAATTTGACAGCTGCGTGCATAGAAGTTCTATAAATCCGGTAAAGGAATATAAAAATACAAAAGAAATTGTTGATAACATAACAATTAAAAAAGGTTACGGCTTACTGCTTGAAACCGGGGGGTACACAAAAGTGTCGGTATTTTTTGATTATTCTCCAGTGAATTTTTAATTAATTCTATAACCGGAAAAACTAAACAACAATACTTGCCATCGTCCCTATCTTTGACCATCTCTCGGTTGCCTCTCTTGCAATAGCGCCCTTGATTTCACTGCCTCTCGGCGCCCCGTCGTCGCCGACAACGATAGCAGCGTTATCTTCAAATTTAACCATCATGCCGTTAAACCGCCTGTATTCTTTTTTTTGCCTGACGATAATCGCGTTTACAACCTGCTTCCTGATGTCAGGGCGTCCTTTTTTGACAGATACGACAATCATATCGCCGACGCCTGCTGCGGGTAATCTTCTTTTTACCCCGTGATAACCCTTAACCGCGACAATTTCAACTTCTTTTGCACCGCTGTTGTCCGCGCAAAAAAGCCGCGCTCCAATCGGCAGTGAGCGAGGTATTGTTGTTGTGATTGCCTTTCCCAGCGGCAGGTTCTTTGCAAAGCCGCCTAATGGTTTTGCCATTTTTAAATTATTTTATTAATTTTTAAATTTTTAAATTTTTTATTGATTTTGTTCTCCTTCCTTTTTTTCAACAACCACGAAACCCACAGTTTTGCTTAATTTCCTGCACTCCATAATCTTTACATCTTCCCCGGTTTTTGCGTTTACACACGGGGGATTGTGAGCGGGGATTCGCGACTTTGCTCTTTTGTACCTGTCGTACTTCTTTGACTTAACATAATAGTCCCTTTGCACGATTACGGTTTTATCCATCTTATCTGATTTTACGGTGCCTTCAAGTACCGCGCCTCTCGTTGATAATGTGCCGTGAACCGGGCAGTTTATATCATCGCACTTTGCCATTTTATGTTATGTATTAAATTACAGGAAAAAAATAGTATTATTTTAAAATTTTATTTTCATTGATTAATTATTAAATTATTTTCTCAACCGCGATTTTAAGTTCAAGAGCATCCTCTTCAAAATATAAATTTAATTTATCCGCATGAATTGTGAAGTATATGCAAAACCGCTTCTCTCTTTTGAGTTTATCCGCAAGCGTTTCCAGGTTTTTGATTTTTGCGGCGTAAAACCTGTCCAGGTCTCTTATCTGTCTCTTCATTTTATTTTTGCGGTTTTCAACTGCATTTTCGGAATTGAACAGGTAAACCTCTGACCTCGTGTTTTTCCTTAAAACCCTGTCAAGTTTCTTAATGTCTGCATCCTTGCACTCAACCCAGAATTTTATTCCGGATTCAAGCAGGGGGTCGTCAAAAATAACAAGGTCTGGCTTGTATTTCTGCTGAACGCTTGTTTCGGTTTTTATTTCAGATTCAAAAAAATAAAGGTAGGCGATTAATTTAAGTGCTATATGCTCCTCACTCTCCGTCAAATCCTTAAAGAGGATTAATTTCTTTGATTTCCCTGATTCCGAGGATATGTTGAAGGTGTATTTCTTTTTCATTGTCTGAAATTGCAATTAAAATTTTAATTAAATTATTTCCACAATTCTTTTTGCTTATAATTATATCTAAATTAAAATATATAAAAAGTATTGAAGGTTAGAAAAAATGCTAAATGTATTCGTGAGTTCAACATTCAGGGATTTGAAGAAGGAAAGAAAATTGCTTATTGATAACCTGAACACTGCCCTTACGGGTGTGGGTATGGAAAGTTTTATCCCTACCGGCAGCGATAGTGGTACATCCCAGGAAATAAGCATAAAAGAATTAAGAAAAAGCGATATAGTAATATTTCTTGTTTCCCCTTATTACGGCTCCCCTATTGATAAATGTAAAATTAAAGATTGTAAAGCAAAATGCTTAATGAAAGATAAACAGGGTGAAATATCTTACACTCACTGTGAGTACAAAGTAGCTTTAGCCGAGAATAAACACTATCTGCCGTATATCGTTTCTGATAGAGAATGGAAGGCGGTAACGGAAATGGAAAATTGGAAAGAAATTGATTGGTCTAAAGCTTTTGACAATCCAGATTTAAAAAACTTTGAAAAGCAGGATATAGAACATTATTTTAAAGTTAAGAACAAAGCACTGGAATTAAGAAACGAAGTTAGAAGTGTATTTTGCCAAACCGTCAAAAATTATGGGGATATTGAAACAATAACCGACCATTTAGCAACCAACATCATTGACTGGTATTCTGAAGGGAAAATAAACCTTAAAAATTTCTGCGGCAGGAGAGGCGAACTTAAAGAACTGCTTGAAAAAATGAATGAAAGCGTTGAGGTTTACGGCGTCGGCGGGATTGGTAAAACAACGCTGATTCATGTTGCACTTCTTATTGAAAAGCTACAAGGAAAAAATATTGTTACGGTCGGGACAAGGCAGTCCTACCTGACCGGCTCCGGGTATGAGTTATTCAGGAAAAAATGCGAGGGATTCCAGTACGAGATTTTAGGTGAGAAAATCACATTAGGCGATATCATGGGCGCATTGAATGTTCCCGACGAAGTAAAAATCAGGGAGAAAAAGGAAAGGTTAAACCTGCTTTCAGGTATGGTTGAAAAAGAAAACATAGTTTTGTTCATTGATGACTTTCATCTTGCGGATGATGAAGTGAAGGAATTTGTGAAAAATACGCACGGCGTGGTTGTTTCTTCAAAAAAGAAAACAGGCATCACAAGAAACGAGATTCCGCTTTACGGGATTGATGAAAAAGACAGGTTGATTGATTTAGCTGTGCAACGTTTTACAATAAAAAATTTAAGCGACATTGCAAGAGAAAAAATCAAGGAATTAGCAGAAGGTCACCCCGTTTCAACCGAGATACTTGTCAGGAACTACAAGAACATTGGTGATTTCCGGGAACTTAAAGAGTTTAAATCAGGGCTTGATTTCTCAAAACAGGAGCATGTTGAGGAATTCATGGAGAGAGTTGTTAGGGAAGTTTTAAGCAAAGAATCCTTTAATTTGCTGGAAAACCTTTCTGTGATAAACACGGAAATGGAAAGCAATCTTAACCGGGATGCTATTAAAGAGACATACAATGCGGGTAATGAAATTTTCAACGAGCTGATTGACGCAGGGATGCTGGAAACGAAAGAGGGGGAGGAAGGCATATACTGGTTTTCATACCGGCACATACAGGATGCTCTGGCAGGTGAGGATAAAGAAACCCACCAGAAAGCAGTTGAATACTACCTGAATAAAATAAAGAAACACGGGGGAAACAATGACGATTATGTTGAAATTATTTTCCACCTGTCAAGAGTTAATCCCGATAAAAAGTTGATTGATGCTTTTCTTGATTTAAACGGAAGATTAAGTCCCGTGCATTACGGCTTCAAGAGATTGATTGATGTAGGAGAGGAACTCAGGAATTTATTTAAGGGGGAAAACAAAGCACCTATTTCAGGAACGCTCGGAAATTTATACAGTGATTTAGGGAGGTTTAAAGAAGCTGAAGAATCTTACGGGGACGCATTGAAAATATATAAAAAATTAGCGGAGGAAAACCCCGACGCATACCTTCCCGATGTCGCAACGACGCAGAACAACCTCGGAAATTTATACAGTAATTTAGGGAGGTTTAAAGAATCTGAAGAATCTTACGGGGACGCATTGAAAATATATAAAAAATTAGCGGAGGAAAACCCCGACGCCTACCTGCCCGATGTCGCAATGACGCAGAACAACCTCGGAATTTTATACAGTGATTTAGGGAGGTTTGAGGAGGCGGAAAAAGCATACGGTGAGGCGCTCGGAATAAGGAAAAAATTAGCGGAGGAAAACCCCGACGCATACCTTCCCGATGTCGCAACGACGCAGAACAACCTCGGAGCTTTATACATTGATTTAGGGAGGTTTAAAGAAGCTGAAGACTCTTACGGGGACGCATTGAAAATACGTAAAAAATTAGCGGAGGAAAACCCCGACGCCTACCTGCCCTATGTCGCAACAACGCAGAACAACCTCGGAATTTTATGCAGTAATTTAGGGAGGTTTGAGGAGGCGGAAAAAGCATACGGTGAGGCGCTCGGAATATATAAAAAATTAGCGGAGGAAAACCCCGACGCCTACCTGCCTGATGTCGCAACGACGCAGAACAACCTCGGAGCTTTATACAGTGATTTAGGGAGGTTTAAAGAAGCTGAAGAATCTTACGGGGACGCATTGAAAATACGTAAAAAATTAGCGGAGGAAAACCCCGGAGCATACCTGCCGGTTCTGCTTCAGACGCAGGCAAACATCGGAATTTTCTATATTAATACCCGCCGGATTGAAAAGGGAATAGGCGTCTTTAGAGAAGTTTTAGAAAGAAGAGATTTACTGCCTGATTTCGGGGCAAATGTTTTCGCAAACTTAGGGAAAGGATATGAAAAACTTAAGAAACATAAAGAAGCGTCTCAAAATTATCTTTTTGCATCTGCTTGCTACTTTTTCAGGTTTAAACAAGGAGTTCCTCTTTTGAATGAAATCGTATATTACCTTAAAAAAGCCGCTGAACTTGGCGAGGGGGAGATTAAAGGAGATGCCCTGCTGGCACTTGCTGCGTTAAATAAACTTTCGGGCGGTGAAGTGGAAATTCCTGATTGTGTTGTCTCAAAAAGAGGGAATGCACTCAAAGAAGCACTGAACGGCAGGAGAGTTGAATTCAAGGGTGAGGGTGAAGTTGATTTGATGGCGGGAATGCTTGTTGAGGAGTTACTAAAATGAAAAGTTAATTCAGGATTTTTCCAGAACTTCAAGCACATCCTCGGGTGTTATCCCTTTCTCCTTTGCAAATTTTGTTCCCCAATCAACAATGTCCTCAAAATCCTTGGATGTGGGTTTATATATTCTTTTCAATGTCAGGGAGTCCTTACCCTCAAGGATAATGAACTCGGTGCTTTCCTTTAATCGCATTCTCTGCCTTATTTTCCCGGGTATTTCAATGCTGCCTTTTTTGCTCAGGATTACTGTTTCCATTTTTTTAATCAGTCTATTAATAATTAGATGGACAGTAATTAAATTTAAATTCAATTTTTCCTTTCCCTTCCCTCAAAACTTAATCCTGTACTTCTTCTTAATCCTCTCCTCCGGTCTTGCAATCAGTAATTTCCCGTCAACTCTTACAACCGCCCCTCCCGGAATTTCAAAATCAATTACAATGCAGTCCTTCGGAACAACCCTGTCTCCTGCTTCGGTTTTAATCTTCAGGGTATTTCTTGTCTCGTCTTTAACTGTTCCCGAAATTTTATAGCCGTTGTGCTTGGCTTTTACTACCCTTGCTTTCAAGCCGGTAAGTTCATGCCTCAGGATATTGTACGGGGTAATCATGATTCTTAATCTATTGAATTTTTATTTAATTTTTAAATTATTTATTAAATTTCATTATTAATTCATAAAAACTAATAAATCAACAATAATTATATAATCATAAATTAAATTTTAAAATACACTTCAATGCCGTTCAGGAGATTATTTAACTGGTTCAGAAGAATTTTTCGCGGGAGAAAAAGCATAAGTTTGGGTCTCTACGGTCCGCCTAACGCGGGAAAGACGACGCTTGCAAACAAAATCTCGCTTGACTGGACGGGCGAAGAGATGGGTAAGGTTTCCGAGATTCCTCATGAAACAAGAGCGGTTCAAAAAAAGGAGCATGTTGTTGTTAAAACAGGTGCCAATAAAATTGAAATGAATCTCCTTGACATGCCGGGAATTGCAACAAAGGTTGATTACAAGGAATTTGTTGAGCACGGCATGAGTAAGGAAGAAGCGCAGAAGAGAGCAAAGGAAGCAACATCAGGCGTTATTGAAGCAATAAAATGGCTTGAGAATGTTGATACCGCGCTTGTTGTTATGGATTCCACGCGAGACCCTTACACACAGGTTAATATCACAATCATCGGTAATCTTGAAGCAAGAGACATTCCTATTATTGTTGTTGCAAATAAACTTGACCTTGAGGACTCAAAGCCCGGTAAAATCAGGGAGGCGTTCCCGCAGCACCATGTTGTTGAGATTTCGGCAAAGACGGGAAAGGATATTGATGTACTTTATGACGCGATTGCAAAATACTCGCGGTGATTAAATTAAAATTATTTTGAAAAATATTATTAAAATTTAATAAAAAATGAAACCGGAATGGGATGAACTTAAAAAATATGTTGGAAAATGGGTTGCAGTTGTAGATGAGAAAATTGTGGCAAGCGGTGATACGGGAATGGATGTATATAAAGAAGCAAAGAAATATACGGATGTACCACTCATATTTCAGGTGCCGGACCCGGATGAAATATATATACTCTACAGTGAAAACAAGGAAAACAATCGAATTTGAATATAGGAGATTAGAAGATAGATATGTTCCGATAATAGAAGTTAAATTATTGCATAATGGAAAATATACAAAGACATTGGCATATGTAGATTCGGGAGCAACAACAAGTATATTCCATACGGACATTGCAAAGTCACTTGGTATAAATTACAAAAAAGGAGAAAAAAGATACCCGATGGGCGTTAGCGGACACATACTTACTTATTTAAATAAAATAAAGATGGAAATTGCAGATGTGAGTACGGATTGCAATGTTTTATTTTCGGATGAGTTCATACCCCGATTCAATTTACTGGGAAGAGAAGATATATTCAATCATTTCAAAGTTTGTTTTGATGACAGGGAAAGGACATTAACATTTATTAAAAAATAGGAAATTAAAAATGGATATTGAACTTGAGTTTATATCATCGGATGCCCTGAAGGAGAAAATAGGCACGGAGAATAAAGTAAATTACATACTGGACAGGGTGCGCGGGAATAAAATACTTATTCTTGAAGAGTCCCTTTCTTATGAAGAAAGAAAGAAATTGATGGAAGCCGACATGGCACAGATTGATGATGAATTCACGGGAATTGAATTTGACACTCTTGGCGGGGATGAAATAGTAAAAACATGGACTGAAAAACTAAAGAAAAATCTTATTAAAATTTTAGGCGGGAAAACAGGAGGGCTTACCGTGATCGGACCTTCAAAATTGATACGGGAAATAAAGAAGCACCCGCAGAAGATTTCGCTGCTCGCGGGTATTAAAGAGGAATGAATTTATTTTTAAGGATATTGTTGAACATCATAAATTTAAAAATTTAAAATCAATTTTATATTTCATTTCCCTTATGCGGGGCTTGAATACTCAGGTAAGCACAAAAAAATACCTGTAAAATTAGAGGTCCTTCGGATGATTTGAATTTGTAAAATTAATAATTCAACTTTTATTTATTTAACTTTGGATTCTCATTATTAAACATCATCATAATGATGATGATGATAATGAAATTTTTACAACGAAAAATTTCATCCAAAATTGGGATATCTGACATTTTTGTCACGATATCACCCCATTGGTATAAAAAGCGACATTTTTGTCGTATATCCCGTAGTTATACGCAATTGACTTCGGGACGCCTTTAAAAACATTTATTATAATACAAATATAATAAAATTAAAAATGAAGAGAATAAAATCCTTTTTATCCTATTCGTCTGCTGATAGTGTATTGGCAGATAAAATTTTTAGATGGTTACAAAATCAAGCGATTTCAGTATGGTTTGATAAAGTTAAACTTAGATCTGGAGATTCATTACTCCAAAAAATAGCCACTGGAATCTCTGACTCTGACTTTCTTATAGTGTTAATCACTGAGAATTCTGTGAACTCTCACTGGGTCATGTATGAACTAGAAACCGCATTAAGTAGAGAGATGAGTGGCAAGGGACCAAAAGTTATACCATTAAGGGTTAGAAATACAGAAATACCCACAATTATAGCAAACAAAATTTATATAACTATTGATGAGAATTTGTCTGGAATAGATGAAATCATTCCCGCAATATTTAGAGAAAGCTTTATATTGGATATTTCACTCAGCTCAAATGATCTAAACTTGATGGTAAATGATCTGAAAGAAAAATTACACGAGTATTACAGGAGCGATTACAAAGACCTCAAAGTTAGAATCTGTAGCCATGGGTTTAATGAAAAAATAACCAAGATTGCGGAGAGTATGATTGAAGAGGTAATTCAGTTAGGAAAGAACGATCCCGGGGGGTATCCGCCACAAGTTGCTACTCAGATTAGGAGAAAGAGTGACAATTTCTTCATTACTCTCCCTATTTTTTGGTGTAATCTATCATATTTGTTGGAAATATCTATCACAGAGATTTTTAGGCATTTTGGAAGAAACCTTGACACATTGGGAATCGTATCTGAATTTGTCAAGAATATGTTTCACCATGCCCATTATATCCTTAGCAAGTATTTAGAATCTGCAATATTTCCGATATATGCGGAGAAATTTGGGCATAATGACATAGCAAATTTCATGAATAGATTTATGGTCTTGGATGAGGAAAATGAAGTAAATGTAATTATGGATGAGAAAAGTTGTGTGCGAGATATGTTGCCTATAGGGGAGAATGAAAGTCTTTTTGAGATAGAGATTGGAGCGAATCCTAATAAAAAAATTAAGACTAGTAGATTCTATTTGCCGAGAGATAAAATATCTAAAAATGATATAATGATGCTCCAATGTAGGTGCCACCCATCAGATATAATTGACTATTATACTTGGTATGTTTATTGTCTTCCCCAAGTTCTATCTCGCTTTTTATTTTGGACTACATTCAGAGATGGAAAACCAATTCATGAACTCGATTATTTTGTTGGGATAAAAATGGATGATTATGATTTAGTAGGACTTCCATAATAATACCAAATAAAAGTAGGTCATAGTTGGCGTCCCTTCGTCAACAGCGTATAACACGGTGTATGCGGTTTGGGCTACGCCCTCACCCAAATTGCTCCCTTCGGTCGCAACTTCGCATACACCGATTCCGTCATCCAAAATCAACCATAACCCCTCATGATTCAATCTTTTATTTTTAAGGACTTCTAATTATTAATAAATCAATTTTTTTGAAAAATTAAATGTCCACTCTATCCCCCAGAGAGGGTGCCTCTTCTGGCACCCTCTCCCTTCTTTTTACTAAATTTAATCTTTAATTTCTTTTTTTAGCATCTGGCGGAAGTGGATGGTTATTATTCCCCCGGGAAGAATCATCTAAAGGATGCAGGCAATCCAAAAGAATAAGCATGAATCTTCCAATAAATTTTTTAAAATTAAATCATAAATTATTTAAATTATTTTTATGCACATTTAAAGTTTATCTCAATCCGCAAAAATTATTTTTATCAGCAGCATAATTCCTATCCCTGCTAAAAACACGCAAAAATGTATTAGTGATTTTTTGACATCTTCTTTATGTTTGATTTCGGGAATCAAATCAGAGGAAGCAATATAAATAAAATTTCCTGCCGCAAACGGTAAAAGATAAATTGACGAACCTTCAATCCATCCGCAGAGAAAATAACCGGAAATTCCCCCGATAATTGCTAACAGTCCCGAGACAAAATTCCACACAAGCGCCCTGAATTTGCTAAAACCCCCGTAAACAAGGACACCGAAGTCGCCGAGTTCCTGGGGGATTTCATGCAGGGCAACAGCAAGTGTTGTTGCCAGCCCAACGGCGGGGTTAACCACAAAACTTCCTGCTATAATCAAGCCGTCAATGAAATTATGTATCCCGTCGGAAATTAAGATTAAATACGAAAACGGCTTTATCCTGCATTCTTCGCCGTGGCACCCGTGGTGGTGGTGCCATCTTATGAACTGCTCAAGGATAAAGAAAGAGCAAAAGCCGGCAATCAAACAAAGAAATATATTTAAAATATTCTCCTCTGCTGCACCCGTTTCCATGATTGCTTCAGGCAGCAGGTGTAAAAACGCACCGCCGATTAATGCACCTGCTGAAAGCGACACAAGGATTAAAAGAATTTTATTTAATAATTTTTCTTTTAAAAATAAAGTTAAGGCGCCTGCAAATGCAATTAAACTGATTAAAAAGGTGCTTCCCAGTATCCATAATAATGTGCTGTCCATTATTATAAATTAAAATTTCGTCGTTATTAAATCAAATGAAAATTTTTTAAATCCCCCTGGTAAAGGTAATCAAAGACCGTACCTGATGCGTTTTTCAATTCAAGGTGTTCAATCAATTCTTTGTACTTCCCGCCGCAGAGACCGTCGGCAATAATTGCCGCTCCCTGTGCCGCATGACTTGAATTTAGCGAACCTTTAAGTCCCTTTAATTTTTTAATTTTAATTTTATTTCTTTTAATTTTAATTTTAATTTTATTTTCAATTTCCAATTTTCCGGGCATGCCGCCGGAAAGAATTATTGCCTTCGCATCAGAGACCGCCAGAAGCTGCGAAATATCCTTTAAAATCCCTTCAATAAAGTAATCATCTTTAAATTTTTTATCTATATCTTTCGCACCCCCCTCAAATAAAACTTCTTTTTCAAACCCGCCAAGAAGATATGCAACCTCCCCGTCCATTTTCCCTGAAGACATCATTCCCGAAGATGCAAGAGTTCCTCCTATCCCGTCAATTATTTTTCCTTTTTCCGCGGCAATGAAAGCATTGAACGCCGAGCCGATTTCGGCAAGAATGAATGATGCGTCGCTGTAATTTTTGTAGCCCGAAACAGCAAGTGCTGTGCTGCATACCTTATCCGGCGTTCCCATATCAATTTTGTTTATTTTCCGATAGGTTGGAACCGTCGGTAAATGCTTAACTCCCGGGATAACATAACCGGGAATTTTATTTTCAACAAGCAGTTTTAAAAACTTTGTAAGCCCGAGATTTGAGAATTTTAAAACATTCCCGTTATTTGATTTTTTAAGGTTTACCAGGAAAAAATCATTATCGTTCAATTCGGAAATTTTTTTAAAAGGAAGCCCGTAGCCCGAAGGTGCCGAAACAAGAGCCGGGTCTAAATTTTTTATAAATTCAATTATTTTTCCCGGTTTTTTCTTTATAACCTCCGTAGGCATTGTTAATTCCTCTGCAAAAATCCCGTCTTCAAGCACGACAAAGTCATAAGTTCTCGTTCCGGGGTCTATTCCGATTACTCTCATTTAAAATTTCAAAGAAAAAAAATTTTAATTCAATTTTATAAATCATTAATATTGAAAGTATTTAAAGTTTCAATCAAATTTTTATAATTATTCATAATTCATTAAATCAACAAAATGAGTAACTGTAAAATTGAAGGTAAAATTAAGAATTGGTGAGGGTTAGGGGTTTATTTTTGGTTCATTTTTTCCTTTTTTGTTTATTTTAAATTTTAATTTTTAAAAAGGGTATTTAGTTGGAGATATTGTGATGCTTAACTTTGTGACATTCCATGTATCTTCAGGTTGAGGATATAATGTAAAATATATTTCATCTTTTTGCCAGAAATACTCATAACGTATATTACTTCCATATTTATAGATTGTCCATTTTCCTCTCTCAATACCATCAACTAACATAATTTCATTATTTGGGTCGATTTCAAATCTTTCTTTCCTTCCATCAACAATAACTTCAAATATTTGCATTGGCGAGGATTCAAGATAATTAATAGTTATATTGTGCCGTATGAGATTTTCTAATGGGTAATCTGCACTCATGTTATACCCTATGAACTCAATATTTTTTGATTCAGTAACACTAATTTCTATCCACTTAGTATCATGATATCTTACATCAATAATAGGGTCTTGATAATTTTCAATCTCTGCCACAACATACAAATCGTCACCTTCCCATTTAGGGTATGATGGAACAACATCGGAACCATTAACAACCCATGTCACGGGCATAACTTTAAATCTAAATCTTGTATATTCTCTTACTTTTCTTTCTTCATCGTCTTCTTCTTTTTCAAATCCTCTCCAGAGATTGTAACTACAGACATTATTAGAACAGGAATCCATTACGCATGAACCTGTCAAGAACCAGGTACAATAGTAATGGTCCCCTGAAAAATCAAAAGTTAATGTTTCTCCGAGGAGTGTTACTTCAAGAAAATGGTTTATATATGAAACATTAGTCCAGTTATTTACTCTTATTTCCACAGGTCTGCTTACATTTTTTGCCTCATATTTCACTGTAATGTTTTCCCCCCATATCGTGCCTTCCCCGGTTTGCAGAGACCTTATAATGAAATCTCCGTTTTTTTCACCTTTAGGAATATTGATTGTGAATTTCTCAAGAAGTGTAACATTCGTATCTATTTCATTGTCTTCACTGGTTTTAATAACCGTCCCGTTTTCATACACTTCAAAATAGAAATACTGCGTAAAGATGCATCTATCTTCACACGCTTTTTCCTGCTTGAAAAATGTAATGTTCCAGCCATCCAGGATTTCCAGAACAGTAATGTTCTCCTCTGCCATGCCTGAAACTTCAAGGTGTTTCTCTTTAACTAAATCAACTGCCTCTTCCAGATGTTTAATAACCGGTTCTGTGGACTGGGTTACATTCAGTGTAGTATTTTCTGGGAACTGATTTACATTGGGAATCACATCTTCTCCATTTGATTCATCATTACATCCATTGTTTGTCAGACATCCGCCTACAAAAATGACCACAGTTATCATCATTGTCGCTCCGATTAAAATTTTATTTTTAGTAACCATGTAAAATAGTATATAATACTTAATTGAAAAAATATTCAACTGTATTGTTAATTATATAATTTCATCCTTTAAAAATGGTTTTTGTCATGCACGGTTCGTTTATAAAACTTACACAAATCCAGAAAAGCCAATTTTTCTTGAATCTGAAATGTAAATAAAATTTTTATAATCATTCATAATTCATTAAATCAACAAAATGGATAACTGTAAAATTAAAGATAAAATTAAAAATTTAGGGGCATGCATGCTTATATTTTTCTTTTTTATCTCACATGCCGGAGCATCCGAAGAAGGACTTGTTGCATATTACAGCTTTGATAATGACGACGGAGATGTTTTGCACGACCTATCTGGAAACAAAAATAACGGGACAATTTACGGTGCGGTTCAAAGACCGGGAAAATCAGGTAAGGCACTGGAATTTGACGGAAGCTACGATTATGCCGACTGCGGGAATAAGCCGACCCTGGCTATAATGGATTCAATCACTGTTGAGGCGTGGATTAAGCCGGGAAGCGAGTATAAAAATTACGGGATTGTCGGGAATATCGGTAATGTGGAATTAAAGGGGTATGCTTTAATAACGAGGGGAAGCACCAATAAATACTCGTTTATGTTAGGTGATGCAAGGACACAAATTTATCTTGATTCGGATGTTCCGGTTGATACGAACTGGCATCACATAGCAGGAGTCAGGAGAGATGGGATAAATTATATTTATGTGGACGGCGTAAGGCAGAATAATACAAATAATTATTCAATTTTACCTTCTACAAAGAACACGAATATCGGAAGGTTTTACGCAGATACCGTGTTTGCTAATTTTAAAGGCAAAATAGACGAGGTGCGAATCTACAACCGCGCCTTAACGGACTCCGAGATAAAAGAAAATGCAAAACCGGGTGATAAAATCATAACAGGGGATTTTGAAAAAACGCAAGGTATGGAAGAAGTAGCGATGCAGACAGATGACCTGGTAATTATCACATCACCTGCAAATGTAACATCCGGCGAAAAAATAAAGATACAGGTCAAATACAAAAATGAGCCAGTACCCGGTGCAAAAATAAAAATAATTCTTCCGAACGGTGAAATTGTTGAAGAGACAACAGATAACCAGGGGATACTTGTGACCAAGCTCCAGGCAGGAGAGTCGGTTATAACTGCCGAAAAAAACGGGATGGCACAGTCAACGAAAATAACCGTTAAAGGCGGCGGGTTTTCTTACCACTGGATTTTAATTTTAATAATTTTAATAATTATTTTAATTTTGAGGTATGTTATTTTTAAGCGAAGATAATTGAAATGAAATATTGAAATTGTCAATAAATAATTTTAACTTATACTTTTAATTGTTATTATGTCGCAATCTGAGATAAATATTGGTCTTGTGGGGCATGTTGACCACGGAAAGACAACTTTAACAAATGCACTGTCGGGAACCTGGACAGACCGCCACAGCGAGGAGATAAAGAGAGGAATTTCCATACGGCTGGGATATGCCGACTGTGAATTTCGCAAATGTTTAAAATGCAGTGAACCCGGATGTTATGGAACAAAGAAAACCTGCGGATGCGGCGAGAAAACAAAACTTTTAAGAAAAATTTCATTTGTTGACTCTCCCGGGCACGAGACGCTTATGGCGACAATGCTTTCGGGAGCGGCAATGATGGACGGTGCTGTTCTTGTTATTGCAGCAAATGAAGAATGCCCGCAGCCGCAGACTGCAGAACACCTTGCGGCACTTGATATTCTTGGTGTTAAAAATATTGTTATTGCACAAAATAAAATTGACCTCGTGGATAAAGAAGAGGCGCTTGAAAATTACAACCAGATTAAAAAATTTATTGAAAATTCTGTTGCTAAAAACGCAACCGTAGTCCCGATTGCAGCACATTACAATGTAAATATAGATGTTTTAATCAGCGTTATCGAGGAAAAAATTCCGACACCCGTAAGAGATACAAAAAAAGCACCATGGATGTATGTAGCCCGCTCATTTGATATAAACCGCCCGGGAGCCGTTGCAGACGATATAGAAGGAGGAATCATCGGCGGCTCGTTAATCCAGGGCGAGTTAAAGGTCGGCGATGAAATAGAATTATGCCCCGGCGTCAGAAAAGAAAAAAGCAAAAAATATATTCAAATTTCTACAAAGATAACAGGATTAAAAGCAGGTAATGAACTCGTAAAAAAAGTTCATCCCGGCGGGCTAATTGCCATTGCAACAACACTTGACCCTGCAATTACAAAGTCAGATAACCTGGTCGGAAATATTACAGGATTCCCGGGAACTCTTCCTCCCGTGCATGAAAAATTAAAATTGGAAATTAATTTAATGGAGCGGATTGTCGGTAAAAATGAAAGTAAAATTAAGCCGCTTGTGAAGGGCGAGCATTTAATGTTAAGCGCCGGAAGCGCTGTTACTCTCGGCATAATTACAAACCCGGGAGAAGGGGAATTTGATTTAATGCTTCCCGTGTGCGCGGGTAAGGGCTCAAGAGTTGCGCTCAGCAGAAAATTAGGTGCAAGGTGGCGGTTGATTGGTTTTGGCATTATAAAATAGCGACTATAAAATAGTTTTTAAATTTTGTTGAGAATAAAATAATGAAAGACATAATTTCAATCAGGGACACGAGCAAAAAGGAAATAGAAAAAATTTTAATTAATTCCGAATCCATGGAAAGATTGATGAAATCCGGCTCGGATAAATTAAAGGGTAAAATTCTTGCGACCCTTTTTTTTGAGCCAAGCACGAGAACGAAGTTAAGTTTTGAGTCCGCGATGTTTCATCTTGGCGGGAACTGTGTTGATTTTTCTAAGGAAAAGTCATCATTAATTAAGGGCGAGAGTTTTTCAGACACGATAAAAATTGTTGATTCATACTGTGATGTGCTGGTAATAAGAAACCCTGTCGAGGGCTCAGCACGGCTTGCGGCAGAAATTGCAAAAAAGCCGGTGATTAATGCGGGCGACGGGGCAAACCAGCACCCTACGCAGACGCTTCTTGATTTATACACAATTAAGAAGTCAAAAGGAAAAATCAGGGATTTGAATATTGCACTTTTAGGCGACCTTAAATACGGGAGGACGACTCACTCGTTAGCGTATGCACTTTCAATGTTCGGTGCAAAAT
The DNA here is from genome assembly GCA_001723845.1 of Candidatus Altarchaeales archaeon WOR_SM1_SCG. GTDB lineage: Archaea > Altiarchaeota > Altiarchaeia > IMC4 > WOR-SM1-SCG > WOR-SM1-SCG. Next base: position 23,134 of record MCBE01000256.1, read on the forward strand.
TAACCTTTATTTCCCCGGATGAATTGAAAATGCCCCGCAGGGTTACGGATGAAATCAAAGAAAAATTCAACGCGGAAATTCAAACAAAAAACGAATTAAATAAAAATTTAAATTACGACATAATTTATGTCACGAGAATTCAAAAAGAACGCTTTCCAGACCCGCAGGAATATGAACGCGTTAAAGGAACCTATAAAATCAACCTTGATGTTTTAGGCAAGGATACGCTTGTAATGCATCCTCTTCCGAGGGTTGATGAAATTTCAAGAGAGGTTGATAATACAAAACACGCCCTTTACTTTAAACAGGCGTCTTACGGGATTCCCGTAAGGATGGCTATACTGGATTTGCTGGTGAATAGTGTTACCAAATGACGATTCTGTAAAATCCTGCAAAATCAACAAAAAACCGGTATTTTTCAAAAAAAAATTTTATTGAGTAATATTAACTAAAATATATTAATTCAAGTTAATATATTCTAATTAATATATTATTGTTAATACTTTTTTGGCCCGGAAAAAATTTCATGCCTTCTCAGGATGTTGAATTTATTTTTAATTTATACTAAATTATATATAATTGATTATATTATTTTTATAATATATAAAGTTTTATATTCATTTCAGTATATAAATAGTATATAAAAATCGTATGATTCCTTTTTAAAGGATGAATTCCTATAATTAATATATAATCATGATTTTAAAGATTTAAACATATTTTATGCATAAAAATCATAGTTTTATATTTATGTGTTAAAATCAATTTATAAAATTCACAAAATGTCCCCTGACCTCAACAATATACTGAAACAAAATCCTGAATTGAAAAATCAGTTGATTAAAGAAATGGAAACGGTGCCCGGGTTAAAGAATAAACTGACGAGCGAATTGGTTTCCGAAGACGAGGATTTAAAGCGCGCACTTATGAAAAAATTATTGAAAGATTCGCTGGTGGAGCCGGGAAATGGAAAGGTTCATGACAAGGTTCATGACAATATCATGACTGAATCTTTAATCAATGAAAAACAACAAAAACCGGGTGAGTCCCTTACTACAGAATCGGAAAGGGAAAAGTTATATGAAATTTTAAATAAAATTAATTCTTCTAAAAAAGAAAATCCGGAGCAAAAAGAAGAAAAATATGCGATGTCCGATTTATTTACAACCATGGTCGTATTCGGCGAAAAAATCGGGCAGTCATACTCGTTGATTGCCGATGAGCGGAAAAATTCAAACAGAATTTTATTGAATATTAACGGCGCTCTTGAAAACCTTTCTGAAAGAATGAACAGGATGGAAAATAAAGCGGACATCATAATCGGAACGCCTCGCCACATAAGCAATTCGGAACTGCTTGCAAAAAAGGATATTGAAATTTTAAACATAATTGATGAGGAAGGCAAGGTCTGCGCGGATGATATAAAGGAGAAATTCGGTTACAGGAATAGAAATGCTGCAAGCGCAAGGTTAAACCGGTTAGAGGAAAGGGGATTATTAAAGAAGCAGTATGTGGGAAGAAATGTTTATTACACCCCGATACCTTCTGCGTATTCGCAATCAATCTGATAAATTCAAATAATAAAATTAAAATTTTATAAAAACAAAAAAACAAACAAAAAACAAACAAAAAACAAAAATGAAAATGAAAATGAAAAAAATACAAATATTTCAAAAAATCAGAGGAATTTTGACGCCTCAAAAAACCGTTGAAGAAGACGCAGATATAGATGAAATTATAAAAATGATGAGTATAACACCGGTAGATGACAGGCAGAGTATTGAAAAAGTAGAGTTGAAATCAGAGAATGATGTTAATATCGTGATTGACAAACTGTCAAAAGAGAAAATCGTTATTGTTGATTTCAGCCCTCTTATCAGGAGAAAAGAGATATTGAAAAACCTGGTAAAAAGGTTGAACGAATCGTGTGAAAATATGAAAGGACAGATTTGCCGCATTTCAAACGAGATGGTAATTGTGACACCCCAGAATATAAGGATCGGAATAACTGTTTAAAAATTCAAAAATAAAAAATAAATTAAAAAACAAAAAACAAAATAAAAAACAAACAAAAAATGCCTGACAACAGCAGAATAAGCGGTGAAATCCCGTATGGAGCCCCGGACGAAAACCTTGAATATATATTTAAAAATGGCGGACAGTTAAAGAAAACCCATGTATTGCAGCAGAGGGTTGTATTGCAGCATTCATTGGCATGGCCTGACGGTACGGAATTCCCGAAAGGTTTTGCACTGCCCGCGGGAATGATGCTTCCAAAGGGGAGTATAATAAAGGTAAGTCCCCCGGAAAAAGAAGAGCCTGAAGTATTAAAAGAGGATGTGGTATTTGAGCATGTGCCTGAGAGAAAAGATGTTTACGCAAGAGCATCCGGTTCAAGATTCAAAAAACAGGAAGCATGTGATGATTCATGGGTATTTGGCGGAGATTATTTCACCGCTGTCCCGAATATCGGAATAATAGGTGTCGGAGGCGCAGGAAATAACACGGTTGCAAGAATAGCCGCTACCGGTATAGATTGTGCAAACATATATGCAATAAACACGGCAGTAGGTGATATGAAGCGGCTCGGAGGAAATGTAAAGAAAGGATTGATAGGCGCAAATATGACAAAGGGTCTTGGTGCCGGCGGGGACTATGAAAAAGGAAGAAAGGCAGCGACCGGTGACAGGGATAAAATTACAAATATGCTCCAGGACACAAATCTTTTGTTTTTATCGGCAGGCATGGGCGGCGGCACAGGAACAGGGGCTGCTCCAGTTGTTGCAGAAGCTACGAACAGTTTTGATGACTGCACCACAATCGCTGTTGTCACTTTCCCGTTTGACCACGAGGGAGGACACAGGGCAAGAAGCGCACGAAAGGGTATTGCTGATATGAGAAAGCATGCGGATACCGTCGTTATCGTTGATAACAACAGGTTAGACAAGTTGTACGGGACAAGAACAGTGGGTGATGCACTCCAGAAAGCCGATGACATCATAACAACGGCAATAACAAGCATCGCGGAAACCATATCCACCCCGCAAAACGCTATTAACGAAATCAGCCTGGATTATGCCGACATACGCACGATAATGAAGGGCAACGGAGCAAGAAGAAATGTGGCGGTTATGTGTCTCGGGCAGGGAAGAAGTATTGAAGAGGCGGTTGAAAATACCATAACAAAGCCCCTCCTTGATGTTGACTATGAAGGTGCAACAGGCGCCCTTATTCATGTGATAGGAGGTCCCAATATGAAACTTGCAGATACCACCGATATAGGTAAGCAATTAACCACCGGATTGAAACTCAGCCCTGATGCAAATGTTATATGGGGTATTCGCGTTAAGGAAGACATGGGAGAGAATATTGAGGTTATTACGATATTCAACGGCATTAAGTCCCCCCAGATACTTGGAGACGAATACACCGACTGGGAAGAACTCCCGCAGAGCGCGCTGCAAATAAGCGATGCTGAACTCGGTCTCCAGTCAATAATACAGCAGTGAATCAGATAACCCTGTTTTATAATTATGCCTCGCCTATACGGCGAGGTTTTCTTTTTCTTTTTCTTTTTCCTTTATTTTTTCTTCCTTCCTCTTTATTAAACTAATTATAATAAAAATTTACCGGAAGATTCATGCGTATTCATTTACACGATAACAGTTCCTATTTTTCCAGGCAACCATTCGCTTTAGAAGTCTTTTTTAGAAAAATCATAAAATTTATAATAATCTTCTTTTTCAACAGGCAAACCCCTATTATAAGTTGTTCCGGTATTTTTCCCGGGAACACAACTTTTTAATCACGCGGGTTTTACTATACGAATATCTGAAAAATTTACAGGGTTCTGATGTCCTGTTTGTCCATTCATTATGTGATATATGCCCTATAATTATCCAAAAATTTAATCAATAATGAAAATGAAATTACACATAATATTATTTCTAATTTGCATAGTTGTATTGAATTTTCCGGCTGTTGCAGGTAATGGAGATGGTGAATGCTGCGGAGGTATGATGGACTCCTGGGGACATATGTGGGGCTATGGCTCCGGGATGGGCATTATTGGTTTTTTGATGATGACCATTTTTTGGATTATCGTAATCCTTGTCATAGGATATTTGATATACCTGCTGCTGAAAAATGCAAACATCATCGGGGGTGAAAAGGAATCCGCATCAGGTATCCTGAAAAAGAGGTATGCAATGGGGGAGATAACAAAGGAGCAGTTTGAGGAAATGAAAAAAAATATTTCATAAATTAACGATAAATGGCAACGGATCCAATCTGCAGCATGCAGGTAAACGAGGAGGAAGCCGAAAATAAGGGGCTTTTTGCGGTGAAAAATAATAATAAAATTTATTTCTGCAGCATGCACTGTAAAAACGAGTTTCTCAGCAAGAATAAGCCTGCCGTTAAGAAACCGGGGATAAATGCGTCAACTGAGAAGATAACCCTCAGCATAACAGGCATGCACTGTGCCACGTGCGCTCTTTCCATAGACAGGGCGTTAAAAAGTCTTCCCGGAGTTTACAGTGCAAGAGTCAATTTCGCGTCCGAAAAGGCGTATGTTGAGTATGACCCGGCGAAAATCTCAAGGAAGAAGATTGAAAGCATAATAAAGAAAACAGGGTATAAGGTGGTTAAAGCAGAGGAAAAAGGCATAAGCACGATTGACTTGAAGGTTATCGGGATGGACAACCCTCACTGCGTCGGAACCGTTAATTCTGCTTTAAGCAGGTTAAACGGGATAATTTCAAAGGAATTGCATGTTAATGAAAAGGCAAGAATAAAATATAATTCGGATTTAATTGATTCTGATTCTATAAAGAAAGCAATAGAAGAAGTAGGTTATAAACCGATTGAAGAGCCGACAATTGATATGGAAAAAAAGGCAAGGGAGAGGGAAATAAAAAATTTAAAATTAAGATTTAAAATTGCTGCTGTGCTTGCTGTTCCGCTTTTTTATTTTGCTATGGCACCGCACATCGGCTTTCCGATTCCTTTATTTGCAGTGGAAAACGCTGCAATCATCCAGTTTATCCTGACAACGCCGATTATAATTACAGGCTCCATGTTTTACACAAGGGGGATTATCGCGGTTATAAAAACAAAAACTCCTAACATGGACACCCTGGTTGCGATTGGTACAGGGTCTGCATATTTATACAGTTTAGCTGTTTCCATCCTGATCTGGACAGGCAACCCGGGTTACGGGATACATGACCTTTACTATGAAGTTGCAGGGCTTCTTATTACCTTTATTTTATTAGGTAAAATGTTTGAGGCTGTTGCTAAAGGAAAAACCTCTGAAGCTATAAAAAAATTGATGAAGCTTCAACCTAAAACTGCAACTGTTGTAAGAGGTAAGGAAGAAGTAAAGATTCCGGTAGATGATGTTATGCAAGGAGATATTGTGATAGTAAAGCCGGGAGAAAGGATTCCTGTTGACGGCGTGGTTATTGAAGGACACTCAAGCGTTGACGAGTCAATGATTACCGGTGAGAGCATCCCTGTCGAGAAGTCTAAAGGAAGCGAGGTTATAGGAGCCGCATTAAACAAAACGGGATTCTTTAAGTTTAAGGCAACGAGAGTGGGAAAAGACACGGCATTAGCGCAGATTATAAAACTGGTTGAAGACGCACAGGGGAGTAAAGCACCCATTGAAAAACTTGCAGACAGGATTTCTGCATATTTTGTGCCTGCCGTAATTTTGATAGGTTTTTTTGCGTTTATCGTATGGTATCTGCTTGGCATGGGGTTTGTCTTTGCACTGACCGCATTTATTGCAGTCCTTATTATTTCCTGCCCGTGCGCTCTTGGGCTTGCAACGCCGACTGCCGTTATGGTCGGAACGGGACTTGGAGCAGAGAATGGAATATTAATTAAAAGTGCCGAAAGTTTAGAGATTGCCCATAAAATAGATACGATTGTTTTTGATAAAACCGGGACTTTAACAAAAGGAAAGCCCGAAGTTGTGAATATTATTTCAATTCCGGATTCAAGCAAAAAAGAAATTTTGAAATATGCAGCAGTAGCGGAAAAGCGCTCGGAACATCCTCTTGGAGATGCGATAATTAGCCTGGCAAAAAAGGAAAAAATTGAAATTTTAGATGCGGATTCTTTTAACTCGATTACAGGAAAGGGTGTTTGGGCAGAGTATAATGGTATGAATATCCTGCTTGGAAACAGGAAATTAATGAAAGACAAAGATATAAATTTAGATAAAATTGAAGAGGCACTTCAAAAACTTGAAGAGGAAGGAAAGACCGCCATGATTCTTGCAATAAATAAAAAAATTATTGGAATTATAGGGGTTGCCGATACATTAAAGGAAAATTCAAAAGAAGCAGTGGCGGCTATTCACAAAATGGGTAAAGAAGTTATTATGATTACGGGAGACAACGAAAGAACAGGAAGAGCAATTGCAAGGCAGCTTGGAATTGACAGTGTTTTGGCAGAGGTTCTGCCCGGGGATAAGGCAAGAGAAGTAAAAAAACTCCAGGCGGAAGGGAAGAAGGTTGCTATGGTAGGCGACGGCATAAATGATGCCCCGGCTCTTGCACAGGCAGACATAGGGATTGCAATTGGTTCGGGAACGGAAGTTGCCATTGAATCCGCAGACATTGTCTTAATAAAAGAGGATTTAAGAGATGTTGTTACCGCAATGGATTTAAGCAGGTACACAATGAACAAAATCAAACAGAATCTTTTCTGGGCTTTTGTTTACAACAGCATAGGAATACCGGTTGCTGCAGGAATCCTGTACCCGTTCACGGGATTTTTACTGAGTCCGATAATAGCAGGCGCTGCGATGGCTTTCAGTTCGGTTTCGGTTGTCACGAACTCGCTTTTGATGAAAAGGTATAAGCCAGAATATTAGACAAAATTATGTTTAACGAGATACTTTTCCCGGATTCGGTAATTGTTAAATTAAGGTAATTGTTAAATCTATATTTTATTAACCAAAAATTCAGGAGTTGAGTAAAAATAATAAATATTTATATAATTAATGCTGCTTACCCGGTACCGGACACCCTTGTAAGAATTCGGGCATATACATTGGAAGGGGTCGGGAGAAAACTTGATTCTGGTGTTGACACACTAAAAGAAATAGAAATATACGGATTTGTTGCATGATTATTTTATTTTCCTTTATCAAATTATTGGTTATATTCCCTCTTTCAGGGTAACGCGCTGCCGGCAGAATACCTGAAAAAAATATTACATGTTCCCTCCTGCGAAACCATGCACGGTCCCCTCGGGGCATCAGGCGTGCAAACTTCCCTGAAAAGAGGACATTCATCCGGTTCTTTAAGTCCCCTGATAATCTCACTGCACGCACACCCCGGAATTTCTCCCGGCTTTGGAATTTCATTTAATATTTCCCCGTATTTTATCTTCGCATTTAATTCATCATCTCTTACTTCCATCCCTGATTTCGGAATTACACCAAACCCGCGCCACCTGCTGTCCGCAACATCAAGAACCTCGTTCATCAAATTTAACGCCTTTACATTCCCTTCTTCATGCACCAGCCGAGCGTATTCATTTTCAACCTCGCATCTTCCTTCCTTTAACTGCCGGAGAAGCATTAGAACTGAAGCTAAAACATCAACGGCTTCAAACCCTGTTATGACCTGCGGAACTTTCAGTTTCCTGTACGGTTTAACGCCGATTATTGTTGATACATGTCCGGGGTCAATGAATCCGTCAATTTTTATTTCACCCATCGCAAGAAGAGCATCCATTGCGGGAACAACAAGTTTATGAACAGAATAAACCGTAAGTCCTTTTTTTAATGCCACACATGTCATCGGGGTTGTTGTTTCAAAGCCGACGCCGAAAAATACCAGGTTATCATTATCTAAATTTTCCTTTAATTTTTTTATTTTAAAGCAGTCCTCAATTGAATAAACAATCGTAATATCAGAACCTTTTGCCTTTGCGTAATCAAGAGACATTTTGCTCCCGGGAACCCTTATCATGTCCCCGTAGGTCGCGATTGAAATTCCGTTTAAAGCAAGTTCAATTACCGCGTCAATGTCTTCCTGCGAGGTAACGCAGACAGGACACCCGGGTCCCGAAATTAATTTAATATTTTCCGGGAGAACCCCTCTTATTCCATATTTTGCAACCGTCTGCGTGTGAGTCCCGCAGACTTCCATGAATTTTACTTCATCAAATTCCTCTGCAAGTATGTTAATTTCATTTATAATTTTTTTCTCAATTTTCATTTTATTTTTTCCTCTACATAATATTTATGAAGTAAAATCAAAGACACGGCTATAAATAAAAGGAGTATCCCCTGGGAAACAATATCTTCCGCGGGATTAACAATAATACTCCTCGTAACAGATGTAATTCCTGCCATTAAAAGCGCGAGCATCCCGAGTTTTGAACCTTTCTTGATGAATGCCATTACGGCAGTTACAAGAGTCATTATTACGAATAATACCATTATATTATCCAGAAGTGCCCTTGATGATTCCTGTGAAAGCCCTTGCGAGAGTGACGATTCAAGTATATGGTGAAGTATATTAATAAATGTCAATATTGCTACAACAAGCATTGCAAACACCATCGCATACCGTATAATTGATGTAAGATGCCCTATAATTTCGTTTAATTTTTTCATTTTAGTTTGATTTTATTGTAATTGTAAAAGAAGCGATATTGTTTCTTCGGCATCCGCTTTTTCCATTGTTTCAATCGCAAACCCCGCATGAGCCAGTATGTACTTTCCCTCCGCAGGATTGTCAATAAGTGAAATATTTATTTTCTTGATTACTCCCCCAAAGTCAACATCTGCTGCGTCGCCGTTAATTTTTTTAATTATTCCGGGAATTCCCAGGCACATTTTAATTTATAATTGTTAATAATTAAGAATGATGTAAAATATTTTACTGTTATTCTAAATTTTATAAATAGACCCCCAATAAACAATGAACAATGAAAAATTTAAATAAGAGCGAAGACGAGGAAATCATTTCAAAAATAACAGGGCTTGGAACAGGAGTTGTAGAAGATATTGCAAAACATAAAAATCCAAGTATACAAATCCCGCAGAGAGGAATCGGGAATGTGGATTTCAACAGCGAAACAAATCTACTCACGATGGGTGATAAAATGTCATCCCGCTCTTTTTTCAATATCGCTCACAGTAAAAAATTCTTGCAGACAATGCTTATCGCATCAAAGTGCAAGGACTTTGTGGGAAGAGGAAAGACAGCATCAATAAGGGAATTGTATTATCAATTAAAGCACACGATTTCAGGCACAAAGGAAAATACATTTGATGATCAATCAGAGTCAGACCCGCTGATTGTTGACCTTGAAACATCTCTTGAAGTTCTCAGGGAGGAATTACATTTGAAGGCGGATGATAAAGGAACACTTATAGGAAATATCGTTCTTGAGGATTCCGGGGATGTAATTGACTGCTCAAAATTAGGGAGAAGCGGGCTTGCAATACCTTCAATTATTGAACACTATAATTTTAAAAAAATTAAGGCGGATTATGTTCTTGTGATTGAAACGGGAGCGATGTTTGACCGCCTGGTTGAAGAAAAATTTCACCTGAATAATAATTGTATTATGATTTCAACAAAAGGGCAGGCAGCAAGGGGGTGCAGGCGGCTTGTAAACCGGCTCCATAATGAACAAAATTTACCGATAATTGTTTTTACGGACGGCGACCCCTGGGGATATTATATTTATTCCGTACTGAAAGCAGGGTCAATGGCACTTGCTCATGAATCAGCCCGTCTCGGAACGCCGGGAGCAAAGTTTGTGGGAATGACGATGTCTGATGTTGACTCCTACGGGCTGGAAAATGTTACCGAAAAATTAAAGGATGTTGACAAGAAAAGAATTGATGAATTATTAAATTACCCGTGGTTCCAGAAGAAGGAGTGGGTTGCTGAATTGAAGTTGATGAAAAAGAAAGGTGTTAGAATAGAACAGCAGGCGCTGGCTTCTAAGTCGCTTGAGTTTGTTGCTGAGGAGTATTTACCGGAGAAGATTGCGGCGGGGACGTTGCTGCCTTGAGGGAAATTTAATGGAATTTTATGTGCATCGGGGCAGTAAATTAAAATTTAATTTATTTTGATTCATAACCAATATTATAATATAAAGCAAAAATGACAACAAAAAATAAATTAACGGGATTTGGAATTAAAAGTGTAGTGTTTCTAATTCTTTTCTTGATTGTTATTGGGCAAGTTCCTGCACCAGAGACTCCATGTTCACCCTGTCCTGATTGTAATCCCCCAATGGTTTGTCCTTCTGTTTGTGGCAATAATGTTTGTCAACTTGGAGAAACATGTTTTTCCTGTCCAAACGATTGTTCCTGCACTTGTGGAAACAACATTTGTGAATCTGGAGAAAACTGCGGTACATGCCTGGGGGACTGTCTATGTCCTTCTGGCGAATATTGTTCTTCTGGGAGTTGTGTAACAATGGATGCTAATAAACCAAATGTCAGCATACAACCTCAAATCTCAACTCCAGATATTAATGAAACACTTGATTTATATGTTAGAATCTCAACTATAAATGAAATAGGGGGTTTGCAATTTAAACTTTTATTTAATAGTTCGGTTATTGAGGTTATAAGTGTTGATAAAGGACCTTTTTTCTCGGATGCTCTTGAGCCGCCTGGAAATACTATAAATAATACCGTTGGAGAGGTAAAATGGGCGTATGGTTTAACAAACCCTAAAAATGGCACAGGTGATGCAGTAAAAATAACAGTTAAAACTAAATCGTTAGGTGCATCAATGCTTGATCTTCAAGGAACAAGTCAGGTTCCAAACATATTAACCGATGCTAATGGCATTCCAATGACATCAGAGGTTACAATAATTGATGGATTCATAAAAGTAGATTGCTCAGAAGGTGATTTTGATAAAGATGGTACTGTGGATATACTTGACTTTTTCCAGTTCTGTACTGCTTGGACAGATGATGGCAATCCGAATAATTTGCCTGTGAATTGCCACGGAGATATTGATAGAGATAACGATGTGGATATACTTGACTTTTTCCAGTTCTGTGCTGCTTGGATAGGATAATCTAAACAAACAAAAGAATTATAAAAATGAACAGGAAAATAAAAATTAAATGCATGAGATACATTGTTTTCATGATTGTTTTATTTTTATTTGGCAGTATGTTCCTTGTTGTATCGGTAGCAAAAGAAGTAAAGATTAGTCCCACATATCAATGCTTATCACCTAATAACGAATTTCATGTTAATATGACTGTAGATACAACCGAGTATATAAGAGGGTTACAATTTAAACTCTTGTTTAATAGTTCAGTTCTTGAAGCATTAAGTGTTGAAAAAGGACCATTTTTTTCAGATGCTCTTGAACCGCCGGGAAACACGATAAATAACACTGTTGGAGAAATAGTATGGGCGTATGGTTTAACAACACCAAAAAATGGTACTGGCAATGCAGTAAAAATAACATTCGGAGCGAAATCATTAGGTGCATCAATGCTTGATATTCAAGGAACATCACAGGTCCCATATATATTGATTGATGCCAACGGAAATCCAATGACAGAAGGAGTCGCAATAAATGATGGAAATATATCAATTGAGAATTGTTTTAATCCATGCGATTTAAACAACGACGGAATAATAATTCACGATTACAACGACTTAATGACAGCATACAAATGCTTTTTAGGAATCAGAAATTGTGCCAATTATCATCAAAATTGGAATTTGATTAAACAAGAGTATGAATGCTTTGTAAATAAATTTAAATGAAATTCTAAGTGTATTGTAGCGTGGTGGAAATAAATCCATTGTCGTCGGCAATCCCCGACATGTTGATAAAAAAACGAACTTAGGAATTATTAAATTGCCCGGGGTTCCAGAAAAAGGAATGGGTTTCACTTTTAAAAATGTAATTCTAATAGTTAATATGGAGGAGCAAAATATGGATTCAACTAAACCCACGGAAAAGAAAACTTTACCAGAACCAAAAGATTTTTTCTTAAAAACATCGCTATATGAACCATTTGAAATTTATGAAGAAGATACTGAAAAACTATTTAACATAGTTTTTTATAAGGGTATAATAGATACTTATTGTATCTCTTGTGAAAAGAAGAGTACATTTAAAAGCGTTGATAATTATGTAACAAGGCATTTTATGGTAGGTAGCCAACCAGCAGTTGAGACATATAACAATGTTGATTCATTCAAATCTGACTATTTTCTAGAAACCAAAGTTTTTAGTAAAGAGTTTATCTGTACAAGAAAGGAAAAACATAAGATGGTTTTTCATTTTTTTATAGATGATAACAAAATAACCAAAATCGGACAATATCCATCATTAGCTACCCTAACTAATCCAGATACAAAAAAATACCGGAGAGTACTCAAAGAGAAACATGATGAATTAAATAAAGCAATTGGATTATTCGCACATGGCGTTGGAATTGGTTCATTTGTGTATTTGAGAAGAATTTTTGAGGATTTAATTGAGGGAGCACATGCAAAAGCAAAGAATGAATCTATGTGGGATGAAACATTATATAAAAAACAGAGGATGAATGGAAAGATAGCGACACTGAAAGATTATCTACCAGATTTTCTGGTAGAAAAAAAAGAAACTTATTCAATTTTAAGTAAAGGCATTCATGAGTTAAGTGAAGATGAATGTTTGAATATATTCCCTGTTGTGAAAGTTGGAATTGAGTTGATATTAGATGAGAAACTTGAAGAATTAGAAAAACAAAGGAAGATTAATGAAGCCAGAGTTGCCATCTCTAAAACCCATCAAAAAACAAAATAGTTTTTATCAGAATTCTAAGTGGGCTGGAAGCCCGCTCATTCTCGTCGGGAATTTCCGACTGCCTGAGAAGATTGCAGCGGAGAGTTTATTGCCTTGAAATCTCAAATAAATTAATTGAACTTGAATTTCATTATGGTTTTTTACTCGCACCTCATTAAATTTTACAAAAAATGCAGCAATAATATTTAAATAATCTTGCTTGTAATTATTAACAATATTACCCAAAATAATAAAAAATGGCTGAAGTCGTTGTTAGTATCTCAGACGGACTGAGCAGGGTTGTCGGGAGTGAACTTGCACGCCCCGGGACAAAGGTTTTATTAAGGGAAGCAGTAGAGCAGAAACTCAAACTTTTGTTGCTATTCAAGACAGTTGACGATATATTAAAAAAGAGCAAACTCACAGACGAAGGACTTGAAGAACTCGTTGAGGAATACAGGGAGAATCTGGCTGATAAATATGAGGTGATTTGAATGGAACTTGTCATTGACGCAAATATATTGTTCTCGGTCTTTAAACCTGACTCATTCACAAGGGATTTTTTCAAAGTGCTGTACTTCAGGGGCGCAAAACTAATCATCCCGGGATATGGATTGGATGAAGTTTTCTCGCTGAAGGATAAGATATGTAAATTTTGCGGAATTGATGAGTCCGAATTCATGACATCATTTGTTCTTCTTTGCGAGATATTAACGGTTGTTCCGAAGTCCGAGTTTGATTATTGCATACCCAAAGCAAAAGAATTGCTTTTAGAACATCCAAAGGATGTGCCGTATTTCGCGCTGGCATTATCTCTAAACTGTGCGATCTGGTCAAACGAGAAGCGATTCAAACAGCAGTCCAGAGTCAGTGTGTTCTCTACGCAAGAATTGAAAGAATTATTTGGGTTGCATTGACATTAAATTTTGATTCAATTAAAATTTTAGTTATCTAACCTCTATTCAAACCCTGTTTGAATAAAATTTTACTAAAATTCATAAGCCAGTGCGATAATCGCTCTAATCTTCTTTTTACATTTTCATCTAACAGAAATTTAACTTCAGGCGGGGATTGCGATGATGACATTGTCTTTACTTTTGGTTATGCTCGCAGCATAATGCAGCGCAGCTTTGATATGCTCTTTAGTTAACGAGGGGAAATCTTCAATAATTTCTTTTACAGGTACATCGGCTTCCAGCATCTCCAATACCTGCCAGACCATGACTCTGGTTCCCCTGAAAGTGGGCTTCCCGTGACAGATTTCACTGTCAATCACGATGTAATCATTAATTTCAATTCTCATTTTATTAATAATTACAAACAGGAATATTTAAATAAAAAGGAATAAATTAATGAAAAGAAAGAGTTTGTTGCAGGAGAGTATCTGCCGGGGAAGAGTGCGGCGGGGAATTTATTGCTGTGAGAAATTAGAAATAAAATTCTGTGGGATTCATGGGCAGTAAATTTAATTTTAATTTTAAAAAGTCAGGTGCAGGAACCGCACTAAATCAAACTAATAATAAATTCCATCTTATATCAAAATTAATTTTTATAAATTTCCGGCTGCCAGAGAATACCGCTTCCTTAAACCCATCACCCTGAAAAATTTTTCCATTATTTTTTATATTAATTTTAAATTTCTTTAATGAACAAAAAAATTTTATCCTGTGTCCTGGTTTTAGTATTGTTTGTCGTTTTAGCCGGCGGATGTATCAGAGAAGATGCTTCACCGGGTAATTTAAATGAATCCGAAACAGGCGAGCAGGGAACGGAAGTTTTCGCTGAAGAAAATGAAACAAAAAACAAAAGTTTTGCAGGTGAAAAAGAACCTGTAAGCAGCAAAGATTACGCCGATGTCTTCTGCATTCATTCTTCAGGGAATAAAGCTGACTACGAGAACTGTTACCTCTGGTTCAAGCCGCTGGATGAAGGCGTTAAAAAAAGCGGGGTTTCGTACTGCTCATCCCTGGAAGGGAAAAAAACGGACTGCTTCGGGATCCTTGCACTGAATAAAAACGATTATTCTGTTTGCACGGAAAAATTAAACGGAAGCGAATCTTCTGACTGTGTTAAAATGTTTGCAATTGCAAATGAAGATGTTTCTCTCTGCGAGAAAATAGATTACTCAACGATAAATGCGGAATGCATTATCGCGATTTCCGTTATGAAAAACGATGCTACTCTCTGCGAAAAAATAGAAAGCGAATTAATGAAGAAGGTTTGTGTTTCCTCTGTTTCCGGAGGGGGCAAAGAAAGTATTGTCGTGCTGTGATGTTTTGCTGTAATCTTGTGCCGTAATCTTGTGCCGTAATTTTTTTTATATTTTTTTATTTTTATATTCTTAAACCCAATTGATAATAGGTATCTCAGTTTGCTCTTTAGTTTAACTGGTAATCTCAATTTAAATTTTATTTATATTTTCGTAAAATGAAGGTAAAAAGAGCACTATTCAGTGTTTCCGACAAAAAAGGAATACTTGAGTTTGCTTATGAACTCTGCAATCTCGGGATTGAGATAATCTCAACAGGAGGAACGGCAAAAATTTTAAGAGAAAAAATCCCGGTAACGAGTGTTTCCGAAGTTACAAATTTTCCCGAAATTCTTGACGGCAGGGTAAAGACGCTGCACCCGAAAATACACGGCGGGATTCTTAATGTAAGAAACAATTCAGAGCATCAAAAAGAAGTTGAAAAACATAATATTAAAAATATTGACCTTGTTGTTGTGAATTTATATCCTTTCAGGGAAACAATTTCAAAAAATGATGCGACAATTGATGACGCCGTTGAAAATATAGACATCGGCGGTCCCTGCCTTCTTAGAAGTGCCGCTAAAAATTACAGGGATGCGGCAGTTGTCGTTGACCCTGAAGATTACGAAAAAATTATCAATGAATTGAAAACTAATAATGAAATTTCCCTGAAATTAAGGAAAAATCTTGCGGTAAAGGCATACCGGCATACCGCAAGTTATGACATTGCAATCTATAATTATCTTTCAGGGGAGTTAATGAAAAATAATGAAAATGAAAATAATAATAAAATTAAATTTCCCGGCTCGCTGTTCTGCGAGTACAGGAAAATCCAGGAATTAAGATACGGGGAAAACCCGCAGCAGGAGGGTGCATTTTACAGGAAGGGCGATAAAATATTTAAAAAATTACACGGCAAGGAATTATCGTTTAATAACATTGTTGATACGAATGACGCGTGTGAATTGATAAATGAATTTAATGACCCTTGCGTTACCATTGTAAAGCACAGCAACCCGTGCGGCATAGCGTGTGCCGGAAACATTGACGATGCTTATGATAAGGCATACTCCGGGGACCCGATGGCAGCATTCGGAGGCGTTATCGCACTGAATCGGACTTTAACTGCAAAGGCGGCTGAAAAAATTAATAAAATATTTATTGAGATTGTCACAGCCCCCGACTTCGAAGATGATGCACTTGAAATTTTAAAGCAGAAAAAGAACATACGAATTTTAAAATACGACTTAAATAAATTTTCAAAATCAATGAATGAATTTGACATGAAAAAAGTTGCGGGCGGGATGCTTCTCCAGGATAAAAATAATATTGTAATTGATCCGGACAAACTGAAAATCGTATCGGAAGCAAAGCCGACCCCCGGGCAGATTGAAGAATTGATTTTCGCAAACACTGTTGTAAAGCATGTAAAGTCAAACGCCATCGTGCTATCAAAAAACAAAAAAGTATTCGGCATCGGTGCGGGGCAGATGAGCAGGGTTGATGCAAGCAAAATTGCATGCGGGAAAGCAGGAGATGAAGTTTTGGGGTGTGTTATGGCATCCGATGCGTTCTTCCCCTTCAGGGACGGGATTGATGTTGCGGCAAAAAAAGGAATTGCAGCGGTAATCCAGCCCGGCGGCTCAATTCACGACAGGGATGCAATTGATGCCGTAAATGAATATAAAATTCCGATGGTCTTTACGGGGGTCAGGCATTTTAAGCACTGAAAAAAATTTATTTATTTTAAATCAAATGGTTAATAAGAATCAAATTTCATCTGAAGGCGAGATACTTGCAATGGGTTCGGATATACATTGTTAGACGAAATTTCTTCGGGGGTAATTTACACACCAATATAATTAAAAAAATTTAATTAAAGTTATAAAAGAGAGGCATTCAAGATGAAAATAACCTCAAAAGAATATAAAAATGATTAAAGACAAAATATCACTCACGCAACTAGAAAGTTTTTTGTTTCAAGCAGCCGATATTCTTAGAGGATCAATGGATTCATCAGAGTATAAAGAATTTATTTTCGGTATGCTTTTCTTGAAAAGGATGTCCGATGAATTTTATCTGGAAAGAAAACGTATTAAGAATAAACATTCGCATTTATCAAAAAAACAGTTAATGGCAGTTTGTGAGGATAAAATATCGTATGGAGATACTTTTTTTGTTCCAGAAAAAGCAAGGTGGGATGAAGGTTATTATGATAACAAAGGAGAATATCACTCTCCAATAAAAGACTATAACTTGAGTTTCAAAGATATTAGATTTCTAACATAATAAATTTTATTTACCCCATTTACTGATGTTGGTTTTTGTTATCTCACTTTTTGTATTTTGTTGCCATGTCAAAATTTTAAATAAAATCAGTGT
>MCBE01000257.1 GCA_001723845.1 Candidatus Altarchaeales archaeon WOR_SM1_SCG
TAAACAGGTAAGGGTTCGCCGTGAAACGAATTAAAAAGTTAGGAAGTTGGGAGATATTTAATTGGGGTTGATTTTAATGGTTAAATGTGGGGAGTGTTTGATGTCTGTGATATTTTGAGAGGATACACAAATTCTTTATTCCATTCAAGTTTTTGTATCAAAAAATCAAGTTTGATTAAATGATCAATAGGCTCAAAAGTTGATTCTTCACTATTCCCAATAGTAGTTTTTATGTAAGTTGGTAATATTCTGTTTTTGAGACATGCAGACAATATGTCTAGTTCAATTTCAAACCCTTTTGCTATCAAAGGTATTCTTGATAAAATATCTGTTTTAAATCCCCAACAGCCACACTGTCCATCCGGTAAGTACACACCGTACTTACTTGATAACAAAAATAGCTCAAATTTCTGTATATTAACCCATTCATTGGAAATGCCATAGTTTCCACGCCTGCAAGCAAAAACTACATTTATTTCCTTTTTTGATAATTGTTTTAGAATATCTAAAAATGACTCAAATGGAATTTGACCATCACCGTCAAAGAAAATAAGATAATTCCCGTATATAGATTTCTCCTCATTTTTTATGCCCTCTATTTTATCACGAATTGCTCTACCTTTAGTAACCACTCCATAATATCTTCTGTGAATGCCTTCTTGTTGGTTGTCATAACCCCTACAAAGAAAACATAGTTCTAAATCATTCATAGAAAATCCCAGTTTTTCAATTTCGTCTTTGGTTTCATTCCTTTTGAACCAATTCTTTAAATTTTCTGATCGTTTTATTTCTAATTCACAATCATTACTAAATACTGTAGACAAGAAGAATATCTTAGGCTTATGCATTTTTAGAATATTAAAATTCAACAAAAAAAGCTATGCTGTGATTATATTAGATACGTTTTTCCATTCTCCTTCAACTTTAATTATTAATCGTGCGTCAATCTTACGATATGGATCTGCTTTTTTTCTTGAATCTAATCCAATTCTTGGATTATGTATGTGGTCTATTCTTACGCCATATTCCTTTTCAACATTCCTTAATGTTTTGCCGATTAAAGATGAGTTTGGCAAGACAGAAAACTCGCTTTTAGTCATTTTTATTTTTCATTTTTTTAAACATTTTTTGGATATTTACCTCCATTATGGAGACAAGACTGCCATTAGGTGTCCTTGTATTCCGCCTCCCTAGCTGGCGGTTTTTAGGGGATATCCTCTAATGAGACGATATTCAGCAAGAAAATTAACTAGCCCATTAATGGTTACCCCTTCCATTTTAATATATTTTGTTTGGTTTTTTAGTTGTTATTATATATTAGATTGGAACACTTTATAAATGTGTTCAATTTTTCGTTCCGAACAAGTGGAACAATTTAGATTGTATTATATATTGAGTATTTATTCTTATTAAATAAAAAGCATTATACGAAAATATTTATTTCGTTTGTTTCATAGTTACAGCGAAATCAAATTATTAACATTTAAGTTTAATAGGGTAACTATGAATAGTTTAAATAATCTTTCTGGTAAGGAATGGATTTAAAAAACTGAAAGTATTTAATAATCTTTGTTAATAAGTTTATTTAATAAGTTTATTTAATAAGTTTATGCTATTATACAAAACTCATTAATTTTAGTAAAATATAAGAGAAATAGTTTAATAGTGTATTGATTATGAATTTTGTGTCCTTATAAAATAAAATAGTTTTTTGTAAACAAAAATTAAAACTATTTAATAAGATGTAATTCCTAATGTATAATATACACCTATTTACTAGGATATTTTTAATGATAAAATGTATAATGAAGATCTAACTTTCCCAAGAATTATGGAAAAGAAAGTATATATGGGATTAGCTCCAAAAGATCAAGAGGAGTATGTTGAAAGAAAAATAGAGGATATAGTTAAAATCAATTCCAATGGTATAACTATATCTGATATATTCAATAACACACCATTTACTCGCCCAACAGTTATAAAACACCTTGAAAAAATGGTGTCATCAAGAAAGGCGTATAAGATTAGAAGAGGCAAACAAATTTTTGTGTACTACCCTAATGGAAGACCTGTCCACCCAGAATATAGGATTGAAAAGAAATCTATTGAAAATGAAATAAACTTTAGAGGAACATTTCTTAACAATAATTATGGTAAATTTGTGTTTCTCGAAAGTTTAAATCAGGGGAATATTTCAGGGGGAAGTATGTTAATAAGAAGATCTGATATTCAATCATTCTTTGAATTTATAAAAGAAGTCATTGAAAAAGATAAAAAATTAAAATCTATAAGTAGAGGTGATTATTATGAAGGTTGAATTAATACAGGAATATTTAACTATTCCACGAGGGAGTATATTATTAAATAATAAACTTGTTACATTCCCATTTTTTACTGTAGGGATGCAATCAAAAACCGATTTAGATTTGTTATGCGATCTTATTGGTATGGGTGGTGATTTGATGAAATTCACAAATTCTATCCAGGCAGTTTCTTATCGGGTTTTTGAACATGATAAAGTTGTGCGTCATCGGGAATATAATCTAAAGCAATATAATTTAAATTTGAACATAGTTGACAAGAGTTATGCTCAAGTTAATAACGCAATTAAATTTGTAGATCCGGCTACTGATGTTTTTAGATTAAATTATTCGAAATATATTGATGAATATTTAACTATAGATAAAAACATACCCAAGTATTTTCAAGTTTATTTGAAACAAATAAAAGAAAATAGTGAGAAAGACAAAAAAGAAAGAGAGGATTATGATTTACTACACATAAGATTCTGGAAGGGTTTGTTTGAGAATTCAGGTAGGATAAATGTGGGGCATTTTATTAAATGGTCAGAATATCTCCAGAAAGAAAGAAAGGCAGATATATTTATCGCACCAACACCATATATAAAACAAGAATCATGTGAATTTCTTTTAGAAAAGGCAATTGATATTAATAGGAAATCACATGATTTAGTAACTGGTGATGTAGCAGATAGTTTCTTCATTGATGCTGGGATATTCCAAAATAAAAAACTTATAGAACGCCTTGTTGACTATTTAGGTATAACTCCAAGCGAAATGATATTATTTAAAATTAATGGTTATGAGAACTTAGTTAATAGAGTGTATGGCAGTTATGCCTTAAAAAATTTCAAATTCTTGTTAAACACTATTAAAACAGACTATAGGTACTTCAAAAACAAAGTAAGGAGTTATGGATTATTAAATGGTGGCGGGTTTGGATATTGTCTGCTTGGTGGCGGATTTGATTTTTTCACAGACACAGTTAGTAGCTTTGAGTATTATCCATCACATCCTCCAAAAAGAAGAAGCACGCACAGAGGAACTATTGGAGCAGAATCTTTAGTTTATGAAAAATTTGAAAGTTTAAAAAACTTATTTGATGACTATGGAGAAACACCACTTCCGTATCATCCTCAAAAAAAATACGATAACATAAAACAATTATATCCACTACAAATCAATAGTAAAGAATGGGCAAGAGATTGTAAGTTGAATAGTATGTGTTTATGGAACGCTTATGTTAACGACAATATAAACGGAATGATAAACAAAGATGATAGATTGGTTTTTGATAGAATTTCAAACTCTGCATTTACTCAATTATCTCCAATAATCAAAGACTTGAATTCCTATTAAATAAACAATGAATTTATGATTTAATCGGCGGGGAATAACATCACATAACACCGGATAAAAGACAAATCTGTTGATTTGTCCAAATTCGCTGAAGCGAACTTCTTTTATCCTAATCCGTTATATGAAATCGTTCCGCCCATTTGAAATTTAAAATTTTAGACAAATAAAAGAATCCACAGAGAGATGAAAAAATGAAAGTTAGACATAATAGAATAGATAATTCTAAAAATGTTTGTGAGCTCGCACTAGAAGGTTTTTCTCCAATTAAATTTAAGTCTTTTCCAATCATTATTCTTTCCTTTATCTTTAGCTTTTTAATGCTCATTAGCATCTGTAATTACACTTTAGGTGAATACTCATATTCTCCTCCAAAACCAGACACTGCATTGCGACTAGACAATAATGGGAACGGGTCATTGGAAGCAGAAGAAATTGTCTTAACAGATATCGATAGAGATGGTGATGTTGATATAATATCCTCTAATGGAGTTATACACGAGAATCTAGGTAATGGGAGAAATTTCTTAAAACGAGTTCCTCTTTTTGTAGGGCAGGATATGGCTGTAGATGTCGGTGACATTAATAAAGACGAGTATATAGACCTCGCTTTTGCAGTTTATGGGGACCAAGAAATTCGAATATTTTTTAATGATGGTACAGGTCATTTTAATTATAATGCAGATATTGAAGTGCCATCATCCGGGCCCCGTGATGTTGTACTTGTTGATGTAAATAGTGATAGTGACATTGATATTATATCTTCAAATGAACTCGCAGATACAATTACTATTTCGATTAATGAGGGGAACTCCATGTTCTCATCATATATTATTGATGTAGGTAATGGGCCATTTAAGTTGAAAACTGTGGATTTGGACAATAATGGAAAGATGGATATTGTGTTATCGTACTGTTATGAACCCAAGATTTCTATTTTTTTTAATGATGGCACCTCTGGAGATGGAAATGTAATATTTGATAAAATATCCTATTCATCTTCTCCATGGTCACCCATCGAAATATTAGACTTTGATATAGATGGCTATTTGGATATAGTCACCAGTAGCGGACGATTATTTCATAATGAGGGAAATAAAACATTTACATGGGATACTCTACCAGTTTCTGGTAACGACATAGTAAGTGGTTTTTTCAATAAAGATAATTATCCTGATTTCGCAATCAGTCAGGGTAATGCTCTTACAGTAATCTTCAATGAGAATGTATCTTTTAATCACTCTATAGAATATGGTGTAAGCGGAAGAGCCGCGATAGCCACAGAGGATCTCGATGGAGACGGAGATTTTGACCTTGTAATGCTTGGTGTACCCTATCATCCAGACCTTGCAATCCTCTACAATATGGGGTACGGATATTTTTTTGCTACCGACGATACCCGTATTAATTTGAATAATATTTCATCGTTAGTCGTTTCTGATGAAATATATTCAATAGATCTTTTAGATTTTAATACAGACGAGGTTCTTGATATAGGAATTGTTTCTAGTGCAAATTTTTATATTTTCAAAGGAAATGAAAATGGTACTTTCTCCCAAGTTTTCAATAAGTCATTAAGAGATTCTTCCTTAAACAGTGTTTGTTCTGCTGATTTTGATGGAAATGGCATTCTCGATTTTGCCATCACTAATGAATTGAATAATGAGATCATTGTTGGTTTGATAAAAACATATCCTACATTTGGTTGGGTAACCTCTACTTATTCTATTCCGGCATCTACTGGTATAGAAACAGCCGACATCGATGGAGATGGTGATAATGACCTTATAGTAAATTCCTTTCTTTTAAAAGAGGGCACAGGTTTGTTCGTCTTGGAGAATGATGGGGCGGGAAACTTTCAATTGGTTGAGGAACATCATATCGGCAGATATTCACGATCTCTTGTATTAGGAGATTTTGATGGGGATGGCGATTTTGATATTGCTTGCCCAGGAATTGAAGGAACACTTGGTAATGTAATAAGGTTTTTTTATAACAATGGAAAAGGTAGGTTCAGTAACTCTGTTGCATTTAAGCCAGGACGTGGTGAATATCACATCTTTTCGGTTGATTTGAATGGAGATGATATTGATGAGTTATTATCGACTGATTTTAATGGAAACGAGATATATGTTATAGATGGCCATAATCCCCCCTCAACACTTTTACATCTTCCTGCTATACCTTTAGGTTGGGAGATTGGAGCATACGATGTGAACGCAGATGGTCATTTGGACATCATTTCTACAGACGACTCAGAAGGAAAAGCTATTATATATCTAGGAAAAGGTGAAATGGAATTTCTTGATCGAATGGAATTTCCTATTTCAGGTCATGAGGTACACGGATGGGATATCAATAAAGATGGTTTAGTAGACATCATTATTCCATTTGGTGACACAATTAAGTTCTATGAAGTATTCTTTGACTATGATAAAGATGGAATACCGGATAGTATCGATCAGCTTCCTGATCAATCAGTAGATTATTTAGACTTTGATCATGATGGTATTGGAGATGCCCTCGACGATGACGATGATAATGACGGGGTACCAGATGTCATCGATCGTTTCCCATTTGATTCCATGGAATGGTTCGACAATGATGATGATGGTATTGGGAATAATAGGGATGATGACAATGATGGGGATGGATATAATGATGCAATAGATAAATTTCCATTGGACCCAACCGAATGGCTTGACAATGACGGGGATGGGGTCGGAAATAACAAAGATGAAAATGATGACGGGGACGCCTATCTAGACCGTGTTGATGATTTACCACTTGATCCGTCAGATTGGATCGATACAGACAAGGATGGAATTGGTGATAACACCGATGACGATGATGACAATGATGGGGTGTTAGATATCAATGATGTTTATCCAAAGGATCCCAACCGCTGGCATGAGTCTTGGTGGTCTTCTTGGGAACCCATAGTTGCGATTCTAACAATACTCACTTCCGTGACTCTTTTTATCTATGGTTACCATCATTTAAGGAAGAAGCATTCATTTGTTACTAAATTCATAGATGAACTTGATGATGAATTTGAGAATATAAAAAATGACCGTGCAGATGCGATGCGAATGCTCAAGACAAAAAGATCAGAAATAAAGAGCCTTTTTAAGGCCCATAAGATCGAGAACAATGAATATATGTTGATAGAAAGAGAAATTGAGAAAAAAATAAAGGAATTGGGTTCCAAGATACCGACTATAAGTTCTGTATCTAAACCTCATCTTCAAAAGTCACGGTCGAAAGATTACCCCAAACAAAAAGATGAGATTATAGATATTCCAGAAGGCAGCGTGAAGATTGATTATTATGAAATATTGGGGGTTCAACGAAACGCCTCTAAAGCCCAAATCAAAAAGGCATATGAGAAGAAAATGCAGGAATATTGTCCCGATAAAATTGAGACACTTACAGAGGATTTACAAGAATTAGCTTATAAAAAAGTGAAGCTAATAAACTATGCGTATGAAGCATTAAAAGAAAATAAAAAGAGAAATAAATTGAAAGGGAATTAAAACGCCAATAATTTACATATATCTGTATCGATTATAAAAAGTTGTGACTACAAATTGACACAAACTTCATATAACAGAAACAAAAAGTTATTTTATCATTGATTTTTAATTAGTTCATAATATCATATAAAAATAGAGATCACTGTCCTTAATCATGGCCAAAATCGTTTACTTAAGAGGGCTCCACGACATCAGATAACAAACAGGTATCTGGCTACGGCTTACGCCTACGCCCAAATCCTCGCTTCGCTCGGACTTCAGATACCTGCCATCCGTTGTGTGCCCAGCCAAGCTTACAAGTGCTTGCGGGTGAAAGTCCCGTCATG
Source organism: Candidatus Altarchaeales archaeon WOR_SM1_SCG (assembly GCA_001723845.1). Lineage (GTDB taxonomy): Archaea > Altiarchaeota > Altiarchaeia > IMC4 > WOR-SM1-SCG > WOR-SM1-SCG. Next base: position 7,519 of record MCBE01000257.1, read on the forward strand.
GTAAAACCAGAAAGCCATGTAGCATATACCCAATGCTGAAAGCGATTTCAGTATTGAAGCGGTATGTAAAAACTCCAATACTGGGGGAGCAAGTTAACAGTCCGTAACATAAAGTGAACACTGCTGCGTCGTAAGCGGGTAAATTAGGAAGGTCGAGCCCGAAGCGGAAGGGTGAAGACAGCAGGCAACATTAAGAATCTGGAAATGCAGTGTTGTTCTTCCTCGGCGTATGGGTGGCGGAATGTTAACACAGTATTTGTAGGAACTGGGGAGGTCTCACATCATCTCCAATGCCGAGTCCTGAAATATTGGCAGTGGTGCTGAGTAGTGGAGGTATAACCTTAGCAGGGAAAGCCAAAGCGATGTGGTGTGAGAAGTCGGATGAGACCATAGTACCTATGATGGCAGAACAACAAAACTCTGCTTAGGAAAGGGTCTCTACTTTGACCATGCTTGGATTAGGGGTAAGTGTTGGTGAATGCACTTATGTGCTAACCACATCATAGGAACGGTTCGGTATGAGCCATTAGAAAAAGCACAAGAACTCTATGAAGAGATATATCCTACTGCCAAGAATAGAATACTATTCGAATGCGTAAGAAAGAAGGTCATCGGAAAGCCGTGTGAGGGAGAACTTCATGCACGGTTTGATGAGAGGGCGGTGAGCGAAAGCTCACTGCTCTACTCTACACCCGACATCCCTCCCACCCTTTAAAAATTTCAATATTCCAGACAGACAAAATGGTTTGTAATAATTTTAATATTAATTATCCTGCTTATGCGAAACTCTAATTCTCCTTAAATCTATCATCATATTTTCCGGAATCAATCTCTGCGTAAAATTTCTTCGGAGTTGTATCTTCAATGTTTACTCCCATTGAACCACACACACCGGCAACTTCTTTTGCAGCCGCTTTCAAACTGTTTCCGAGAAGCGCATCTCTTTTCATATTTGTAATTTTAATTAATTGTTCAATATTTAAATTCCCTGCAACTTCATCGCCTTTCTTTGCGCCCTTCTCAAGACCAAGTTCCTTTTTTATTAACGCGCTCGTCGGCGGGGTTCCGATTTCTATTTCATAACTTTTTGTATTGGTATCAATAATAACGCTCACGGGAACCTTCATACCTTTGAAGTCCTTTGTTTTCTCGTTTATTGCATTAACGACATCTCCTATGTTTATCCCGGTGGGTCCGAGAGCAGGTCCGAGAGGCGGTCCCGCGGATGCTTTCCCGCCTTCAACCAATATTTCTATTGTTTCTTTTGCCATCGTAATCTTTATGTTATATATTAAATTTACCTTAATTAATATTTTTCTATTTTTTATTGCATTATAAACTATATGGTTTGCAATAAAAAAATATTGATAGGTTTGAAAAACCGGCGCCTATTTTTTAAATTTATTTAATATTTTATTTTTTATCTCATCTATGAAATAGGCAATTAAAACAAATACCGCGGCAAGCAAAAAAAGCAGCGGTCCTGACTCGCTGAAAGTTTCATTGATTTTGTGTACGGTTGCAGCGCTCAATAAAATTAATATTACAATTCCTGCAAAAGCTGCGGCAAGTGCAAATTTTTTATCCATTTTGTTAAAACTTGTGCGAAAACATGAATTTCCTGAAAAATTTTAGGTTGTTGAGGTCTTTAATTTCCCTGGAAAAAAGCGGAATTTCAACAATCGCCATGTTTCCGAATAATTTATGAATTTCATTTAAATTTTCCATTTGATAATTCCTTCGGGCAGAGCAGAATTCGCAATTATTTTCAGGCGTTATTTTGTTCACGATAATCTGTTGAATGTTTATCCCGTAGCCGGAAAGCGACTCAATGTATCTTGCGGATTCTAAAATTGACATCTGCTCAGGGATTGTGACAAGCACGAAAACCGTTTCAGGGCTTGATAATATGTCCCTTACCTTCCTGACCTTTGCCTGCGTCTCTTCAAGCATCCGGAGCGAATTATCCTCTGCTTTCGCACCCATGAACTGTTTAAACATCCCGATAATGTTTTCAAACTGCATGCGCATCTTGAGCATTTTCCCAAGCCATGTATCCATCATTTCCGGAAGCGATAGAAGCCGCAGGGTATGTCCTGTCGGTGCGGTATCAAAAATTATCTTTTCAAATTCGCCTTCAGAATATTTTATAAATTCGGTTAACGCGGAAATTTCATCCATTCCCGGGAATTCAAGATTCATCATGTCTCCTATCTCTGAAAAATCCATGCCGAATCCCATGCCCGGCATCATGGGTTGAACCTGCTCTTCGGTTAATTTTTCTTTAATTTCTTCTTTCCTCTTTTTCGGGTTTATTTCAATCCCATATAAATTTTCCGCAATAAAAGTCGGATCGCTTCCGATCTCAACACCGAATGAATCGGAAATTGAATGCGCGGGATCCGTTGAAATAATTAATGTTTTATAATTTTTTGCATATTGAAGTGCTGTTGCTGCAGCACAGGTCGTTTTCCCGACGCCGCCTTTTCCTCCGAAGAAGATGTATTTTTGATTCATTGTGATTAACTTTTTTGATAATTCATCTGTAGATTTTTTGTTGTTATAAAGTAACAACTCACCCCAAGTTGTCTTCTGATATTAAGTATTAAAAGATAATCCTTAAAATTCGTTCTAAGTTACCAAAAACTTCAAATGCTTTTTAAACTCGTATTTTTAATATCTTATTACAATCAATTGCAATAAAATAATAATAAAAATGGATGGTAAAATCATTTGTTACAATCTAAAATCAAGTAATTTAAAGCGGAAAGATATTGACAAGTTTCTCCGGGAACTTGTCGGTCATAATGATAAATCACATGGCGGACGATACACTTACAGAAAAAAAGGTTTATTGGATGATATTCCTAACATCAAACCGATTCGCTCAGTGATTGTGGTTTCAAATGAGAACTTTCCTGAAATAGAAAACATCCTCAAAAAATACGCAATAAACGCTTACATAAGAGACATCCTCTTAAAAGAAGGGGATTTAAAAATACTGTGCAAAGATGAATAACAAAATAAAACTTGAAGAAACAAAATCTATCAATCCCGACAAGATAGATTTCGATGATATACTAACCCGCATCCATTTTTTGTAACTTTTTGTATATTTGTTTTTAATGTATAATTGTAATCTCCCGGATTTTTTTGAACGGATAGTGAATTATTCGATCCGGGGAGCGTATGCATCCAAAAATTTAATATATATCCCCCAACTTTAGTCTAATAGAAAGATTATGGAAATTCATAAAAAAGATATTGGTGCATAATAAGTATTACGAAACTTTTAATGAGTTCAAGGAATCTCATTAAAATTATTAATTTAAAAATCATTTCTCTGCCGCAAGTTTTATAATATCGCTCGCGCATAAAATCCCGACGGGTGATTGCGGGATGCCTAAATGCTCCCTTTCATGAACGACAACAAGACGGTGGATTTTCTCTTTTTTCATAATCTCTGCCGCATCTTTAATCGTACTCTGGGGATGTATGCCTTTAACATGGTCGGACATTATATCCTCGGCTGTTAATTTATCAATGTCTTCGTTAAATGCCTTCACAACATCCATTTCGGATATGATGCCCATAACCCCGCCGTCAGGGGCTACCACGACTGCTCCTGTTATATGCTCTTCTGCAAGCGTTTTTACAACTTCTCGCACACTTGCGTCCATCTGTACGGTTATAACGCCCCGGGTCATAATATCCCGTACTTTTAAATTTTTTAGGACTTTCATCTGTGAAAAAACCTCCGTTTTAAATTAAATTTTATTATTATTAAATTTTATTATTATTATTATTATTAAATTTCCATATAAAAAATAAATTTATCTTGCAGAATGTGCAATTCGCTCTGTTTCCTCTTTTCTTGAAATTGCATACGCCTTATTATCGTTGTTTGCGGCAAGGATTATTTCATCCGCAAGGCATGCTTCAATTGACTTTTTTTTGTTAAACGCGGTTGCAAAAGCACCAAGCGCAAGATATCTCAAGCCGAAATCAACCCTTCTCTGCGCGGAAACATCAACCGCCTGGTGATAACGAATTCCCCCGTAAATAATTGTTGTTGTTTCTTCTCTCGGACCGGCGTTGCTCAGCGCATCCACGAGAACCTGTAACGGGTTCTTTTTTGTTCTTTTTTCAATGATTTCAAATGCTTTTTTTAGAATTTTTAACGCATTTTGCTTGTTTCCCGTATTGCCTCCCCCTCTTATGTACTTGCCGGCAACCTTTTTTGTTCCCTGCCCGGAGCGCATAAGTTTATTTGCAAGACGCTCAACAATATTCATTTTACTCTTGCCGAATTGTTTCCCGACAAGTTTTCCTCCTGTGTGCGGGACATACACGGGTTTTAACGAAATGTATCTATTCATTCCTTCATCGCCAACTTCAACTTCATTAAAATCCCATCTGTCAAATAATTTTATTGTCATTCTGTTTGATTGTAAATTAATTTAATTATATTTAATTATTTTATTAATTATATTTCTTGAAACCGATTTTTGACGCAACCTCACGAAAGCACCTGCCGCAGACCTCCAAGCCGTACTTATGAATAAGCCGGCGCCTTCCGCCGCAGGTTGTGCATATCAGTTCTCTTGCATCAATTTTTTTATTTTTCTTTTCTGCCGCCATTTTATTTATTATAAATTAAGTTTCAGGAATAATAAAGGTGGGTTATTTTGCAGGTTATTCTATTTTTATACAAAAATTTAATATATAATTAATTATATTTTTCTTAAAATTAAAATTGGCAGAACATATATTAGTTCCGAAACACGAAGTTTTGGGCGAAGAAGAGGTTAAAGAAGTATTAAAAAAGTATGGGATAACCAAAAATGAGTTGCCAAAAATATTGAAAAGCGATTCTGCATTAAACGACTTAAATGTTAATGTGAGTGATGTTATAAAAATAACAAGGAAAAGTCACACCGTGGGCGTATCCCTTTACTATAGGGAAGTTATTGACGGTTAAGGTAAGGTCATTCGAATTTGTTCAATATAATATATACAATAAATTATAAAATTAAATTAAAATTAAAATGTTGCAAATGAGCGATTTCATAGAAAAGGAAGATTTAATAAAATTCCAGATAAATTCATACAATTACTTGCTGGAAAAGGGCTTACAGGATGTGATTAATGAAAAGGAGGACATTATAGTGGATGTTGAGGGCTACAATCTTGAATTTGGAAAAATAAGGGTTGCAAATCCCGTTGTTAAGGAATCCGGCGGAAGCACCGAGGGAGAGCCGAGAACTCCTTTTGAGTGCCGGCTCAGGAACCTTACCTATTCTGCACCGATAATGCTGGGCTTTGTTGAAAATGATAAGCGCGTTGAAGTTGAAATAGGACATCTCCCGGTAATGCTCAAGTCAAAGATATGCCTGCTTAACGGGTTGGATGACATGGGATTAATAAAAAACGGGGAAGACCCTGAAGACCCCGGAGGGTATTTTGTGATTAACGGCACGGAAAGAACTTTAATTATTGTTGAAGACCTCGCCCCGAATAGAATCGTTACCACATTAGAAGAGGTGGGTGATAAGGAAATCGCAACGGCAAAGGTATTTTCCGTGCGGCAGGGATTCAGGTCAAGAGTTACTGTTGAGAAAAGAGAAACAATGAGCGGCGAAACATTATTTGTGTCGTTCCCAGGAATTCCCGGAAGAATTTCATTAACAATTATAATGAAAGCACTTGGTCTTACAAGCGATGATATTTTAAACATGTTTGAAGACGAATCAAGGATGGAAATTCTCCTTAATCTTGAATCAAATAAATACGAGACCCCTGAGGAAGCGTTTGCATATCTCGGCAGGCAGGCAGGAAAAGGTCATGCAAAAATCTACCAGGCAACACGGGCTGAACAGGTGATGAATAATTATCTTCTTCCGCACAGCGGAAATAGTGAAAATGACCGGATTCTCAAGGCAAAATATTTAGCGGTTATGGCAAAGAAAGTGGTTGAAATGGATAATAAGAAAAGGGAAGCAGACGATAAAGATCATTATTCAAATAAACGGTTAAGAACCGCCGGCGACCTTCTCCAGGAATTATTCAGGGTGAGTTTCAATACCCTTTGCAGGGACATTAAATATCAACTGGAAAAGCAGCATGCAAGAAGAAGAGAATGCAATGTGAAAATTGCAGTCAGGAGCAACACATTAAGTGAAAGAATTGATTATGCACTTGCAACAGGAAACTGGACGGGCGGAAAATCAGGCGTCAGCCAGGTTCTTGACAGGACAAATTACCTGTCATCAATTGCCCACAGGAGAAGGGTAGCATCACTTTTGAGCAGGAGTCATCCGCATTTTGAGGCAAGAGACTTGCATGCAACGCAGTGGGGCAGGGTATGCCCGAACGAGACACCTGAGGGGCAGAACTGCGGGCTTGTTAAAAACCTTGCCATCGGCTCAAGAATTTCAACGCACCACGAGGACGATAAATTTGAGGAATATTTAAAGGAATTTGGTGTCTCTCACGAGAATAAAAATTAAATAAAAATTAGGGGTTATTAGATGGGTATTAGGGAATAGGGGTTAGGGATTAGTGGTTAGGGATTAGTCCAATCCCCTGACTACTAACAACCAATCCCCAAGCACTAACCCCCAACAACTAACCCCCAACAACT
>MCBE01000258.1 GCA_001723845.1 Candidatus Altarchaeales archaeon WOR_SM1_SCG
AGCGGTGTTAGGGTTGTGGTGGAACATGCAATTGGTGGCGTTAAAAGATTTAGGATAGTTTCAGATATATTTCGGAATAAAATTAAGGGTTTTGATGATAAAGTTATGGAAATTTCATGTGGATTGTGGAATTATCATTTATTGTGTTGTTAATCTAAAATTAATGAAATAAGTGATGGAGTGAAATTGAAAATTTTTAGGATTTGGATTTATTTCGCAACAACTCTAATATTAACTTTAAATCAAAATTTAATTAAAAAGGAGGTTTATTATAATGGATCAGGAAAATGAAACACGGATTCTGGAAATGCTTGCGAAAAACGAAAAATTAGTCGGCGACTTATATAAAATATACTCGGAAAAATTCCCCGGATACGAGGACTTCTGGCTGGGTCTTTCTGTTGAGGAAACAGAGCATGCAACATGGATATATGAACTTAATAAAAAAGTTAAGGAAGGGCAGGTATCTTTTAAAAAAGAAAGGTTTAATCTGTATGCGGTTGAAAATTTCAGGAATTATATGAAAGAGATGCTGACCGCTTCTCAAAAACAGGAAATTACGCTTGAAAGTGCTTTAAGTAATTCTTTAAATATTGAAAGTGCCTTACTGGAAAGAAAATTCTTTGAAGTTTTTGAATCGGATGCAGGAGAAATAAAAGAGGTATTGAATCTTTTAGCGATTTCCACGAAGAAGCATCTTGGAAGAGTGAAGGATGCCTGGAATAAAATAAAGCAGTAAAATGGAACTGAAACAGGTGATGTTAATACGAAAGGACTTGAAATTAAGCAGGGGGAAACTCGCAGTCCAGGTTGCACACGCATCGGTTACGGCGGCAGAAAAAAGTGAATTTAAAAAGGACTGGCTGAGATATGAGCAGAAAAAAGTTGTGCTTACGACTGAAAATTTAAATGAATTATTTGAATTATTTGAGAAAGCGAAAAGAGAAGGATTACCCTGTGCGTTGATAAGGGATGCGGGACATACTGAAATTCCCCCCGGAACCGTAACCTGCGTTGGAATAGGTCCCGCACAGGATAAGGATATTGATGCTGTCACCGGAAATTTGAAATTATTATGAAATTTAGTTTCAATCAACATACATGATGTCATGCTCCCAATCGCAAACTTCCCTTATTGACTTGCCGTTATACAATACTTCAAATCTCAGCGGCTCTTTTGTGTCCTCTTTTAATTTAAATTTGCAGACATCTTCACTTCCCCTTGACAAATCCCCTATGAAAATTTCCGTCTCTGTAAAGAATTCAGTGTCAAGTGCAGTGCATTTTATATTTTTTATGTCTTCATTTGCACCTATAAAAACATTTGCATAAGTTCCCTCGCATTCGGACCAGACACTGATTTTATTTGCATCCAACCCGCCCGGGAACAATGTAAATATTTTCAAAAAGAATATTCCCGCAAGAATTGTAATAATTATAAAAAAGCCCGCTATCGCATAGTTTCTTATTTTTGCGCTTTTGTCGCTTGAGTCCATTTTATATAATTAAATTTATATTTTATTTACTCGTTAGGATAGCCGAAAGGAATAATCGCGAGAGGTCGCACACTCCCCGGCAGGTTTAATATCTCGGAAATTTTATATTCATCATAAGCCCCGACCCAGCAGCTCCCGATTCCAAGTGCTGCTGCCAAGAGAAGCATGTTTTCAATTGCAGCGGCGGTGTCCTGGATACAATAAAGTTCCCGTCCCCGCGTTCCGTAATGAAGTTCCGATTTTTCAACATCCGCGCATACGACAACCACCACAGGAGCTTCTAAAATAAAATACTGGTTTAACGCAGCCGATGCAATTTTATCTTTGATTTCCTGCTCATTAATTACAAAAAAAATTTCCGGGTGAACATTCCCGGCTGAAGGTGCCGATTTTCCCGCGTCCAGGATTTTTGCGAGAATTTCACCGGGAATTTCCCTATTTTTGTATCTTCTTATACTTCGCCTTTTTTTGATTGCTTCAAAAATGTCCATTTTTTATTGAGTTATAAAATATATAAATTTTTGCAAAAATAAAAAATATCGCGAGGTTTGAAAAACCGACGCCTATTTTTAATTAATAATTAATTCCTTTCGCTCCTGTAACTTTGAATAATATCCGTGAGTTTTTTCTCATCAACCCATCGGAGTTTCCCGACGATTTACGAGTCATACGAGTAAATCCTTTGAGACAAATGTCTCGAACGGAGAAAGAGCGAGTTTCCACTTCGTTTCAACCCGCTTATTAATATTTAAATAATTTACATATTAACATTTCGCGGATAAAAGAAGTTGCCAAAGGCAATTTTAGAAAATCTCTGATTTCTCTTTTACCTGCCGTTATATGACCAGAAGAGTAAGGAGCGAAGCGACGCAGAGTTCCCGCACCCTCGCAGTTAATTATTCAGTCATTGCCATTAACATATTTGAATGTTAGAGCAGCAACGATGCCCGCGGCAATTTGACCCACCAAAAAAGCAGGTAAGTTTGACCAACTTGTCATTTCAGCAAAACTAATTCCTACGGCTACAGCCGGGTTAAAAGCACCTCCCGTAACAACTCCGGGTCCATAGATACAAGCCATAAGCGTGAAACCGATGGCAAGCCCGTAAAATGAATTTCCTGATGTCCCTCTGGCAGTTGCAGTATGCAAAACAACCCAGACCAAAGCAAATGTTCATAAGAATTCAGCCAATCCTCCTCCTACAAAATCAAATGTGCATCCTGTGGTAATACCTGCGGCTCCGGGTATAAACCCAAGAATATATACTCCGACAAATGCAGCAATGACACCCCCGAATAATTGGGCTATCATATAACCCGGAACATCTGATGCTGGACATTTACCTCTTATCCATACGCCCAGGGTTACTGCCGGATTAAAATGCCCGCCCGATATATGCCCGCCGGCATAAATCATTACCATTAAAATACTGCCGATTGCTATAGGAGCCATATTTCCTGCCGTTCCATTAACCGCAAGAATTACTGTTAGCACAAGGAAAAATGTGCCGATTGATTCAACTAAATATTTTTTTATATCCATTTTATAATATTAAATATTATTATTCTATTTTATTAAAATGTTTTGGTTTTTTCAGGGGTTCGAAATTTTCGCTTAACAAGAGGGTATATGCAGTACCGCATACATCACCCTGATTTTTCCGGGATACCCGAAAATGCGTATATACCCTGGTTTGCAGGAATAAACGCAAATATTTGTGTTTAAATTATCTTATCCGGATTTGAGCGAAATTTTTAGTTTTTGGCTGATATTATTAATTGAATTTTAATTAAATTAAATAAAAGATAAAGATAAATATCAGATTACAAACTCAAATTATCCGAAGTTCTTATTGCTCTTGAATTTTTGTTGCTTACATAATTACTCAAGTCCGGCATAATGGAAATGAAATGATTATGTAAAATTTGTGGATATGTAATCACCCGGACATAATTGATTTTAAATTTTTAAATTCATACACTTACGATTAAATTTTTATTTTCATTTTCTTATTTTAATCTTGTTTTTAATTCTTTAAAAATTACTAATTACTAAAATGTCAAAAATAGATATCGGTCTAATCTTAGGTAAATCGTTTACGGTCATAAAAAAACAGCCGTTCATACTGATACCCTTTCTCATTCTTGCATTTCTTTCCGCGGTCGGAAATTCCCGACGAGAATGGGCGGGCTTTCAGCCCACCAAGAATTTTAATAAAATTTTTAAACTAAAATAAAAATTTTGCAAGTAGGGTTGTTTAACTAATTTTAATAAAAATTTATTGTAAGATTCCTGCGTATTCTTTTAGATTGCCCGTCTCCTTCAGATGATTCTTCCCAGGGGAATAATAAACACCCTCTTTTGCCAGATGCTAAAAAAAGAAATTAAAGATTAAATTTAGTAAAAAGAAGGGAGAGGGTGCCAGAAGAGGCGCCCCCTTGGGATAGAGTGGACTTTTAAATTTTTCAAAAATTTAATGGTTGCCTATTTCTCTTCCGCTTCTTCTTTTTTGAATTCTTTATATGCTTCTTTATATCAGAACTTTTTTGATTGCTTCAGGTCCCGCAAGTCCGCCATTCTTTGCATTGGTAATATCGGCTAACAACATGAGTATGGATGCCATGTCATCAAGGACTTCTTTGTTGTAAGGGATGCTGACAACAGGATTTTTGATGCGCATATTGGCTTGAGTGTCTTCTTTAAAACCCAGATCCAACTCATCACCGGTTATTGTTATGTTCCCTTCTTTCAGTTCCACTTTAGGTGCAGTGGTTTCTTTTTTATCTGCCATCGTGTTTTATGTTGGTATTTTGTATATTATTAGATTTAAACTTAATAAAAGTTTGAATTGTAAATCCTCATTGCCTCTTTAAATATCTTTCTTTGTTTATATACCAAAAAATTACTGCTGAAAGTAAAAGAACTTCTGCAATGCTTATGATAACAATATATCCAAAACATATAGTCTCATAGACCCTGTAAATCCCTAGACCTATCGATGCCAAAGCAATTAACGAAAATATACAGAGAATAGCTCGATAGTTCCAATGCAGTTGAGGTGTTTTACTATCTTCGTATATTTTTAGCTTGCTATCCTCTTCTTTTGAGATATATTTATGAGTCCCTACGCCACTGATTTTAAAAATAAAAAAATTGATTTTATACTTGGCATCGGTTAAGATTACTTTGTTTTCTTCCTTGTTAAGTTTGAATATGAGTGAGTTGTTCTTCTTTGTAATGGTTATGCAATCCTCGCTTTTTTCGATTTCGGCATTCTCTACCCATTTGATTTTTAGATCATCTTTCAAAAATTTTAGGAGTCGCACATTATCGTTTCCGGGAACATCATCCCAGCTAAACAAATATCTATTTTGCTTAGTGCGTAACCAGCTCTCCCATGTTAATGCTTCTGGTTTACCACCAAACGCTTTGTTAACTTTTTTTTCAAGTTGTGCAAGGAATGTACCAGCACGTATCATCCTTTCTACTTCACCCACCCATATGATAATAACCAAATAACTTAAAAGAGGTATCAAAAATAAAAAAACGAATTCTGGAAGTAAGGACTTCTCCCATAGATTGAGGCCCGCAGCTAATACTATACCCAAAGTAGCAGTTCCGAAGCGCAAAATTGACTGTTGTGTTTGCATTGCAGTTAAGCTCTCCTCTCGAAGACTTTTATACTCTTCCATTATTACAGATAACCAATCCATTTGATTAACCTCTCAAACTTTAATTTACAAAGATATTTATAAATTTGCCATAGGTATTGTCTTCAAACGACCAAGCAAAATGTCGCCTAACAGAACGAGGGTATCTGAAGTTGCCCGATAGGGCAATTTCACGGAGTGTAAGGGCGATAGCCCGCCGCGGATACCCTTTGTTATATGAAGTCGCGGAGCCATCTGAAGTAGATGATTTTTTGTTTTGATTATAATGGCACACCAGCGCTATCAATAATATTAGCAAATTTACATTTTTATCTGTTGTGTCTAATATCCAACCAACCAAACTGTTACTTCCTCTGTTGCCCAATTTATTCCTTTATTTCTGGTGTTAATGTTCACCATTGCTTTTATTAACGTTTCACAAATTTCTTTATTGCGTGTCAAACCCATTGCTTCAATTCCAATTATACGCTCTCCATACGGGTTTTCTGTAAGTGTTCCATAACTTCGCACTAATCGCTGGAGAAATGCTATTACAATACAAATTACATCTTTAGTTGTTACATCATTCTTATTATAACAGTGCCCCTCCAACTCCTTAAGGAATCTCAAGAAATAATCTATTTTAGATATCATAGCAAATTCTGAGCAAAATTCCTGGAGATCAAAACCAAGAGCGTATTTCAGTTCCTCTTCTATTACATTCCAGTTTGATATTTCTTCTTCCCATTTCTCTGGTGCAGCCTCTACCAGAAGCCTTTTAATTCTTTTGATGGCATTTTTAGGAGTTTGAGCATCCTCAATAATCGTCTTAATAAACTTTTGCCGATTACCTTCAACTTCATTTATCGTGTTGCATACATACTTCCAGTCGTCGATCATATGTCCAACGGTTCGAGTATCTAACTCAAAAGATCCTCCAGAGTCTGCAAGGTTTAGAAGCAATAATAATGAAAATGATACTATTGGTTCTCCAGGTTTGTTAGCACTGAGCCCGACGACACTGGTTAATATTGGTATGGATGCTTCTCCTGTTGTTAACACGCCAAATAAGTCATGATGGCGGATCAACTCCCTAAACAATGGATAATCACGCTCGCCTATAATCTCCTCTAATTTTTTTGATTCTTCAATATAGACATCTTTGAGAGCATGCCATCCTTCAAGTGGGTGGCGATCATGTACAATGAGTTTTCCAATATCATGATACAATGCAGTTATGCGTAAAAATTGTTTCCATTCTTTAGTTAAAATCGAATATTTGCCATTTGTTCCCTCCCAAATCACTCTGTATGCTTTATCAAACTCGCCTCTATCTTCCTTTGGACGTGGCCCGTTATCTTTTTTTATCAAGCTTTGTCGTATACCTGATTTTTCTGATAGCAATATATTCATATTTTTAACAACCTTTGATAAGTGTCCTTTGTACTCGTACCCCCTATTACCGGTTACGTCATATACATACAGATTTCCATTTTCCTCTTCCATCACATAAGACATTGTCTTGTCTTTTGTTTTATCCTTGTCATTTATTTTCCAAAGATTCCAACCATTTCCACTTACTTTGGATATCTCTGCAGTATCTGAGATTTTATTCTTTCCAAAGATTTTTTTAATTAGTTCACTAACTTTAGTATGTTCATCAGTTGTTTCCTCGGGTATTGTTTTAAGATATTTAAAAACTTCATCAAATTTGTCATCACTATACTTCAATTCAAACAAAAGATTCTCCTTTCCTTTATACTTGTTTTGAAATTTAACTATTTGTTTTCCTAGTGGTAATCCCATTAAATCATCATCTTTTGGATATCCATTCTGGAGCAATTTATCTATGCTTGATTTATTCATTTTTTATTATTTTATTTTTTATGAAAGTTTATAGGCGAAATTTAATTTTTGTTATGTTAACAATATGGATTTAAAGTTAATAAACTAAAACCTGATGAAAAATCACGGATTGGGATTACCTAATGGACTTATTTTCCCGGTATGTAATCATCCGAATAATTGATTTTAAATTTTTAAATTCATACACTTACGATTAAATTTTCATTTTCATTTTCTTATTTTAATCTTGTTTTTAATTCTTTAAAAATTACTAAAATGTCAAAAATAGATATCGGTCTAATCTTAGGTAAATCATTTACGGTCATAAAAAAACAGCCGTTCATACTGATACCCTTTCTCATTCTTGCATTTCTTTCCGCGGGGTTTACTATCCTAACATTTTCTTATACCGCGGAAATGATGTATGCGTTTGAAAGTTTTTCCGGGCACGAATATGATTATGAAATGTATTCGCCCAATGCACTTGAAGAACTTGCCGCCCTGTTTTTTGGTATGGGAAAACTATTTATATTTTTAATAATCGGCAGTTTAATTTTATGGCTCATTCAAATTTTACTTTACACTGGAACCGTTTCCGTGGTAATGGATGTGCTTGAGGGCAGGGAGACAGGTATCGGAAGTTTCATTAATGTCACGATTTTTAAGGGAATTACCGCATTATTAAGCACGCTGATTGCATACATTGTCGTGTTTTTCCCAACAGTTGCAGGAATTTTCATCTTTTTAATCGGGCTTTTGAGAATGTCAGAAGCTGCGTTTTTTATTTCGGCTGTCTTTTTCATAATACAATTTTTATGGCTGCTTGCAATTCTTTACCTTTTATCATCAAAAATTCCGAGAATTATTTATATAATTATTACCGCGATAACCTTCGCATTCGTAATCTTAGGAATATTTTTTATGCCGCTTTTAATCATAGCACTGCTGCCTTTATTTTTATTATTCATATTGGTCATGATTTCAATGCTCATAATAAGTTTTGCAATAGATTATATAATCCCTTCAGCCGTCGTGATTGATAATTCCGGGGCAGTTGATGCTTTAAAGAAATCTTATTTATTTGCAAAAAATCATACGATAAATTCGGGACTTTTGATTTTGATTGCAATCGTAATAAGTATCATTATTATTACGCCCTTTGAAATTTTTAGTGTTATGATGCAAGCGGGTGATGTTATGAGCGGTGATTTTTATACGCAGGAACCTGTTTACCTGACGACTGCGGATTTAATTATCTCTGTTATTGAGACCTTTGTGATTACCGGGATTGTGAGTCCCTTTATTTTCTTGATGTTTGTCCTTATGTTTGTGAATGCAGCAAGAGGAAAAGAAATTTTGGAAAAATTAAAATAGGGGCATCTCAAGCTAAAAAAATAAATTCACATCAACCGGGGTGCCTTTATCAATATCCTTTCTTGTGATTATATAACCGTCGGAAATAAGCGACCTCGGTGATGACGCGACAACGGAAACATTATAGGGTTCGTCCTTTTTGAAAATTTTCAGGGGCGAGTTCTCAAGACCCATCGGCACAACTTCCCCGTTTTTTATAAGGACAAACACAACATAATCAAATCCTGGTGTGGAAATTTTAATATTTTCCGAAATTTTATATTTTTTTACAGGTCTTGGTGCTGCTGCAAAAAATCTTCTCAAGTTCAACTCAATTGCGATAAATGCCCCGGAGGGTTTACCCGGAAGCCCGAAAATTAATTTTTCATTTATTATCCCGGCAGCAAGCGGCTTTCCCGGGCGGGTGTTTACCTTATACATCATTACTTCCCCCAATTCCTGCATCGCAGCAATTACATAGTCCCTTTTCCCAACGGAAACGCCGCCGGATGTAACCACCATGTCATACTTCGTACCTGCGAGAATCTTTTTCTTTACCTTTTCAAAATCATCAGGAACTGTTCCTATAAATACCGGCTTGCAGCCGAATTCCTTTAAAAAAGCCATAATCATCGGCGAGTTCGTATCTCTTATCAACCCGCCGAATATCTCATCCCCGTTGGAAAATACTGCCGCCCTGAATTTTTTATAAACACAAATTTCAGATAAACCGAGACCATGAAGCATCATTATATCCTGTGCTCTTATCCTGTGCCTGTTTTTTAGTATAAGTTCCCCTTTTTTATAATCCGTACCTGCATACATGACATATTTTCCTTTTTTCAAGGGAACTCCGTAAAGCAAACCTTCCTCTATTTTAGCATCCTCTATCCTGAGAATTGCATCGGCACCCTCCGGGAGATAGGCGCCTGTTGCAATTTCCATTGCTTCTCCTTTTTTTAATTTATATTTTATTTCATCGCCCGCGTAGATGCTTCCCGCTATTTTTAAAGGATACAATTTCGTATCTTCTGAATTTACGGAAAAACCATCCATTGTCGCAGTATCTCTTGCAGGAGATTTATACCTGGATACTACCGGTTCTGCAAGTTCCCTTCCGGGGGAATCGGAAACTTTTATCTTTTCAATTTCCCTTTTGAAATAAAATTTATTCCTTAATTTATCAATAAATTCACCGGACTCCTCAAGTGTTATGTTTTTTCGCTCCATTTTATTTTTTTCGCTTTACCTGAATTTTTATAAAATTTTTAAAATTTAAATTAAAATAAATGCACATCCATCGCCTTGAATATGACATAAACCGAATCACCCTTGCTTAACTCTTTTTCAAGGCACGCTCTCCTGGTTAACAGCACGGATAATTGAATACCTGCATCAACAACGACTTTAATTAAAATACCCTTATCCTGAATTTCGGTTATTTTTCCTTTCAACATATTCATGTCAACATAACATTTGCATATCTCCTTTGACAGAACGATATCTTCGGGACGGATTGAAACATAACATTCCCCGTCTTTTTTTGCCGCTGCAAAAACATCCATACTCACTCCATTGATGCTCACCCTGCTTGTTTCATCTTCAATTTTTGATGTGCATATTCCTTTAAACAAATTATCAGCCCCCACGAATTCTGCAACAAACATTGATTTCGGCTTTCTGAATATCTCATCAGGAGTTCCAATCTGTACGATCTTTCCTTCATTCATAACGCCTATCCGATCACCCAGGGATATCGCTTCCTCAAAATTGTGGGTGACATGTATTGTTGTGACTTTAAGTTCCCTGTGGATTCTTTTCAGTTCAATCCAGAGTGCTTGCTTCGTCCTTGGGTCAAGCGCCGATAAAGGTTCGTCCAGAAGCAAAAGTTTCGGTTTAACGGCAAGCGCCCTTGCAACTGCCACCCTCTGGCTCTCGCCGCCGCTTAATGTAGAAGGATTTCTATGGGTTATATTTTCTATTTCAAGTAAATTTACCATTTTCTTTAATCCTTGATTAATCTCAAATTTTGAATATTTTTTAATTTTCATCCCGAATTCAATGTTTTCCTTAACAGTTAAAAAAGGAAATAAAGCATAATCCTGCGGTACATAACTCACTTCCCTTTCTTCAGGCGTTAATCCCGTTGCATTCCTGCCGTTTATCCATATCTCTCCCTTTTCTGGTTTGTGAAGCCCTGCGATACATTCAATAAGTACACTTTTCCCTGCCCCTGTCGGACCGAGCAAAACAAAATATTCACCATCCTGCACATCTAAATTTATATCTTCAAGGGAAAAATCACCCAGGTTCTTAAGGAGGTTTTTAATGTAAATCATATCAACCACCCCCTCCCTACGGCTTTCCTTATTGCGATTAATGCAATCATTGCAATACAAACAAGTATGAGTATTACAGTCATTGCTTTTTCAACATCAGCCGTTGCAAGACTTAGAAATATCGCTATAGGTAAAGTCTCTGTTTTCATTGCCGTTGCACCCGCTAATGTCACTGTTGCACCGAATTCGCCTATTGCGCGAGCCCATGTTAAAATTCCGGCTGATATAATCCCGTTTTTAGCAAGCGGCAGCGTGACCTTAAAAAATGCCTGGAATTTACTGCAACCAAGAGTCCTTGCAACATCCTCGTATCTCGGGTTTATGGAATCAAAAGAGGATTTCATAAGTCGTATGAATAATGCCGATACAACAGTGAATTGAGCTAAAATTATTCCCGATACAACAAACACAAATTTTATGCCGTGTTCCTCTATTGCAATACCTGCGGGAGTGTTGAAAAATACAAGTAATGCAGCACCAAGTGCTATCGGTGATACAACGATTGGTAAATCAAGTATCGTATCAACAACACTTTTGCCCCGGAATTCGGTTTTTGATATGGCATAAGCAGCAGGAATACCGATTATTATGGATATAACAGCGGTTATCGTAGCGGTTATCAAGCTTAATTTTATTGCGAAAAGGACTTCTGCGGAAAATAATATTTTTAATACTTCGCCAGGGTTTGTATAAAAAATTATTGAAATTATAATTCCTGTAAAAAATAAAACAAAGAATATAAGCGTGGCTAATGTTGCGGCTTTAAATACCCTTTCGCCAAATATTCCTTTAAACATTTTATATTTGTCTTAGTAAAAATTAAAATGAAATTTGAAATTATAATTATTTAATTAAAAAACAAAAAAATAAACACGATAAAACCCCATAACCTGCACTACATGTATCTTTTGATTTCTATCCTAAATTTTTTAAAATTTTTTTCAAAAAGTTTCAAAAATTTTAAAGGTATTTAAAGGAAGTAATTATGGCGTGGTTTTTTAGCAATGGTGTTTTTGATTTGATTTTTGTTTGTATTTCTTTGATTAATAATTTTGAATTTTTATAAAATTTTTTTGTTTTAGTTGCTAAACGATTCCTCATTTTTTACACTTTCCAATTACCGGGTAATTCATATTCCCCGCCGATTTGCGCCTTTGGTGCATATTTTCTTGCCTCTTCTTCAGTTGCTATGTACTCCCATTTTGCAAAGATTTCCTGACCGTCTTCTGATGCCAAAAAATCTATAAACTTCTGTGCGCTTTCCCGGTCTTTCGTGTAGGTTGAAATTGCAGCAGGAATGTATGCAATCCTTGGTAACTGATCCGGCTTTAAATACACAACATCGGTATCATCAGGAGTCCATTTTGAAAAAACTCTCCAGCCAATAATTGCATCAACTTTATCCATAACAACCAGAGCCGCCGTTTTAGAGCAGCTCTCAGCATGCGTAACTATATTTGGCTTGACCTTCCCTGTCAGGTTATTGTACTCCAGTATTTCAACTGCATACAACCCAACGCAGCAGCTCTCGGGAGCACATATTCCGACAGATATGCCTTCTCTTGCCAGATCATCAAGGGACCGGATGTTTTTTGGATTGCCCTTTTGTACATCAATTGCCGGAACAAGATATGCAATTTTCTTTACAGTTTCGGGATACACAACACCATCCCTTTCAGATATCACCATGTAATCCGGCGATCCGGGAATGTAGAGGTCTCCCTGCTTTGACATCTTCATCTGGGAAAGCATGTTTCCGGAGCCGCCAAAATTTAACTCAACTTTTATACCTGTTTTTTCTTGAAATGTTTTTGCCGCATCTTCCATAGCAGGTTTGCTTGCAGACCCGCAGAAAGCCATAATTGTCTTTTGTTTTTCTTCGCCTGCCTTATTCTCACTGCCGATACACCCGGCGATAATTGCGATTGCTGCTATTGCGATCAATCCCACCAGAATAAATTTTTTATTCATTTTTTGTAGTTTTTAACTATTGTTAAATATTACATTTTGTTATTTTAAAATTAAATAACCATTAATAGAAATCAGATGAATAATTATTCCGCTAATCAAACTTGCCTTCAATATACGCTGCCGCCCATATAAAAATCACCTTTTGGAGTTGTCGTAAGCACATCCCGGCTGATAGCCGCTCCGCCTTTTATGAGAACTACCGCAATAATCCCTGTAAGTGAACCCGTTACTATAACCAGGGATGTGAGCATCAAAATTTTAAATATATATTCTTCTATTTTTCTAAAATTCATGTTTTTGTAAACCGGTTTTTTAAATCAGAATCGCTGATTGTATAATTACTTATGCAATTTGATTGGGCGGGTATGCAAGAATCTATTTATTTATTAATTGATGCATCCGATTCCATTTTTCTTTTATACCACACGCCAAGCCCTGCTAAACAGATAAGAATCCAGACAATATAAGTTGTCATCGTGTCAATCGGCACACCTAAATTCTTGTTAAGCGCATACAAAACAAAAACAGTTGTAAGCCCCAGAATAAAACTTATCCCTGACCTTTCAACGAAATCCAGTTCCTTTTTTGCAAACAATGCAAGCGTTAAACAGTATCCCGGGATAAATACGACGAGTGTTATTGCAACTGCTCCGATGATTATGCTGTTTACATCCATAATAATCAATTAAATTTTATAAAATAAATAATAAAAACAAAAGTTTCCCGGTTCATTAAATTATTAAGCTTAAACACCTAAATACTTTCAAAATACCAAAAATTTATACTTAATTCATTTACACGAAGTGCCGTAAAGTGACCAAACATTCTCATTGCGAGGGCTGGTTGTGCAGTCCGTCGTTATTTTTTTCCATAATCTGCTGGATTTTCCCCCCACCTACTTGTCTCCCATTTTAAAATCAAATTTGGATATTCATTTTCATTTAACCATCTTATTGCTTTTTTGATCTCGTTATAAACTTCAGAGGTATCCTCATTTTTTTCTAATTTTGTATTGCATACTTTCTTACGAACCCAGCCAATTGCTACTTTAGAATCAGAATATATAGTTATGTCTCTACCGGTAGTTTTTAAATATTTTAATGCTTCAACGATTGCTAAAAATTCTCCTATGTTGTTAGTACGTATCCTCTCAAAATATCACAGACATCAAACACTCCCCACATTTAACCATTAAAATCAACCCCAATTAAATATCTCCCAACTTCCTAACTTTTTAATTCGTTTCACGGCGAACCCTTACCTGTTTAT
>MCBE01000259.1 GCA_001723845.1 Candidatus Altarchaeales archaeon WOR_SM1_SCG
ATATCTCATACTAATATTTTATACACTTAAACACTTAAACTAAAAGTGTATAATAATATATAGAACTTTAAAATAAATAAAGTGTTAGAAAGAAATCACTAACTTCAGTATTTTAAAAGATTTATTTAATCAGAATATCAATATAATTAATGAAGTTTCGTTGAAATCAAAAACTGTTAATGACTTGGGGACATCAACAAAAAAACCATGAACGAAAAAATAAGAGATTTTCTTTTTCCATAAAATAAATTAAATTTAAATTTCAAATTAAATCTCAAACTCACTCCCGCACGAGCATTCCACATATTTCCCCGGATATTTTTCCCGGATTTCCTTCAGGCGTGTCGTGCAGTGGCAGGGCGAAAGAACGGGAATGTCTTTCAGGTATTCAATGTTTGAGAAGTCGTGAAATCCGCCGATAACCCGATAGACACCCCCTGATTTTTTAATGAAATTAATTATTTTGTCAATTCCGGGATGCGCGCATCCCGTGAGAACGACAAAGCCGTTTTCTGTTTCAATAAAAAGCGACTGCTCAGGTATTTCCGTTCCAAGCTCGCCAGTCGTAAATACTCCCCCGGATATTTGTTCCATACCTGATACCTCACGGAGTACCGCTCTTTTCGCAATCTCTTTTTTCAGTTTTTCCGAAAACGACTTTAAAACAAACACTTCGGGATTTTTTGTTTCATTCAGTATTCTTGAAATTCCTCCTGCGTGGTCCCAATGGTCATGCGAGATTACGATTTTATCTATTTTTTCGGGATTAAATCCAAATCTTTGCATGTTGAAAAGCAGCAAATCCCCGTCCCAGCCCGTATCAAACAAAATTGTCTCTTTTGCTTCAATCAGGCAGGAAAAGCCCCACGCGGACTTAAATCCCGGTTTCGCGGTATTGTCGTATAAAATTTTTAGTTTCATTTTATCTTTTCATCTTTATTTTTGCCCCCTTACCCCACAGCCAATCATTTTCAAAACTTTCCATATATCTCTCATAAGCATCCTTTTCTTTCTCAACTGATTCTTTTTTGAAAGAATAGACGTAATTTTCACAATAACCCATCAATGTCTCGTGTGCATCATTAATCTTTTTCATAACATCGTCGCATTCCTCTTTACTTGCATGATGGGCAGAATCCGGATGGTATCTCTTTGCTTTCTCCCTGTACGCGCTCTTTATTTCTTTTAATGTTGCTTTCTCGCCCAATCCTAATGTTTTTCTTGCCTCATCAATCTTGTTGAAATCAATGTTTTCCATGATTGTTTCTGTTTCTAATTTTTGCACATAAGTGCTTTAATATAAATTAAATTTCAAGTATAAATTAGAATTGAGTTTTACCATATACATTTACTGCATACATCATGATTCTTCATATTGCCTAAAAAATTCATATATTTTTCTGATTTCATGATATTCCCGATACCATCTTCTGTATCTCCAATATAAAATTCCGGTAAAAAACAGCATGGTGTAACCTTACCCTCATGCGTAACAAAAACAGTATTTTTAACGATCCTGCAAGGCAGGTCATGTTCCTTTGGTAGATAAACTTTAAAATTTAATTTCTTTTCAATATCCTTTACTTGAGTAAATAATTCTTTCTCCTCCATTTTTGAAAGGGGTTTGAATTTCTTATCAACATTGTAGATATTAAATAAGCGATGTAGTACACAGGCATCAGCCCCAATTTCATCTGCTTTCCTGATTACATTGGGGACATCATAAAGGTTATCTTTGAAAATTGTAATGTCAAAAAAGATTCTCAAGTCCGACTTCCTGATTTTCTTTTCATTTACCAATTCCCTAACATTATCTATACTTTTCATTAAAATGTTCGTGTCATAAAATCCAAATGCGATGTCATCCAGATTAGAATTAAAAATATTATCAATATTATCGCCAACGAGGGTGCCATTTGTCGTAAGTGATGTCCTTATGCCTTTATCTTTTGCATATTTTATCATCTGAAATATATCAGGGTTTAGTAACGGTTCGCCCCAGCCGTGAAGTGCAACCTCTTTGAAATTGTAAGAATCAATAACCCTTGTAAAGTTATCAAAGGAAAGAAAACCAGAATTGGATTTAAGATTTTTTCTCATACAAATCTTGCAGTCAAGATTACATTCTCTACTAACCTCTACCTGTAGTATTCTGAAAGATAATATCTTTCTTAATCTTTCAAACATATTCATTACAATTATGCCCTGGTTACTACTTGCTTTATCTCTTTCCTGAAGTTTACGATAAATATTCCGGATAATACCGCTAAAGCCATTATCTGGCTCATCAATACCGCGCCTGCCGCGCTAATTCCGCTTCCTGCTGTTACAGCTATTGGTGCACACATTTTTCTTATTATTATTTTATTAGTATTACTTATATAAAAATAGTATTAAAATAAAAATTTTATCTTCCATCTATCTTGGCATAATATGGTTTTATATCAATCACTTCTGTCCCATCAACCGCATCCATCCCGCTTACCTCCAATATATTATCTTTTATATCAATTAAATCCACAACCGCAAGTCCTATAGGGTTTGGTCTGTGCGGAGACCTTACTGCAAAAACGCCGTGAATTTTTGAGTCAAAGGGTGAAAGTGTTAATAATGTGTCTCTTTTTGCTTTACCCAGCCAATAGAGGATGATTAAATGTTTCCATGCTTTAACATCCTTCAAACCCTCTTTATACGTCTCAAATATCTCTATCCTGGATGTGTCTTCTGTCTTTCCCTGGCGGGGCGCGTCTTCAATGTTCTTGTAAGGTGAATGTATCACGCCTATTGGTTCAAGTTTCATTTTTTCATCATCTGATTATATTTGCTAAAAATGCACCGAAACATCCCGAAACAAATCCAACGAGCAGCATGACCGGTGCAAAAATTGGTTCTATCCAGATACCTGTATGAAATCCTATTGCAAGCCATGTGATTATTAAGCAAATTGAATTTCCAATTCCCGCATTAATGAATTTTTTGTTGATTAATTCAATTGAAGTTCCAATAGACAACAACGCAATTACTGCGTAAATTCCGAACCATCCCGGAACTATGACGCCGTACCATGGATGTATGAGTAAACAAAAAGCAGCAGTAAAGAGGGCGGTTACAATTGCAGAGTACTTTTTTTGTATTACACTATGTGCCAATGCTATCCAGAACACAAATATGATTCCTCCGAGTAAAGCCATCCCTGCCGCGGGTCCGGGAATGCCAAGAGTTTGAGTTATGGATTTTATCGGCAAAAATGTATTTATCAATGCACTTGTTGCCGCGAAAAATAACATCACTGTTAATTCCCATACAGTAAAATATGATTTCATGGTTATTTATTTTTTTTCATATAAAAAGCAATACCAATCGCTATGATTACAAGCAATCCGATTAAGGCATAAATCCACGGCTGGCTCTCCGCTTCCGGCTCTGTTTTTATTCCTCCGTTCTCTTCACTCATCAACCCTAACTCAACATAAGGGTTTACGCCCGCACTTGTAAAATCCCCACCCCCTCCGATGCGAGACGCATTAATTGTAAATTCCTTTGCCGTTCCCACTAAATATCCCGGGTTGTCTGTGTAATCCATCATCCAGAGATTCATCTTGTATCTTGTCCACCACCCCTTGTATGTTTTCCAGTCCTGCAGCCAACTGCTGTTCATATTGCAGTCCTTAAATGCTTTATTCCAATTGAATGTTAAGACTCGTCCGTTGCATATTCCCGTGGTTGTATCACATCTGAAATATATTCCCGCGGTGCCTTTTGGCAGTTGTTTTTCCTGTTCTTTTGTAAGCCCAACAACATACATGCCTTTCTTTCCGACCGTGGTATCCAGTATTGTTTGAATTGCATCATCCTTGCACCACGAGGGAGCTGCATATATTTTATATGACTGCTTTTCGTTTTCTATTGGCATCTCTTTTTCAAGATATTTTACAATCAGATAACCTGATGAAAGTCCGGGACAGATGTGGTTATGCAGTTCCGCCGATTTAAGAAATTCATTTGAGGCGTCATTTGCCCATACACTTGATACGGTTGTTATGGAAAATTCATTGCCGCCAAAGACCTTTGCGTTCACTTTTTTATTCCATTCTTCCGGGTTGTTAAGTAATTTTTCAGGGTCAATATTTTCTTTTGCCATTATTTTGAATATCTCATTATCATCTAAATTTTTAAAGCCCTCAACATCATTATTTTTTAGATATTTGCCAAGCGTTTTGCTATCAACTTCCACATAAACGCAGTCCTTTGTTTTGCTATCAAAGAACACGAACCACAGGTGTTGATAGTATGCTCTATGCAGTTGAAACAGATTATTTTTTCCGGGAGATGCGCCCGTTGCAATAATCAACGCATCCAGACACTCTTCTGTTGTATGCCCATCTATCATTGATGTATAACCGGCATCTGTTAAAACCAAAATATTGTCTCCTTTTTCTACATCCAATTTATCCATTGCCAGTGCCGCCGCTTTCCATGCCGTTAAGTGCATCACCGAGTGTTCGCCGACAAAATTTTCCAACTCAGTTATGTTCTGTGCCGTAGTACCGCCAATCAAAATTACAGTGAGCAATATTCCAATACCTATTTTAGTTATGTTTTTCATTTTTTCTTTTAATTTATTAATTATTTAAATTTTTTATTTAGAAAGTGTTACTATTTAAATATTAGTATTACTTATAAAAAAGAATGGTATATATCCTCCAGAAATTTCCAGTCTATTTGCCGCCATATACCACAACAAAACTTCCCTCACCATATCCCTCTTTTATGTCATCAATTTTATTTAAATTTTCTGGTAAATCAAACAATGTCTGCAATGTTCTAATATTCTTAAAATTATATTTTTTTAATAATTTAATAAGTTCTTCTGTTGAATAAAACCTTGCGATCCTGTAAAATTTACTTTTCACTTTCTTATCTTGATAAATTTTTCCGATTTTGCTGTTTTTGTCTATAATTCCAACAATGATTCTGCCTTTTTTCTTCAAAACCCTCATTGCTTCTTTTATCATTTTATCAGGATCATCAACAAAACATATCGTAAATGCGATCAAAACAAAGTCATATTCATTATCTTCAAATGGTAATTCTTCTCCCTTCCCAAGCACCGTCTTTACAGCTCTTGATTCAGCAATTTTCAGCATATTTTCTGAAGGATCAATTCCGACATCAATTTTCAGTGGTTCTGCAAATCTTCCTGTGCCAACTCCGATCTCTAATCCTTTACCTTCCGGAACTGCTTTTTTTAATGCAGCGACTTCTGATGCGTATGCAAATTTATTTTTATCAAACCATTCTTCGTATTCTTTAGTGTGGGTGTCAAATACATCAACTGTTGTCATTTTAGTGTCTGTGGTCTCTGCACGCGTTTGCATCAGTTGCTTCCTGTAATTTTCCATCCTTCCACATAGCAATCGCATTCTTTACAGTTCCTGATGCTCCAATAAAAACTTCTATTCCAAAGGTTTCAAACATTGTAATAGCACGAGGACCAAGACCTGAGCAGAGCATTACCTCAGTACCTTCTTTTTGCATTATCTCCGGGGGATAACCCTGTCCGCCAGTATGTTGACTTGTGTTATTTATAACTTTCACCTCATTTGTTTCTGTATCCACTATCGTGTATGTCGGAACCCTTCCAAAGTGCTGTCCCACTTCCTCATCCAATCCTTCATTCCCCATTGTCGGTACTGCAACTTTCATTTTTTATCTTTTATTTTGCACTTATGTGCTTAATATAAATTAAATTTTGAATTAAAAAACCTAATCAATTTCTTGAAATCCATCCTCATGGGTCACAATCTGAACCATTGTATCTGGCAGGTATTTTTTCGCCTCCTTACCGAGTTCCTGCATTTTCTCTGCTGTCGGACTCCTGATAAATTTAAAATTCGGATCAAGTGTCTTTTCGGGGCGGAACTGCTGCAAAGTGTAGATTTCAAAACCAACATCATTAACGACTTTTGCAATTGCTCTCACATCTTCTTTTGTGTCAATTAATCCCGGGACGATGGTCGTTCTTGCTTCCTTTCTGCCACCCCAATTTTTCAGGATTTCATGACTCTTTTTGACTCTTTCAACAATTTTTTCCCAGTTTTTCGGCAGACCGACTGCTTTTCCGTATCTTTCATCAATCGGCGCTTTTATGTCTGTCGTGAAAAAATCAAGGTAAGGCAGTGCTGCTTTTAGCCGTTCTGGAAAATAACCGTTGTGATCTATCTTCAATAAAAGATCAGTTTCCTCCTTTATTTTCTTTAGAAATTCAAGGGTATTTTCCTGCATCAAAGGCTCTCCCCCGGTAACGCATACGGCGTCAAGCAAGAAATTTTTATTTAATTTTTCAATGATTTTATCAATTTCAACCATTGTGCAGCCCTCTTCAAAGACAAGTTCCGGGTTCTGGCACCACGGGCACCTGTAAGGGCAGCCGCAGAGATAAACAACAACTGCGCTTTTACCTGGGTAGTCAAGTGTTGAATGGTCAATTAGTCCGGCAAAATTTATTTTCATCGTAATTTGATTTTTTTCTTTAAAATAATCTCATGTTTCATCAAATCAATGACGCAAATTTCGCAGTCATCGGCTTCAACCGCGTTCCCGATTATGCCGTGAATTTTAATTTTATTATCTTCAAATAAAATTTTTGCAACATCCTTCATTATGAGTTTCTTCCCATCCTCTTCAAGGATATAAACATCTGATTCGCACATTTTTTTGATTTTACATGGTTATATTCACTCTGCGCACTCTTTTGAAGCTTTGCCGACTGCTCTCAAGAGTTCAATCATTATAACCATTCCTCTCTGGACGTCCTTATCGTTCATTCCTTTAAGAATTTCCACGAGACCTGTTTTTCCGGGATTTATCAGTGCTTTATCCAGATCCGGGTCCTGTACCGCCCGCTCCATAATGTCAATCAAATCAGTACTTGATGCGGCATTAATCAGTTTACCCATGGAAGATATTATCACCGAAATATCTTTTATTACCTGATCATTCATATAACCTTCCAGCATCTTAACGGTGCTTACCAATTCAACCATGTCGTTCACGGTTTCTTCATCAAGCCCGATGTCCTTTTTTGTATTATCTTTAACCATTTTAATTTTTATTTTAATTTTGTAAATATTTTGGGGTGAAGCACTTTTTTAAAGGGCTCTTACATAAGTGCCTTTATAGAAGTATCCCAATAAATATAATAATACATGCGATAAGCGAACCATCCAAGTTTTGTTGGTGTAAACTCTCCGGGCGGTTTATCATAAGTCCATGTCGGAAGATAACCCACACCTCTTGTAGCCGTCGTATATGACGACTCCACGAACGGGCATCCGGTTTCGCCCCTGTACAATACCTTGGTTTTATTTCCCGTTATATCGTTTATCAGATTCTGTGCGGCTATCAATGCCTGGTAATGCGCCCCTATACCTGTTTTAAGTATTTCCATTGGACCGGAATCGCCCACTACGTAAACTTCATCATAACTTTCGCTTTCGGATTTCTTATACTGTAATGTATTTTTATCTGTCGGAATCCATCCGTTTTTATCTGTTATGCCCGAATCAATTAGTGCTTTTATGCTCTTGTGCGGGGGTATCGTTATCAGGAGGTCATACTTTATCTCACTGCCGTCGGCAGAGATAAGCTTCTTATTATCCGCATCCACGCTTGAGAGTTTATATTCCCGAATTATTTTAATATTCTTATCTTCAAGGATTTTAGTTATCTGCTTATTATATTGCGGGGGACCTATAAGCGGAACAGGCAAAAGAAAAGTGATTTCAATATCATCCCGTACCTTTCTAACATACCTTAAGTAGTCATCCAAAAATACCGCGAATTTACTTGGTGCGCCGGGACAGGGTATCGGCATCTTCACGGTTGATATAACGATATGCCCTTTATCAAAATTATCTATTAATTTACCTAATTTTTTAGCATCATCTATTGATGTGTAAAATGAATTAAAATCGTCTGCTAATCCCGGAATACCAGTTATATCCGGTTTGCAGCCCATTGCAATTAAAAGGTAATCATAAGAATATTCCTTTTTGCTTTTAACAGTTACATTTCTATTTTTCAGGTCAATATTGGTTACTTCGCCGTCATCACCGAATACTGTCTTAACCCTCGGGCTGATTAATTTAGCCCTCGGTCTTGTTATGTCTTCTTCGGTGTATAAACCAAAAGGAACAAATGTAAATCCTGCCTGGTTTGTATTTATCCTATTTTTATCCAATATCGTTATCTCTAATTTGTCTCTTGCAATTTCTCCTCTCAACTCTCTTGCAATTTTATTTGCCGCTATTGAGCCGGCAGCACCCGCGCCTAATATTAAAAGTTTTTTCGGTTTCATTGTGATCCCTTTTTTACTCTTTTAAAGATTTTAATTATTAATAATCAATAATTAATTTTAAATATAAAAATATAAATTTTTTTAACTATAGTTAATAATTACTAACCATAGTTAATTATAATTAAAGCAAATAATCAAAGTTAATTAAATTTAAATTCAATTCACCCAATCGCCTTCAAAACAACCTCCGTAATATCCAGCACATCAAGTTTCTCCTTTTCCTTCATCGCCTGCGCCCTTATACTTCGTTTACATGTCTGGCATGCTGAAATTACCGTTCCTGCTCCTGTTTCTTTTATCTCAAGAATTTTCTGCCGCGTAATTTCCCCAGAAAGTTCAGGGTTCGTTATTCCAAGATTTCCCCCAGCCCCGCAGCATACGCACTCCTCGCCGTTGTTCAAAAGTTCCTTAAATGAAATTCCGGGGATATTTTCAATAATCCTCCTGGGTGATTCGTATATTCCCGAATTCCTGCCCAGGTCGCACGGGTCGTGGTAGGTGACTATCTTATCTTTAAATTTATCGCCCTTTAATTTAATTTTATTATCATTTATTAAATTTTCAATAAATTTTGTTGAGTGCAGGACTTCAAAATTCATCTCAATATTTTCATCCCCGAGAATGCGTTTGTATTCCTCGTTAAAAATCCTGTAACACCCGGGGCATGTTGTGACAAGGGTCTTTGCACCTGTTTTGTTGATTGTCTCTACATTATGGATGACCTGTTCTCTTGCATCGCCTGCAAAGCCGGAAAGCATCTGGGGAAGCCCGCAGCACCACTCCTCGCCGCCAAGAATTGTAAAATTAATTTTTGCCTTATCCATTACCTGGACAAACGACTGCGGGATTATATTTGCCGCCGGGAAAAGTGCTGAAACACAGCCGACAAAATAGCAGACATCTGCTTTATTCTTCATTAAATCCTGTGATACATTTCGCACCCTCTTTGTCCACCTGATGCGGTCTTCGGAAGCAGAGTCCGTGATGTTGTGCGATTTATTTAATATGTCATTGAACTTCACTAATGAATCAAGGGTTTTTGCTGACGATTCTTCGCGCAGGCAAAGCCAGAGTTTCGTAAGGTCTATGTCCGTCTGGCAGACCTCTTTACAGGCGCCGCATAAATTGCACTGGAATAATTTATTTAAAAATTCGGAAGGATGCTTTTCTTTCAAGTTGTTTCTTATAAGCGCGATTTTGCCCCTTGGGGATACTGACTCCCACCTGTCTTTGTTGAAATTGTATGTCGGGCATACCGCATTACAGTACCCGCATCTTGCACAGATATATGATTCTTCCTCAAGGAATTTTTTGATTTTTGCATCCATCGTTAATTAATTATTAATTTACAAACCTGTTAATTCACTGTTTACAATGACCTGCTTTAAAACAGCAAGACATCTTTTTGCAATGAGTTTCCTGAATTTCCTGAAATCAACTGTGTAATTGCTTATGAGAATTTCCCTGTAATTTTCTTCTATGATGTCTTCTAACACAAGCATTGGTAATTTAGTCATCATTTTTAAGTTTAGTTCCATTACACTCTCGGTTCGCAGGTAAAATATCATTTTATCTATTCTCGGGTTAGTGCAGTAAATTGCAATCAATCGTTCGGTATCATCGCCTGCATATTTTTTGTTGCTTCCGAATGCTTCTTTATTTTGCTCCTTGAATTTCTCTCTCACATACTTGGCAAACACCTGGGTATTATAGTTCTTAAAGACAACCCCCTCCGCCTGCCGGTCAACCGCTGAAGGGGAAGAATACGCCGAAACGGGAACAAGCTCATCCGTGAATGTGTTTAAGTCCTTTGCCTTGATTGTGTCAATAACCGGAACAAAATCAATTTCCAATTCGTTAAATAATCGCTTACACTCGCGAAAATCAATGAACTCCCCGCTGCTTAATTCATATATATCAAAGCCGAGAACCGGGGGGATTACAGTCCAGTCATAACTCATCGTGTGTTTGATACAGTATTCCATGAATAAAATACAATTATTCAATCCCGATAAATCTTTTCCCGCTAATTTCTCTTTAACATAAGAGACCGCTCTATTCCACATCTTTGACGATTCCATATCATCATCCATTGTGACATTTCGTGAACCGAATACCAATTCCCCATCGTGGATCAACACACGGATATTCGCCCCGTCAATCTTTTCCTGGATAACGATTTCATCCTCGGGATCGGATGTTAAGTCAGCAACTTCCTCATCACCAAGATATTTAACTTTCGGGTATTTTATAAAGTTCATGTTAATTAAAATTTTTTGTCTATATCTAATTAAATTCCAATTTTGATAATAATTATAGAAATTCTTTTTCAATTAGAAAGGCATTTTCCCGGAAGCAGTTATTTCAAATCCCCCGGAACTCTCTGGTGCTTTAACAAATCATCGTAATTCTCTCTTTTCCTTATTAAATCAAATTTTTTGTTTTTTCTTATTAAAACTTCACAGGGTCTTACTCTTGAATTGTAGTTGCTCGCCATTGCAAAGCCGTAAGCGCCTGCATCAAGAATTCCTATCAGGTCACCTCTCTCAACTACGGGAAGTTCTCTGTCGCGGGCAAATATATCTCCTGATTCACAGAGGTTTCCTGCAATCGTGTAAGTTTCCGTTTTTTCTTTATCGTATTTATTTACAACCACGACCCTGTGGTACGCATCATACATCGCGGGTCTTATGAGCGAGGTAAAGCCCGAATCAACATTTACAAATTTTTTACAGGGCGCATCCTTTACATACAGGACGCGGGTTAAAAGAATTCCTGCATCTCCTATGATTCTTCTTCCCGGCTCAAGCATTAAATTAATATCGTAATTTAAATTTTCATTTAATTTTTCAATTACCTGGACAACGGAGTCCGCAAGTTCGCCGGGTCCGATTACATCCTCGCCGGTGTATGAAATCCCAAGCCCCCCGCCTAAGTTAATGAATTTTAATTTAATTCCTTCATCCTTTAATTTCAAAATAAATTCACAGACCTTTTCAGCCGAATCCCCAAACGAGCCGGTTTCAAGAATCTGCGAGCCGATATGCGCGTGAATGCCTGCAACTTCAAGATTTTCCATCTTTTTTGCAAGTTTATATGCATCCATTGCCTGACCTGATTCAATATGAATTCCGAATTTTGATTCCCTGAGCCCTGTCGCGATTTTTGGGTGCGTATCCGGATTAACGGAAGGGTTCACCCTGATTGAAACCTCCGCGGTTTTATTCATTGACTTAGCGATGTCATTCACGACATAAATCTCCTGGATTGAATCAATATTCACTACAACATCCCTCTCTACCGCAAGCTCTATTTCAGCATCCGTCTTCCCGGTACTCGTTAAAATTATGTCTCCGGGTTTGATGCCGATGTCAATCGCCGTCTGGAGTTCACCGATTGAAAGAACATCGGCTCCTGCTCCTTCCTGTCTCAAGATGTTGCAGATTGCAAGGTTTGTATTTGCCTTGTAAGCATAGCATATCTTTACATTCCCGTATCTTTTTTTAAATGCATCGTAAAACTCCCTGTAATTCTGTCTTATTTTTTCCTCGTCATAGACATACACAGGCGTTCCGAATTTGTCTGCAATTTCAATTAATATTTTTGGGTTTATATTGTTCATTTTGTGTTTTTAGATTTGAATGTTATTTTTTATTTTTTATCCAGTTTATGGTTTTAGAAAGATAATTTAGTACAAAATAAGAGAATAAAAATGAAAATACAATTACTGAAACATTGAACCAAAAGAGAGGTAAAGTAAATAATATCGGATAGTGGGGTGGATAACTCTCAAATAACAGTAAAATTAATTCAGTAACATAAAAAGTCCCGACAAATAGATAAAGATAATGGATCGCTTTTTCTAAGTTTATCATTTCCTGCTGCGATTGGTGCTGAACAAGCAGGTTCTCGTACTCAAGGGAAACATCAGCCCATGTTTTAAGTGTTGCGATCTCTTCCTCGTTTATTTTCATCAGGATTGAATTAAAGACCCCCCTCAAATTGTCCTTTCCAGAAATCTGTTTTAATTTTTCTGTTCTCTTTTCATTCTCAGTGATAAAAGGCATAACAATTTTGTTTTTGTCTATAAGTTTCTTCAGCACTTCTATTTCTGGTTTCTTTCCTTTTTCAGCGTCTTTTATCTCCCTGTCAATTTCATCAATTATCTCACGGTATGAATTTACCAGGGATTCTAATTTCTTTGATTTTAGATTCAACTGTATTCCAATTGACCGTATTATACAGGTGTTTAGAGATTCCATTAAATCTTTATCCCTGTTCTCACCGAAAAATATAAATATATTTTTAATCCTTCCGATGAAGATGCCTTCAAGATTGGAATACGATTCAAATTCAAAATTATTTTTAAGGTCGTCTTCTGTCACCCCATCATAAATAAATACAAAGGTATAGTTCTCTATTTTATCTAATTCCGATTTAAGTTCATCTATACCTGAAATTACCGGCTCAATTTTTGATTTCGGCTTTAATGTATTTACAGAAAAATCCTTCTCCCATTCTTCTTCCTTTACCTCGTATTCAATAATTACAGGTGAAAACATTTTTACATTTTTTGAACCATAACTTTAGATAAGTATTCCCCAATATCTCTTTTTTCCTTTTCACTCAAATCCCCGGATATTATCTTTCCAGCGATTTCAAGAAATTTCCTACCTGATGGAAAGTTCTCAATTTCCAGTTCCTTTATTAATTTCTTTGCTTCCTCGCCTTCTTTTTCTGCTCTTTCCTGTTCTTTACCAGCAAAAAGCAAGCCGATGTTTAAATGAACAAGAATCTCATAATACCTGTCACCTATATCCTTCATAATCTTCAGAGAACTCTCAAGGTATTCAACTGCTTTCTTGAAATCACCTAAACCCCAATAAGCAATACCTAAACCTGCATAACATTTTGATTCCCCGGATTTATCCCATATCTCTTTCATAATCTTCAGGGATTTCTCATGGTATTCAACCGCTTTCTTGAAATCACCTAAACAATAATAAGCATTACCTAAATTTATATAACATTTTGATTCCCCGGATTTATCCCCTATCTTCAGGGATTTCTCAAGGTATTCAACCGCTTTCTTAAAATCACCTAAACAATTATAAGCATTACCTAAATTTATATAACATTTTGATTCCCCGGATTTATCCCTTATCTCTTTCATAATCTTCAGGGATTTCTCATGGTATTCAACCTCTTTCCTGAAATCACCTAAACAATTATAAGCAATACCTAAATTTCCATAACATGCTGATTCCCCGGATTTATCCCCTATCTCTTTCATAATCTTCAGGGATTTCTCATGGTATTCAACCGCTTTCTTAAAATCACCTAAACAATAATAACCAGTACCTAAACCGGTATAACATTTTGATTCCCCGGATTTATCCCCTATCTCTTTCATAATCT
>MCBE01000260.1 GCA_001723845.1 Candidatus Altarchaeales archaeon WOR_SM1_SCG
AAGAAACATTTAGAATCCATTAACATTCACAATTAATACAAAAGAGATTAAGAACAGAAAATGAACAAAAATTGAGATGGACATTTTCATAGTATACCTCTTTTAATTTTTGGATGGGAAATTTGGGTTTAATAACAATTCTTGCCAACTGTGTACTATAACAAGCATGTTTTTTCTCTATAAACGACAGTATAATAGAACCTTTTATATAACAAATCTAATTCTATAAAAAATGATGCAAACACCGCATCCCGAAAATTTGAAGACGCCGGGGGAACGGCACGCGATGATATTGGCACACGAAAAGTCTGGAATGAAAATAAGAGGGATTAGAGATAATAAGATGAAAAACAAAAACTTAAAAAATTTAATTTTAATTTCAATTTTGCTGTTAATTTCCGGGTGTTTGGATAACACAGGTAATCTAAATAACTCAAATTCAGATAATACAAACGCAGATAGAAATATCACGAAATTCGGCAAGAGTATTGAAATCATATTCACAAACGAGACCTTTGACGGCATCTGGAACGAAAAAGTCATGACCGGGAGAAAGGGGGAGCAGGCAATGGAATGGTATGCAGAACAAAGGAACTGGACAAGAATTGATGAGGAGAAAAGTCCTCACTCGCCGGGAATTGACGGGATTTGCAGGAAAAATGACGGTTCATACATTTTCATTGAGGCAAAAGAGACATCCCAAAAAAGCGACTATAACAGCCCGCTTTCAACAGGTGCGAGTTACGGCGCGCAGATGTCTGACCAGTGGATTGAGTATCACATAATAAAGATTAATGATTCTGAAATGCTTGCTTCCTTTTATGACGAAAATTACAAAAAACTCGTGGTTATATATAAAATCAATGACTATGAAGGCAGCACGATAACAAAAAAATTTGCAGGAAGTTTAAGTAATGTCGGGGTAGATAATGTTGTGATTATTAAAAAATTTTATTATGACGGCAATGCGTCTTAAATGGCAATAAATAACAAAAATTTAATGATTGTTATTTAATTATTATCAAAAATGTAATTTAATAAATAAAAAATAGACAAAAATATAATTTTTTAAATTAAATAATAATTTTAGTATATTGTATCAACAATGCCGCTGAACACTGAAAGCAAAGGGCTCAAGAATGGTCAGGAAGGAAAAGTTTCCGAAATAATGAGTAAATGGGCGTCTGAAATTATTTCAGAGTTAAAAAAAGAAAAAACTAACATTTCTGCAGGCTCAATATCTTCAAAAAGTAAAAAATCAGAGAAAGAAATCATAAGAAAATTAAAAGCCGCCGGCTTGCCCAATAAAGAGATACAATCACAGGTTTCACAGATAAGAAACATTGTCATTATTGAACTGAAAAAAGAGAGAAAGAGGGAGAAATTAAGAAGAGAAAGAGACATGAAACTGAAAGGTATGGGTCTTCTGGGAAAACCGGCAACGGAAAAAAGAGAATATGCACAGGAAAAAGAAAACCCTGAGGAATCTAAAAAAAGATTTGCATTCAACCAGCAGCTCATCCCGAAGATTGAGTATGCAATGCATGAGATTTACGGGAAAAGTTTTAATTTGAGTTCAAAGTTAGAATTGTTAACAGATGAAAGAAAGCAGTTAATCACGGCAGAATACCAGGGTAAGAAATACGGGGTAATTTTAAAAGAATACGAGCCCGAAACATTTTGCGAGCCGGCGGTTAACGAAGTCATTAAATGTATAGATGCGGGCAATTACGAAATCAGGACATTTAGCATTGAAGAAAAAGATAGTGAAACAAGAAATTACGCGGTAATTGAAAAAGTTCACGGTTTAACTATGGGCGCACTCATGCTCAAGCCCGTTAAAATTCGCGGTCAGGAATCACAATATTTCAGGGAACTTGGAAAAATTGCAGCACTTGCGTATATCTGCGCAATTCCTGACAGGAGTATGGAAAACATAATCGTGGATAAGGTGGAAGGAAATATTAAACTTACAACTTATGACTTTGAAACCGCTTTTGATTACGCCCGGAATCCGGGAATCGAGTGCGCGCAAAACATTATTGATTTAAATACCTTATTTTTTGGAAAAATCGCATTATACCATGTTGACTCTTTAAAAGAGGGTTTTGTTGAGGCACTCAATTCGGCAAAGACTAAAAAATTTAAAATAACAAGCATTACAAAGGAATATGCAAAGGTCACAAAAAATGCTTCGGCAGTATCAGGTATTAAAAAAATAATTTACCAGGATGCGGATACGATTTTTAAAAGATTAAGATCCAAAAACAGCATTTTAAAAGGAGATTATGCGTTCGTGAGGGAAATAACGAGTGCCGCAGTGAACGCGATAGAAGGAAAGGATTTCAGGGGAAAATATATAAGAAAATTCAGACCTCTTGATTCAAGAGGTAAGCCGGGCGGGTTAGTCCGGCTTCCGATGAAAGGTAAGGCATATATAATAGCCGACCTCCAGGGAGATTTAAATAATTTTTTGAAAATTTTTGAAGATAATCCCCGCTTAATCCAGGAACTGGCGAGGGGAATTTCGTATTTAATTATAACGGGTGATCTGATACACGGCAATTTCGTGGAGGACGAATCAACAACGCAGCTTGACCTTCTTGAAACCGTAATGCTTCTTAAATCAAAATTCCCCGACAATGTGCATTATTTGCTTGGAAACCACTGTCTCGGGGAAATATTAGGGGATGAGGTAATGCCAATATATAAAAAAGGTAAAATTTCGGAACAGAAATATTTTGAAAAACTGGTAAAGGAAAAATACGGGGATGAATATAAAACGATTCGTGAGGGTTATGTAAAATTTTTAAAAAATCTTGCATTGATGGTGAGAACAAAAAACGGCATTATTATTTCACATACGGGTCCGCTTCACGGCTGGGATGTAAAAGATATGGAACTCAGTATTGATAAATTTATAAATATATTTATTGACGGGTACTGCAAGGAGAACAAGGAACTTTACCAGATGCTGTGGAGTAGATTCGGGGAAAGGTTCATTGTAGCGGGCAAGGGTTACGACCATGAAGACATAGAAAAGTTTCTTTCCTCAATGAATGCAAAGGTTATGGTTGTGGGGCATACGCCGTGTGACGGTTACATGATTCATGATAAACAGATGATCGTGGATTCCTGCGGCAAAATAGCAGGCTACCTTA
Source organism: Candidatus Altarchaeales archaeon WOR_SM1_SCG (assembly GCA_001723845.1). GTDB lineage: Archaea > Altiarchaeota > Altiarchaeia > IMC4 > WOR-SM1-SCG > WOR-SM1-SCG. The sequence continues at coordinate 3,162 of MCBE01000260.1, forward strand.
TTGTTGATTTAACAGATAAGAACATGAACATTGAGAAATTAAAAGAAGGTTTTAGAAGGTTTAAGGACGGCAAATCCAAAAAAATACTTTATGCTTTGAATTACGAAATCATGAAGAATTAATATAATGAAAATTTGAAAAATTTATTTAAAAATTTATTGAAGATACAATGGCGAAAAAATTAGAACAGGATGAGAAGGTTTTAAAAATAATGGATGAAGAGGTGGAAGCTATAGTAAAAGATTTAAAAAGAAAATCCTCAATTTCAAAAGAAGAAATAGTAAATGCAGGCAAAAGAAGGCAGGATGAAATTGTCTCAAGATTAAAAGAAGCGGGTCTTGAAGATAAAGAAATCAAAACAAAACTTTCATTGATGGGAAAAATCGTTTTTATTAAATTAAGAGAAGAGATAGGAGAAGATGTAATGAGGGGTATGGCACTGGATGAGTTATACAAGCAGACAAGAGATAAAACTTCCAGGTTGAAATCAAGGTCGCATCATCCCGAATTAAAGTTCAGGGAAGATGTGGTGCAGAAAATTGAAGAATCAATTTACGCTTTCACGGGGAAAAAATACAAGGTCACGACGGCGATGAAACAATATATGACCATTGAAAGACCGTACTCGTTTAACGCTAAATATGGAAATGAAACTTTTGATGTGATTTTAAAGGAAATTATCCCGAAAAATTTTTACGACCCGACGGTACTGAAGGTTATAAAATACATGGGCGGCAGCCGGTACAAGATTAAGACATTTAAAATTAAAAGCCCGTCGGGTCTGTTAAAGCATTATGCCGTAATTGCCAAAATCCCGGGGCGAAATATTATCGCTCTTAAAATGAATCCCCACTACATTGAAGGATTTGAAAGAAGTTACCTTAAACGGCTGGGGAAAATTGTCGCACTCACATACCTTTGCGCGATTCCTGACAGGACATCCGATAACATAATATGGGATAAGGTGGGAAATGAAATTAAGCTCACGACCTTTGATTTTGCAAAATCGTTTGATTATAAAAAATATCCTTCCGCAAAAGTCGCTCTTGCCGCACTTGATATGAATGTATCGTTTATGAAAGATGCCGCAAGTAAAAACAGGGACGCTCTAAAGGAAGGTTTTATTGAAGCATTCAATTCCGGTAAAGAAAATCAATCGGAAATTTTAAAATATGTAAAGCCGTTAAAACATGATGCTGCCCTTGAGATTAAAAAAATCTTCAGGCAAAACCCTGAAAAAGTGTTTGGTGAAATAATCGCAAGAAGTAAATTTTTTAGTTGATTAAAGAGCGGGTTGTATGAAAATTTAAAATTATAGTTGATGTCATAACAAATTCCGAAAAATTTTAATAAAATTTTATCTTTCAAATTAAAAATTTGAAACAGGCGAAAATAAATTTTAAAATTAAATTCGGGTGGATATAATAAAATTAAAATTATAAGAATTCATCAAAAAATTGTTTGTGTATTCTGATTTTATGTTATTTGTTGGTTTTGATTGATTGGGGGTGGTTTATGGGGTTCTTGTTAAAATTAGGGGTTTTAGGTAATGGAATAAGGGTAAAAGAAGTTTGAGAAGCAAATTTTACGGAAAGATTAAACTGATGTAATTTTTTTCAAAAATTAAAAATACAAAGGTTAGTATATAATTGATTTTTTGATTATTGAAGGCTGCATATGCTCTGCCTTGTCAGCCGCATGCAAAAGTTTCCTTCCAAAGAATATTAGGTATCTTGGAATAATATATTTATAGAAATCACATAGCGGTGACTTTGTGAATGGATGTCCATTTATCCTAAGGTTTGTTATGGGACATCCTCCAGCACAAACTGGAAACCACTTACAGTTTAGACATTCATCGTCAAGAGATTCATATTTTCTTTGGGAAAACGAATAGGTAAAGCACTCTCTACAAGATGACAAGAGGTCATTAGAAGGAGCAACACCAGTTTCATCAATTGTCATTGGGCATCTCGCTAAATTCCCATTTGGTTTAATCACAAGATGAGTTTCACCTATGCCACAAGGAACACCATTTGCAGGATTCTCAAAGTGGAGCTCACAGATACGTAAAGCAACGCGTAAATCTATAAGAAAAGAGGGGTCTTCAAGTTCAACAAAAGCTCTTTCAAAGGCATCTTTCATGGTATCACATAGCAATTTATACTCGTGTACTTGTTGTGAGCTACAATTCCAACTGCAATTGGGTTGTCGGACGACACTTAAACGAGTTTTAAAATTGTTTCTATAGATCCACTTAACAAGTTGGGGTAGACTCTTATTAGTTTCTGCGCTTATCGTGGCCATTATAAACGGTGTGATTGAGTGTTCTCGTAGGATTTCGATGTTTTGCATAATTGTCTTCCAACTGCCTTTCCTGGAATTCTTAAATACTCGAAAAATATCATGACTGGTTCCGTATCCGTCCAAAGAAATGCCAATACATGTATTTGGACGTTTCAAGAATGAGAGTAAACGCTGGTTAAGTATAGTCCCATTGCTCAGCACCGCTGTATGGAGTTCAACGTCTGTTCCTCTCAGTTCTTCTAATAATAGGTCTTGAAATGTTTCCATAAGAGGCACAACTAGTGTTGGCTCACCGCCAGCGAATTTCAGACCAACTCGTTTCACTCCATATAGTTTTGCAGTATTGGCTATAGCACGTGCTGTACTTCTGATGACTTCAGTACTCATCGCGGTGTGAGACTTTTCTTTTACAAAGCAATATGAACAGGCGAGATTACAATTGTTATTAATATGAAGCCAAACTCCAAAATAATGTGGTTTAGCAGTACTATTACCTGTCGGGACTTGGTAAGGTAGGCAAGAAGGTGCATCTCGAAGAAATCCTCTCTCCTCCAAGAAGCTAATTGTGGGGAAGGTAGCATCAAAACTTTCTTGTAAGGATTGATTAGTCTGTAACTCAGATAAGACATCTGAAACAAGTGACCCCTCTTGGAAACGATCAAGAACACGATGAACCCAATCATTCACAACTACGGGGAATCCGGGCCAGTCAGGCGCAAATAGAACCCAATGATCGTTAATCCTGTGCTCAAAGATATTACTTGATTTAAAGAGCCTTGCTGAGAGATTACATACATATTCCATAGTGCCATCATAGGTAGCTTGATAAGCAGTCATTTTCATAAACCATTCCCGTGTAATATTCAAGTCCCCGTGCCACACCAAGATCAATTACAATTACCACAATTACATGACTATCGGTTAAAAACAAGAATTGACCATTTTAAATTTCATCAATTTCTGTGGAAATAAGAACAAATATACATTAAGTATATCGTTTAGTGTTCTGTAAACGATGAAGTTTATTTTTCTCGCATTTTTAAAATAGTCGATAGTCATGAATTACAATTACCACAACAATCACAAGGGGTGCAACTTGTACCTTCCCCGGTTCCATAGGACTTGAACTCTATAAAAGTGTAGACCTTTTCATCTTTATCACTACATTGTTTAGATTTGTCTCGCCAAATTTGATATCTCCCAAAAATTTCCACCTCTTTTTCATCAAACATTTTTAATTTTATTTTAAATTAATTAAAATTTTTAGTTAATTATATATTAAAACGGGATGTTAATATATTAATTAATATTAAAAATAATTAATAATAAAGATGGTGTCTAAAAAAGGTGGTTTTGGTGATCCTGAACTGGACGGTTTGCTGGAAAGTATCCATAGAAGAATCAGGGAAAACCCAAACTGGGAAAGGGAAAGCGGCTTAGAACTCATAAAGCGGCTTAGAAGGGAATCTACAGTTCGCACGGGTGTTTAATTTTAGTTCCAAACGCTGATTCAAGTTTCTTATTTCCCACAAGCTTACCATCCAGTGTTACAAACACCCTTGCATTTTCTGTTATCGCGGTTGCAAGATTTAATGCATCCATTGGTTCTGCTCTTGTCTCAACTGACTTTATTTTTTCAACTATTCTATACGTTTTAAATTGCGGTGATGAAAAGTCAATTTTTCTTTTATCTACCAACTGGTTTACAAATAGAAACGACTCCTGTCTATCAGTCTCTTCCTCAAATTTTTTGATTATACCCATAAGGATTTCACCGAGAGTGAAAATAGAAACATTGCTGCGGTATTTATAACCAATCCGGTTTAGATAATCCTTACAGCTTTCATATTCTTTATCTTCCATAAAAACCTCCATTACAATGCAGGCGTCTATGTGGTGCAACGGTAAGTTCAGCCACTTATTCTCCAATTTAGTTTTAGTTTTCTTTTTCATTCTTTTTCATCCACCCAACATTGCGGGTCTTTGCAGGCATAATCGCCATTTAGGGCATAAGGAACCGCCCTGCATCCCCTGCAAAATTGTTTTAATTCACAAGTTCCGCAGTTTTCAATTTTATCATAGTTCCGCATATCGTTTAATATTTCTGATTCAATAAAAATATCTCTGATTTTCTGTTCCGGGACCCTGCCTATTTCAAGGGGTAAACGCCTGCACGCGTAAACTGTTCCATCTGCAAGAATTGATAAGCAGTTCATTCCAATTGAACACCCCCCGTAAATGAGTTCCTTATCTTCTGGTAAAGGTTTCAGCAGTCCGAGTTCCCGGTAAAGTAAAATCCATAAATGATCCTTTCTTCCATAATGGGTTTTGCATCCATTGTCTGCTAATTTCTTGTATACCTCTAAAACTCGGAGTAAAAGTTCCCTGTATTCAAGAGGTGTAAACATCTGGTCCTTTAACTCTTTCCCGTGACCCACAGGCACCAGGCGAGCAAAGCCAAATATTGAACACTTATCTGCGACCAGATGTATAACATCAATTAAATCATTAGCGTTCATTTTGCTTAAAGTAAACATAACACCTGAAGGAATACCGACTTTTTCCAAAACATCTATCGCCCTTAAAGCATCCTTGAATGAACCTTTTCTTCCCCTTAATTTATCATGCATTTCTTCCATGCCGTCTATGCTGACTTGATAACGCATAACACTTAATTTTTTTAATTTTTTTGCGGTTTCAAAATCAAGATGGTTTGGATTTCCCAGAATACCTACTGCAATATCTTTTTCACGGGCGTATTTTAGCAAATCAAAAAAGTCATCTCTCAGTAAAGGGTCTCCGCCGGAAAAATTTATTCTCCCGGGAATGTTCCATTTCCTTGTTGTGTTGCTGAAATCATCTATTATTTTTATGCAATCTTCATGACTGAGTTCGTTTTCTAATTCCTGCAGGTATGTGTCAGTAAATCTATAACAATGCATACAGTTCTGGTCACATTTGCCTGTTATATGCCACTGCAATGTAAAGTGGGGTTTTCTTTGCGTTTGTGATTGATATATCGGCATTTTGAATAATAATCAATTAGATATTAAAAAAGTTGTATGATTTAAAATTAGAATTAACATAATAAAAATTTAAATTATAGATGTTGCCATCTCATATATCTCAAACAAGAGATTATCTATCGTTTTAAGTGTCCGACGAAATTTCGTATAACAAGTTATATTCGAACTGGTTTGTATATACAACCCCTATATGAATTACTTGTAAACACCAGATACATCATTAAATTTTAAAAAATAAATTTTTACTTATTATTTTTCACTTCTCTTTTTTTAAATTTAATTTCATGATCGTATCATGCGCTCTCCTGAAAACACCTGTGAGAGTGAATGCCTCCCTCCCGGAGATGAATCCCCTGCCGACTACTGAACGAAATGTCTTTTTCGCAATATCTGCTTTAAAATCCAATAAACCAACAGCATCAACCAATGCATTAAAATTCCGCAACACAAATTCTTTCTCGATTTTATTCGCTTCACAGGTTTTACCTAACTGCGGTTCACTATGTGATTTACTTTTAAGCTTAAAAATTTCATATAAAATTACTGCAACCGACTGAGCGAGATTTAATGTCTGATACTCAGGGTTTGCAGGAATCGTAACGAGAAGATCGCATTGTTTCAACTCCTCATTGGATAAACCATTATCCTCTCTTCCGAAAACTACTCCAATGTTCCCGTCAAAATCAAGCGAGCTTTTCAACTGCTCAGGGAAAATAGGTGTCCTAAGCGAGTTCCTATCCGATGCAATTACCGCGATTGTAGCAACCAGAAAATCAAATTCCCCCTGTAAATCATCGAATTTACCAAATATTCTCGCATTCTCCAGAACATCCCTCGCATGCATAGCCCTCGCTTTTGCTTCCCGTGTAATCTCCGGCGGGTTAACCAGAATTAGATCTTTAAACCCGAAATTCTTCATAACCCTTGCAACACTTCCTACATTCCCTGAGTATATTGGTTCAACCAAAATAACTGAAAAATTCGGCATATTAATGTATTTAATTACTTTAAAATTTCAATATTGAGTGATTTCGCTTTCTTCCATGAAATCAGGCAACACCGCTTCAAGGTAACCTGCTAACAGCCTTTCAGGGAAGAATAAGTAACTCAAAATCCATGAGACAAAGAACAAAGAATATGTAGTTATTGCTGTCCACTTTATTCTGTTGTAGATACCTCTGGTGGTTAATTTTTTAGTTAGATTTATTTTCATTTTTCTTTAACCATTTGTAATTTTAGTGTGCCAAGGGCAATTTCAGATAACAATGTTATAGATTAACATGAATTCACCCACACCCATCTTTAAATTAACCTCGTTCTTATATCCTTATCACTAATTTAAATTTTACAGTCAATAAATATAATCCCAACCCCAATTAATTTTAAATTTTATCTTAATAACAAACACTGCCGGATTCATTCACCCGTACATGTATCAATTATTAATTTTATTTCTAACTAATTGTGTCGCGTACTATAAATCATAAACTTTCTTAATGCACCGCACAAGCCCCATGGGACCTGTCATCATCATATCGCCTGCAGGGGCTGCATAATATACATTTAATTTTGTTTTTTTAAAGATGTTCCTGTTTGGTCCTGTTACAACAATCTGTTTTAAATTTTCAAAGCCGGGAGCATTTATTATTACCGCACCGTTGCCGTAATCGTTATAAATTTCATCATTCGTGACTCTCCCGTCTGCAAATCTTTTTACGAGGTTTTCAAGTTTTCCCGGGTCCTGCAGGCAGCGGGTATGATGTTCCATTAATGCGTCAACCTTTCTTTCTGAAATTACCATGAAAACCGTATGCCCGTTTCCCACATTTACAATTAAAGAAGGTCCTTTCGAATCAACAAGGTCGTCTTCCATGCAGCCGGCAATGGCATCGGGAGAAGTGTCCATGACAACTGCGGGAGCATCGGTCTGTCTTTTAATCGCGGAAATTACGGAATTCATCCTGAAATAATGCCCCGGCGGCTTTTTGAAGGCAAAATTTTCTATATCGCGGGATTTTTCAAGAATCTCGGAAAATAATTTAAACCTGAATTTCCTATCGGAAACACCGGGTGGTGCTGCACCATGGTCCTGTACGGCAATCCCGATATAATCAATATTTAGGTTTTCATTAAAATTCATTAAAAAATTCTTTAGTAATTTTAAATCAATTTCCCGGAGGTTAATTATTTTTCCTTTAAAATTTTTTTCAAATTTTTCCACATCGCAATCAACAATTTTTAGCCCATACGACTTTACAACATCAATATTGTCCCTTATCGTATAAGATGCCTGCTCTGTCATAAAAACCCTGTATTTTTTTGCATGCTCGCGTACTGCCCTTGAAAGCATCCCGCCGCCGATTGTATCACCTTTTATAAATAAATCTTCTTTTGAATTAATAACTTCTTTCCTGAAAACCATTGCAGGGGTGGGGAGAACTAATTTTATGCAATTTCCGAGTGTTGTTGAATCGTCATACAAGAGTATATCCTGCGTTTTTGCTCCTATGTCAATCGCTAAAATTTTCATGTTGAAATGATAATGATATAAAATTAAAATTTAAATTCGGAAAGCCGCAAGACCGCTTCTTTTAATCTTTCAAGTTTTTGCGTTAATGCAATTCTTATATAATTTTCCCCGTATTTTCCAAACCCGGTTCCGGGAGTTATCACAACACCTGTCTCATCAAGAACTTTTTTTGCAAAATCAGTTGATTTGCTGCAATCAGGCGTTTTAAACCAGAGGTAGAATGTGGCTTTCGGTTTTTTCACATCCCAGCCCAATTCATTTAGCGAATCAACCATAAAATCCCTGCGCTTTTGAATTATTTTATTATTTTCAAATACGCATTCCTGCGAGCCGTTTAATGCTGCAATTCCGGCATGCTGAACCGCCTGGAAGACCCCCGAATCAACATTTTCCTTTATCTTGCCAAGACCGGCTATTACATCAGCGTTCCCTGAAACCATCCCGATACGCCACCCCGTCATGTTGTATGTCTTTGATAATGAATTAAATTCAATTCCGATTTCTTTTGCACCTTTAACTTCAAGAAAAGACGGTGCAAGGTAACCGTCAAAGCACATCTCGGTATAAGGATTATCGTGGCAGGCAATTACTTCATTATCTCTTGCAAAATCCACGACCTCTGAAAAAAATTCCCTGCCCGCGGTTTCGGCAGTCGGAGCATTGGGATAGTTTAAAAACATTAACTTTGCCTTCCTTGCAATGTCTCCCGGAATTTCACTTAAATTTGGTTTAAATTCATTTTCCGATAAGATTGGCATTATGTGCGGGGAACCGCCAGCAAGAATTGTCCCGATTTCATAAACAGGATACGCTGGAGAAGGAACGAGAACAACATCACCGGGGTTTACAAACGCGGGAGTGATGTGCGCTATGCCTTCCTTTGAGCCGATTAATGTAACAACTTCATTTTCAGGTTCCAGGGAAACATTAAACCTTCTTTTATAGTATTTTGAAACCGCCTCCCTGAACTCAAGAAGCCCTGTGTATGACGGGTACCTGTGATTTTTCGGGTCCTCTGCGGCGTCGTTTAAGGCGTCAATTATATGCTGCGGCGTCGGGAGGTCAGGATCCCCAATACCGAGACTTATTACATCAACACCTTCCGCTCTTTTTTTTGTTATCGCACGGTCAATTTCCGCAAACAAATAGGGGGGAATTTTGTTAAGCCGGTCTGCATAATTTTTTGTGAAATTCATTTTTGGTTTTGTGATTAATAATTGTGATTCCAGTAAATTTAAATTTAAATTTGAATTTTTATCTGAATTTTCCGAAATATTCCTCAATCTTCATCAAAGGCACATTCTTCTGGATGAGCATGTAACTGCGCCAGAGAATTTTATTATTATTTAAATTCAAAATTCCCGCGATTTTCGCATCCGATTCCAGCCCGATTTCCTTGATTTCGCGATGCACTTCAACTTTATGCTTCTTTAAAATCTTTCCAATCGGAAGGTCGGTATTTAAGATGTCACTCTTTGCATCATCGGAAAGCCGCGAAATGACGGAGTATGACTTTGCATAAACCAGAGGCTTTTGTTCTGCTGAAAGTACAACCTCTCTTTCATTGAGTTCCTCGCCAAAATTAATTTTTAATTCCCATGAGAGTTTCTCATCCGCCGGAATGGTTTTCTGTTTCAAGCCGGAGATTTTGATTTCGCTGCCCGTGAGTGCTTCAAGAAGGGTTGTGAGCGAGCCGTTTGTGAGAAGACACGCCCGCAAAAACGGGGTTAAATTAATTTCTTTTTCTACTTCACTGAGTTTTTGTTTTAGTTTGGGGTTCATGATTAAATTTAAATTTTCTTATAGCTGCTTTAGAACTTTTTCAACATCCTTCGCATCTTCTTCTCTTCCCTGCTCCTTTAATAATTTCACAGCAATTTCAAACTCCCTTTTTGCCCACTCATTTTTTCCGGTTGACGCAAATAGAATTCCTAAACCAAGATGTGGCTCCGGGAGATTTGGGTCTATCCTTATAGCTTCTCTGTATTCTTTTTCTGCCTCATCATACCTATACAAATCTGATAATAAGCCGCCGAGGTTGGTATGGGCTCTTGCATCACTATAATTTATTTTTATAGATTCTCTGTACATTTTCTCTGCCTCTTCATACCTATTCAATTCCATCAACAAACCACCAAGAGTGAAATATGCTTCCGTGCAGTTAGGCTCTATTTTTATCGCTTCTTTGAACTGCCCCTCTGCCTCTTCATATTTTTTTAATTCCACTAATACAATTCCTAAAAAGAGGTGTGCTTCCATATAATCGGTGCCTATTTCTATCGCTTTTTTGTATTCTTCCTCTGCCTCTTCAAATCTATTTGAATATACAAATAAAGTTCCAAGATTTATGTGTGCTATTGCAAAGCCAGGGTCTATCTCTATCGCTTTCCTGTGTTCTTCCTCTGCCTCTTCAGACCTGTTTAAATCATCCAGTAAATTCCCAAAGTTCGTATGCACCTCTGGAAGTTCAGGATCTATCTCTATCGCTTTCCAGTATGTTTTCTCTGCCTCTTCAGATCTATTCAAATCTTTCAATAAAAGTCCGAGGTTATTATATGTTATTGCATAATTGGGATCTATCGTTGTCAACAACC
>MCBE01000261.1 GCA_001723845.1 Candidatus Altarchaeales archaeon WOR_SM1_SCG
TGAAAACCAAGAAGAAGACCGATGAGATTGCGAAAAAGATCAACAACTTTGAGCTAAAATTGTATGAGGAAGATTATAAATTAGGGGTAATAACCGTAAGAACAAATTGTGATAAATCTGCCGAGGAAGTTTACGGGCTTTTGAAAAGTAGGATGGATATAGAGAAGGTGTTTGACATCTTTAAAAACATTCTTGAGTCCGACAGGAATTACATGAGGGACGATAAACAACTTGAGGGCTTCTTGTTTGTAAGTTTTATTGCCTTGTTGATGTATTACAGAGTATATGAACAATTGGTTGAAAAGAAACTGTTGAACCAGTATTCTGTTCTTGATGTTGCCGAGTATTTAAAAAGAGTCCAGATAATGAAAATCGGGGGAAAGTTCCAATTTGCGGAAGTCCCGAAAAAGTCAAGAACCCTGCTGAAAAAATTAGGAGTAAATTTTCCAGATAAACCTATTCCGTAAAATAGTTGAAGTTACGGATCAATTTGTAAAATCAAAACATTTTTTCTTGATAAAAATGTAAGTTCCTAAATTCCCGCCACTTTAGGCACTACAATTCCAAACCTCTCAAATAACAACCTCTGCTTCTTAGTAATTTCAGGAATAAGCATCTCGTTCTCAAACACTGTGGCTTTAAGATTCCTAAGCAAGAGTAATGCTTCCTCAACAGTAACCTTATTCCCTATTTTTTTCCGTAGGAGCAAGAATACCCATAGTGTTATGAATATCAAGAGCAGGTAACCTCGCATACTCTCCTCTTTGTGTGTTCTTAAAGGAAGCATCTTCAGATCGCTTTTCGAGAACTTGAAAAGTTGTTCTGCAGCTTGCCTGCTATAGTAGAAAGGCACTACCTGATCCTCTGCTATCTCAATAGAAGAAATGAGCACCATTATGCCCTTTTTCTTTAACATAAATGCTTTCTCATCATCACTTTTGTCAATCTCACCCAATTGCAAAATAAGTTTTGTCATTTCTCTGCCTTTTCTTGCAGGGTCCAAAACAACATAGGCAAACGCAGGTTTACCAAATAAGTCCACTCCATGTTTTTTTATGAATAATCCTCTTTCCCCGCACCTTACTGCATACTTTACATTTTCCAGGTCCCCGCTTCCATTAATGACCTCTTTGTAAATCTTTCTGTTCGCAGGTAACCGCACCATAAAAGGCATTTCTATTCCATACAACGCGTTTATATTGTCTTCTGAGTAAAATCCTGCATCAAATATTGAATAAGTATTTTCTATACCGAATTTTTTCATCTCGTCGATGGTTGGCTTCAGGCTGCTGACATCAGGGATACTCCCGGGGATATATCTGAAATACAAGGGCATAGAAGTTGCTTTATCCACAACCAACATGAGATTTATCTGCTTGTCAATATCTTCATCGTGATAACCCCACTGCGAAAAGGGCATATGAATCTGATTCGGCATCGCAGTTATATCCAACAGCAACCCATCTGACGAGTGCGTTATGAATGAGAGGTAGTTTTCAAAAAATGTGCGGTACTTTTCTTCTCTACCAATTTCAACCATCAAATCACTGATTCTCTGCGACTGTAAATTGGCTTTACATAAGTACTTTATCGCGTTTCCATTTTGCCAGATTTCCGCCAATCTCATTGCTGAGGGATGGCATAGTTTATAGGCGATGAGATTGAACAGCATATTTCCATTTTCGCCAAATGAATCTTTCAGAAGTTTTGTAAACCCTTCCTTTTCTAAAAATTTATGGATGAGAAAAGTGTCCCCAAAGTCAAGGATGAATTTTTCTTTCATTAGTTTTTCCTTTAGTGGCTTCCTGAAAATCTTTTTCTTCTTGTCAATTACGACGCCCAAGTATTTCGTTTTTTGTTTTGGACGCTTCGTCTTTTTATCACGGTAACTCATGATTTCGTATGCATATTCTTGTTTTCCAAATGTTTTGTATCTTATAAATGTCATGCCTAATTAACCATTATATTTATAAAAATATATGTGGTTACCAATATCTAAAAATACTCATGTAATGCCTAAAAAGTCGGGAATTTGGGAAGTTTAGTTATAACCCATTGAAATACAAGCAAAATATAAGTGGGTTGGGGTGGGTTGAGGATTATCACCAACAATGCCTTAAACGATCACATTTTATTTTAATTTCTCCACGCCTTCCTGCCCGCAAATTCTTAATTCAATAAATATTCGTTTTTCAATTCAATTACCTGCTCTCTTGCATCCGGATTTATTATCTTTCCCGTATCAATCTGCTTTAATAATTTCAAGCCGAATGTCTCGCTTGCCCAGGTTATCTCTTTTATACAAAAAGCAAGGTTTATGATGTCTTCTTCTTTTTCTAATTTATTTTTTAATTTTTCAAAATCCAGTGCATTTACAATCTTTTCAGCGGCATTCTTTCCTTTTTCATTGAAATTTGAAATACAAAAACTTAACTTCCTGACATCTTCTTCGGCGTCTAATTTATCTTTTAAAACAGGAAGCAGGCGACAGGCGAATTCATTATCGGCTTTTGCTGCATTGTTTATAAAAAAGGAAATTTTTTCAACATCCCATTCATCCTTTAATTTATTTTCCAGAATTTCAAAGTCCCTCCAGGGTATCAATCTTTCGGCATACGCGGGGTTTATTTCTGCAATTCCCCCGATGCACGCACCGATTTTTTCAATGTCTTCTTCATCGTTTAATTTATTTCTTAATTTTTTGAAATCAATTCGCTCCGCCAGTTTCCCGGGAAATGCAGATTTTTCGCCGCAAACATTTGAAAAAAATGAAAAAAACCCGCCGATTTTTTCAACATCCTCTTCGTTGTTTAATTTATCTTTAAGAACAGCAATTAATTTTTCTGTAAATTCACAGTTCACATCCATTAATTCAAAGACGCACCCGCCCAGTGTTTCAAAATCATCCTCGCGGCTTAATTTATCTTTCAATTTATTGAAATCAATCATCCGGAGAAGTTTGTTTGCAGCATTCCGGCTGCCCTGGCAAATCCCTGAAATACATAAAACAATTTTTACAATTGATTCTCCCGAGTCAAGTTTACCTTTTAGTTTTTTAAGGTCAATGCTTTCTACAAGATCTTTCGCTGCCTCCCGGTCTTCATGAGCAATAAAGCGGATAATATCGCCTATTTTCCCGGCGCCGTAGTTTTGCACTAAATCAGATTTTAATTTTTCTAAATCCATTTTACAATTTCTCTACCAGGTAGCATATCCTTTAATTTTTTTAATTAATTCCCGAATCACTTGCAAACTTTACTGCTGCCTGAAAAATGAAATAATCTCACCGATTACATCCTCATAACAGGGATATTTCAGAATTTTTCTTTTATTATCTTTTCAATATCTCCTAAAAACTTTTCTGCATTCCCAACGATTCTTGTAACTTCATCCTCTTCAGGCAGTATCATTCCGTCATAATCTGCACTCTGCCTTTCCCTGTATCCCTGGCTTAAATATCTCCCAAACACTTTATCCATTAGATTTCCCTTTATGACTTTTTCTCCAAACAAGGAAATGGTTCCTTTATGTGTTTTCGGACTTTCACCTAATGACTCCAGTATCGCTCTTGCCGCGTGAAACATCGAGTAGTATACTCTGCTGGAAGCAGACCTCAATGCTCCTTTATCTAGCAGGTATTTTGCGTCACGCAGGAATTCCCGCGCCAATTCCAATTCCTTTTCCACAAGTTCTTTTGAAGGTTTCAGTGCCATATTTTATTTTTCCCTCAGTAAGGACTGCGTCCATGAGGGGCGTTCCTAATTTTATTAAATATTTAATCTCTTCCGGCGTTCTTACGATTAACCCAAAAACCTCACCGTATTTTAATGTCATATCAAACGCTAATGAATCCAGATATTTTTGTATTTTATGATCCCTTACCACGACCAGCAAATCGATATCGCTGTCTTTGTTATAAGTCCCTCTTGCAACAGAACCAAAAACCACAATTGATTCTATCTCCGGGAATTTTTTGCTCGCGGTTTCTACGAATTCGTTTATTGCCTTTGTGATTGTGTTGGGTGTTTTCGTGGCGGATTTCATCATAATATAATTTATTTAAATTTGTTGTTTATTAACTATCGCATCAATCATCCCCGCAGCCATCCCACACTCCTTTACATCATGCACCCTCACAATATCCGCCCCGTTCATAACACTTGCCGCAACCGTTGCAAGCGTTCCTTCAAGCCGGTCTCCCGGGTTTTCCTGTTTCAACGCAGCCCCGATAAACGACTTCCTTGATGTCCCTATCAAAATCGGCTTTCCTAAAATTTTAAACTCCCTTAATTTTTTAATTATTTCAAGGTTATGCTCAACTGTTTTTCCAAAGCCGATGCCTGGGTCAATTATAATTTTATTTTCATCTATCCCTGAATCAATTGCAAATTTTATCCTGTCCCTGAAAAATGCAAGTATATCAGAGATTACATCATCGTACTGTGGGTTTTTCTGCATGTCTCCCGGTGTTCCCCGTATGTGCATTATTACTACAGGAACATCGTACTCTGCCGCGACTTCAGCCATTTTTTCGTCAAACCCCAGCCCTGAAATGTCATTAATTATGGAGGCGCCTGCTTGAATTGCTTTTTCTGCGACTTCTGACTTGTAGGTGTCAATCGAAATAGGGACATCAATTTCAGAAGATATTGCTTCAATCACGGGAATTGTGCGGTTTAATTCCTCTTTTAGCGAGACAGGATCAGAACCCGGTCTTGTTGACTCCCCGCCGACATCAATTATATCCGCTCCGCAAGAAACCATCTGTTTTGCCCGCTCAACTGCTTTTTCAGGTTCATCATATCTCCCGCCGTCATAAAAGGAATCGGGAGAGACATTCAAAATCCCCATGATAAGTGTCCCTTCGCCGATTTTTAAATTGTAGTTTTTATTTTTAATACTATTTTTGAATTTTATATTTTTGATTTTATTATTATTTTCAAAATTATTTAGAATGGTTTCAATATCCTCTCCGATTTTTGACAGGTCAAATGGTTGCTTTTTCAGCCGCTTAATTAACCTTTTGTACTGCTTGTGCGTTCCCATTAAAATAACATCTGTATTTTTATCGGTAAAATCAAGAATTCCCCTGGAGACGGCAGCATCGCCCCCGATCGCAAGCATTTCCTGTTTTATTATGTGGGCAATTTTTGCTTCCACGAAAGTCATTTTTATGCAGGAGTGAATCATTTTAGAAGCCATGATTTTTACGCTGTACGGGTCTGCTCCGATTTTTTCAATTTCCTTTTCCGCGGAAGATAAATTGTTTATTAATTTTATTCGCGGGTTGTATTTCATTTTTTTTGGTTTTGTATTTTTTTTATTGGAATAAACCCGGCGGCAGAAAAGATTGCTAATAGAACATAAATTTAGATCTTTGATTTTACCCTGTGACCCTTCTTTCAATCATCTGGTCAAGCCTTCCTCCTGGCGTAACCATCGGCAGTATATGTTCGTCGGGGTCAACTCTTATATCAACGATGCACGGCTCATCTGCATTAAGGGCTGTGTGAAGGGCTTCTGCAATTTCACCGGGTCTTGTTACCTCAATACCCTTTGCCTTGAAGGATTCGGCGTATTTCACGAAATCAGGTGTCTCGCCAAGATATGTATTTGACCTCCTGCATTTATAAAAAATATCCTGCCACTGCATAACCATTCCAAGCCACCTGTTGTCAAGTAAAACAACATTTACGGGAATATCATTAATAACGCATGTTGCCATGTCCTGCCCGGTCATCATGAAACTTCCCTCGCTCCCGACATCAATTACCTTACATTCCGGCTTTGCAACCTGCGCACCGATTGCCGCGGGGAACCCGAAACCCATTGTTCCCAGCCCGCCTGAAGAAATAAACTGTCTCGGGTTTTTTATTTTCAGGTAATGAGCGCACCACATCTGGTTCTGCCCGACTTCTGTCGTGATAATTGTTCTGTCATCAATTATTTTATTGATTTCTTTCATAACCCTCTGCTGTTTAATTGGCGGGGTATCATAATCGTACAACGGCGCAAATTCCTTTTTAAATGTTTTAAGTTTCGCGTTCCACTCGCTTTTTTCCCTGTTTTTCAATGTATTTAAAATTTTAATTAAATTTTGAAGCACGAGTTTTGCATCACCGACAATCGGCAAATCAATTTCCACATTCTTCCCGATTTCCGCGGGGTCAATATCAACATGAATTATCTTAGCATCTTCTGCGAAAGTTTTAACATTTCCCGTGACCCGGTCTGAAAAGCGGCAGCCGACTGCAAGCAAAACATCTGATGCGGAAAGCATTAAATTCGCAACTTTCCTGCCGTGCATGCCCACCATTCCCATTGCAAGAGGATGGTCTTCGGGAAAAGAACCCTTTGCCATCAGTGTTGTTGTAACCGGGATGTTTAACGACTCTGCAAGTTTTATTAACTCGCTTGATGCGTTTGCGGCAATAACGCCGCCGCCTGCAAGAATTACGGGGCGCTCGGAATTTATTAATAATTTTGCCGCCGCCTTTATCTGTTCCTCGTGTCCTGCAATGGGTCTTACCTTGTACCCCGCGCTTACCCTGTACTCGGGATAACCTTTAATTTTCTCTTTATATTCCGGGAGTTCCGAATCATCGGGGTAATGAAAATTTTTCTTTAATTCCTGCTGCTGGATGTCTTTTGGCAGGTCAACAAGAACAGGTCCCTGGCGCCTCGTTGATGCAATCTTAAATGCCTTTTTTATGGTAAGGGGAATTTCATCCGCGTCTTTTAACTGGAAATTGTGTTTTGTTACAGGCATTGTAATTCCGACAATGTCTGCTTCCTGGAACGCGTCATTCCCGATTAAAAATGTCGGAACCTGCCCGGTAAGTGCAACAATCGGCACGGAATCAAGAAATGCGTCCGCAATTCCGGTGACAAGATTTGTTGCTCCTGGACCGGATGTTGCTATGCAAACGCCGACATCTCCTGATGCTCTCGCGTAACCTTCTGCCGCATGGGCTGCACACTGCTCGTGCCTCATTAAAATATGCCGGGGTCCCGAGTCGTATAAAACATCATATACATCAAGTATAGACCCTCCAAGAATCCCGAACATGTTTTTTACTCCTTCTTCTTCAAGTGATTTTACAATTGCCTGTGCTCCTTTCATTTTTTTAAATAAATTAAGTTAAATTAAAAAATATTATTAATAATTCTATTAAATTTTAAAAGTTATAAACAATACGGGAATTTTTGCTCATTTTTGCTGATTTTTATCGTACTGCTAACTATGTGATCCTGGTATCTGGTTGTCGGGGGTTGGTTGTCAGGGGTTGGGGGTTAGGGGTTAGGGGTTGGTGGTTAGTTGTCAGGGGTTGGTTGTTGGTTGTCAGAGGTTGGTTGTCAGGGGTTGGTTGTCAGGGGTTGGTTGTCAGGGGTTGGTTGTCAGGGGTTAGGGGTTGGGGGTTAGTGTTGAGAGATTGGTAATTCCTGAAACCTGTTTACTAATTCCTGACCCCTGATTTTTCACCTGCCTTTTGTAATTCAATCCAGAACTTACTCCCCCTGCCGGGTTCTGACTCAACCCCTGCACAGCCTCCCATGCGCTCAACACCTTTACGAACGATTGCAAGACCGATGCCGGTACCTGTGTATTCTTCGGTGCTGTGCAGGCGCTCAAAGACGCGGAAAATGCGTTCCCTGTATTCGGGAGCGATTCCGATGCCGTTATCTTCCACCCAGATACGCACAAGATTATCATAATCACAATCCTCTGACCATATTTTAACCGCGGGTTTTACACCGGGAGAAACGAACTTGAGCGCATTTGAGATGAGGTTCCTGATTACATGCGGCAGTATGTCCATGTTTCCGACAACCGCAGGAAGCGGCTTTTTCACATAAATATTAGCTTTCTTTTCTTTAATCTCGGAGTCCATCTGCTCAATTACATCATCCAGGATATTTTCAAAATTCGCGGGTCCAAGTTCCATTTCAGCGCGGCTGACCCTGCTGTATGAAAGTAAATCCTGTATCATATTATCCATTCGCCTGGAAGCGTTAGAAATCCTGCGGGTGTAATCCATGGCAGTAGAATCCATCTTATCTGCATAGTCCTCAATAAGTGCCTCGGAAAACCCCCGCATTGCCCGAAGAGGACCGCGCAGGTCATGCGCAACGGAATACACGAATGTCTCTATATCGGCATGAGAGCGGGCAAGGTCATCAGCGGTTCTTTTAAGTTTTTCTTCCGCTTCCTTGCGTTTTGTAATATCAGTTATTATTCCAAGCACCGCGGTTTCACCACCGTATTTTATCAATTTTGATGCAAGTATAACATCAATTTTATTGCCTTTTTTCCCGATAATCGTGAATTCAAAGGGTGAAACATCTTCGCCTTCAAAGTTTCTTCTTAAGTTTGTTTGTATCAGTTCGGCGTGTTCGGGCAGTGTTAAAGAAATAAAATTGAAATTTTTCATGTAAAAATTTTCTCTTTTATAACCCGTAATCTCCTCGCATTTTTTATTTGCATACACGATCCCCTTTCCCTTAATAATAAAAATCATATTCGGTGACTGCTCGGCAAGGTTCCTGAATTTCTCCTCGGATTCCCTGAGCGATTCTTCCGCCTGCTTTCGCTCCGTTATATCGGTTATTACTCCAAGAATTGCGCGGCTTCCTTCATAGTTTATTAATTTCGTGTTAATTATTGATTCAATTCGCTTACCGTCTTTTGTTAAAAGGGCATACTCATAAGGAAGAACCTCCTCATCCATTTTATGCCTGCCGAATTTTTCTTTTAAAGTGTCTATGTATTCGGGCGCAATTAAAACGAGGAAATTAAAGTCCGGCGAGTAAAACTCTTCTCTTTCATACCCGAGAATCTCCTCGCACCTCTTATTAGCGTACGCGACACGCCCCATTTTATTGATGAAAATCATATTCGGCGACTGCTCGGCAAGATTCCTGAACTTCTCCTCTGACTCCTTAATTAATTCTTCGGCTTTAATCCTCTCGGTGATGTCAATCCAGCAGCCGACAATCTCAACGGGATTCCCTGACTCATCCCTCATCAGATTCATTTCGTCTCGTAGCCACCGGTATGTGCCGTCCTTATTAAGGAAACGGTACTCATATATGTGCTTCCCCAGGTCAAATAGGCGCGACACCTCACTCAAGACGCGCTGCCGGTCTTCGGGATGGACATGATTTATCCAGAAACTTGAATCATCAATGAATTCCCATGGCTCATAGCCCGTAAGCTGTTTTACGTTTTCCGTGATTTCGGTGGCTCCGTAATCGCCTGAAGTTTTTGATGTATAGATTGCGGTGGATGTGGATGCAAGCAGGTAATTCAATCTTTCATTAACTGCCTGAAGCGCATCCTCTGCTTTTTTTCGCCTTGTTATGTCCTTTTGCACTGAAACGGAATACAGTATTTTTCCATTCTTATCCCTTATTGAATCAGCACTGAGAATGACTGTTCTTCTATCCCCTTTCTTTGTGATAATAACCATTTCCGCATCCTTTAGTTTCCCGTCTTTTTTCCATTTCCTTAAATTATCCTTCATCTTTGGCAGTAATTCGGGAGCATAAATCGTTTCAAGGGGTTTTCCGACAATTTCATCTCTTTTGTAGCCCAACGCCCTGAGAGCGGATTCATTCATGTCCTGTATTATGCCGTCAGGCGAAACCATATAACAGTATTCCGGCTCGTTTTCAAAGAACTGCCTGAATTTCTCCTCGCTTTCGCGCAGCGCTTCTTCTGCTTGCTTTCGCTTGATTGAGGCAGTCAACTGCCAGGCAATGGTCTCAAACCGCTTCAAATCTGATTCCTTAAACTGCCTGGTGTGAGAAACATCCATCAAACCGATGACTTTACCGTCTGAAATAAGAGGAATAATCATTAATGATTGAATACCAAGAATATTGTAAATGTGAGGAAGGCTATTTCTGATTGTCAAGTGTAGTGGTTTAGGCAGGCGGACTGTTTCGGCAAATTCCATTATAAAGCGCTGGATCTTTTCAGGATCGCTGATAAGATGCGGTCTGCCTGATTGTAGCACTTCCAGGTAAATACTGCCTTCTTTCAATGGAATGCGCATTTCAGGTATTTTCATACCTATTAAATTTTCAATCTTGTTCAGAATAGGGGTGGGAAGAGTGAGATTCTGTAATTTAAGGGATTTTCCATCCTCGCAGGGCAAATATACTGTTGCTCCATAGCAGGAAAACATCTTTTTTGTATTATCAGCCAATAGTTTGATGACATCCTCAAGAGTATCTCCGCGGTTGACGGCGTAATTCAGGGAATTAGTCAGGTCAATGTCTTCTGTTCGTTGCCGTATTTCCATCTCCGCCCGCTTGCGCGCTATTATGTCGCGAATTATTGCCATATCAGCAGGTCTTCCCCCGTATTCAATTAAACTGGCATTTATTTCAACGGGAATTTTCCTGTTATCTTTTGAAAGAATTTCTATTTCATATTTATTGGGAATTTTTTCCCCGGACAATCTTTTTTTATACCTGTCCATCACCAATTCCCTGTGTTTTGGGGAAACAAATTCAATGAACGGCTTTTCCAGCGCTTCCTCAATTGAGAAGCCCGTTATCTCAATCATCTTTGAATTTACAAATTTCAGTAAATTATCCTGGATGATGATAATCCCGTCATTTCCTTTTTCCACGAGAGTTGAGTACTTTTTCTCTGACTCTTTCATTGCTTCATTCGCCTCCTTACGCTCATTTTCTGATCTCTCCAATTCAGTAATACGCTTTCGCAATTCTATAAGTTCTTTTATAAGTTGCTCTCTTGTTTTATATTTATATTCCATCTTATATGATTCCTAAAAAATTAGAATTATATTATTTATTAAGGATTTTATTTAATTATAATTTAACTCAATACTATATAATTAATAATAATTCAAACTAATTAATAATAATTAAAATTTGATACTCTATAAAAGATGAATGATAAAAATTTTAAAATCAATCTTTGTAAAGATCTTGGCTCACTCGGGGATGTATTCATAGTCCTGCTTAACGCAAACTCAAAAGATTATATTAATTCTGTTCTTGAGTCGCTGAAATTTATTACGGATAAAGGCATGGGTGGGGTCTATTTGACATCCGCCCGCCCGTACGGCTACATGACAAAGCACTTTGAAAGATATGATATAGACACAACGAATTTATTTTTTATTGACACAATCTCGTGCATGGCAGGAAAATCCCCGGGAGAACACGGAAAATGCGTGTTTATTGAAAACCCGTCAGCGCTTGAGGAGGTCGGGATGTGGGTAAACTCGCTTATGGAAAGGATTGAAATGAAAAATAAAATTTTAATTATTGATTCGCTCTCAACCATGCAAATTTACAATGACATAGGGACTTTAACGAAATTCAGCCAACAGTTAATTAACCGCCTTCGTCTCCGGGATGAAAGCGGCATTTTTACAACAATAGATACGGAAATTCATGAGGGGCTGCACAATACCCTGGCTTCGTTGTGCGACAAAACAATTAAGGTTTAGCAAGCTAACCGGTAGTAGCAGGTGTTCCGTTTAAAACACAGAATATTAAAAACAACCTTCGGAAAAGGTTGATCATTCCTTCGGAATATGGGATTTCCAATCCCATACTGCAAATATGGCAAGCAAGGTGCGAGTCATATAGTTTGTAGTATAATTTAAAAAAATTAAAAACAAAGAAAAAATTAAATTAATATTAAATAAAACAAAGATGGGGACTAAAAAAAATAATATATTGCTCGTGGAAGATAGCAGCGACGATATAGAGTTAATAAAAAGGAAAATCAGGTCCAATAACATAGAATGTGAACTGGTTATCGCGAAGAACGGCGAAGAGGCATTGAACTATCTATACCGCAATAAAAAATATTCGGATAAGGAGAAATTCCCTGACCCGGATTTAATCCTGCTTGACATCAGGATGCCCAAGGTAAACGGCATTGAAGTGCTTAAAGCGATTAACGCCGATAAAAAACTGAAAAACATACCTGTTGTCATGCTTACCGTATCAACCATAGAAAATGACATATTTGAAAGTTTTGACAACGGGTGTAAAAATTATATTACAAAGTCAGTCGGATTTGAGAGATTTGAAGACACGCTCAAGCCGGTTATAAATTACTATTTGAGTAGGTAAAGAGGGGCCAGGGATCAGGGGATAGGGGCCAGGGATTACCAATACCTAAACAACTAACGCCTAACCACTAACCACTAACACCTAACACCTAACCACTAACAACTAACCACTAACCACTAACACCTAACCCCTAACAACTAACCACTAACACCTAACCCCTAATTCTTAGAGATATGAGTATAAGCGACGGGGAACCTGGGCGCATAAAACCGGATGAGTGAAATTTAAATTTTAATAAAAATCAAAATTTTAAAAAATAACTTCGGAAATGAGCGCTTATGCTAAAAACAGGAATATTTTACTGGTAGAAGACAGCAGCGATGATGTTGAATTAATGAAAAGGAAATTTAAGTCCAGGAATATCGGGGGTAAATTGGTTGTTGCAAAGGATGGTAAAGAGGCGCTGGATTATTTGCATGAAAGGGAAAAACATGGTGAAAATGAATTTCCCTGGCTGATACTGCTGGACATCAGGATGCCTAAAATGAACGGCATTGAGGTTCTGAAAGAAATTAAATCAGATGAAATCCTGAAGGACATACCGGTTGTAATGCTTACGGTTTCAACACTTGACAGGGATGTATTTGACAGTTTTAATTTCGGCTGCAACCATTATGTTGCAAAATCCGTGGGTTTTGAGCATTTTGAAGACGCGCTTGAGCCGATTATAAATTACTACCTGGGTAAATAATATTTTTTTATTTTTTTCGTTTATTATTGGTCTAATACAAGTATTATTAAACTTTACTTATAGTGCAATGCAAGTAATATTAAATTTTACTTATATCAAAACATAATCAATACTTAAATTTTACTTAAATTTTAACATTCGGCGTTTCTTTTCCCGTGAGTGCGGCAATAAATGTCTCTGTCCTTTCAAGTTCCGCGATTTCCTCTCTTAACCTGAATGCCAGATTACCGAGTTCTTCCGTGTCCCTGACCCTTGTTTTTAAAAGAATATCATACTGCCCTATTATAGCGTGCGCTTCCATGATTTCGGGCCATTTTTCATTGTCCGATAATTCATTTGCGATTTTTGTCTCCTGTTTCTGGGTTTTAAGCATGATAAAGCCGCATAAGCTTTTCCCGACTTTTTTGTAATCAGGGATGTACGCGTGTTTTAAAATTTGTTTTTTTATCAGGTTCCCGCGCCTTGCATTTATCGCGGCGGTTGTCAGGTTTTTTCCTGTTCTCTTGTTGACTTCATCCCGCAGGCGCTCGCCTGCAAGAGCGGGTTCCTCCTGGAGAATGTTTATCATTGCAGCATCAACAGGGTCAAAATTTTTTACCATTTTATAAATTTTCTATTAATTTATTAATTTTTATACAAATTTTATATTTTTATGTATTATATTTTTAATTTTTATTATTAATAAATTGAATTCAATGGAAATTTTCTATTTTTATATTTTTATTTAATCCTAATACTATAAGAA
>MCBE01000262.1 GCA_001723845.1 Candidatus Altarchaeales archaeon WOR_SM1_SCG
GTAGAGGTAAAAAAATGATAGATGATGCGTTAGAGATTCCTGCCAGCGACTGGAAAGAAGTGAAACTTGATATACCAAAGAGAAAATATCCCACACCTTCAGTTTACGAACATAGATTCCAACCAAAAGGGCACGATATGGACTTGCGGGAGGTCATCATAACGGATAACGGCAGGCAGAAGCCAACATTTGTGATAACCAATAACGAGGATATTGAGCTCAAAGAACTTGTCACCCATTATGCCCGGCGATGGAGAATTGAAAACAAAATTGCAGAGTTAGTAAAGTTTTTCAATCTCAACGCATTAAGTTCTCCGCTTATGATTCGCATACAGTTTGATGTAGTGATGACGATGGTGGCAGACACGCTATACAAGATGTTGGCAAGTGATCTGAAAAGATTTGAGAACAACACAGCTAAAACACTATTTTCAAAATTTATAAACAGCCCAGGAGTTGTGGAAGTGGAAGGCAACAAAGCAGTCGTAAAAATGAGAAAAAAGGCACATACGCCAGTATTGAAATCGAACGAAGTCTTTAAGAAATCCTGGGAGATACCATGGTTTGGGAATAAAAAGTTGGGTTACAAGTGGGTGTCTTGAGGTAGGTGAAATTAAGGGATTTAAACGGGCTGTGAAACTCCCTGTTCAATATCCAATCCAAAAATATCTTTTATTAATTCCGAAAATCCAAAAAAACGATACCGGCTGATTTCAAGCGGGAAATGTACATGAGTTACATCTTCAAGAAAGTTATTCTGTTTGTAGAATCTTAAAATTTCGGCTGCTTTTTTTCTAAACTCCGTGAAATTTTTTGAAGCACACAGGAGCAGGAATTTCCTGTCCGTTGAATAGACATGTATTATTTCTTCGCATTCCCTGATTTTTTGAACACCTTCTTTTCTGTCATCATAAGATACCATCGGATTGAACCTTCCGTAGCAGACAGTTAAAAGTTTGCAGCCCACTGCATTGAAATCGGGAACCGTTAAAGTTGAAAACACCCCCCTGTTTTTAAGTTTTGTTTTTACGGCGGAAAATGTTCTCCTTTCAATACCAAGTTTTTTTGAAACTTCCACATCCTTCAAACCCGGGTACCCGGTTAATCCCCAGAGTACGAGTTTCTCCTTATCCGTAAGTTTATGCCCCATATTGCCCATGTTAATTATAAATTACTCTCAGATATAAAAAACTTAAATAAAAAACTTGAAAATTGGATTTTATGGTTAAAATGTAAATTTCGGCAAAGATAAAGTGGAATTTCGGGATTTATTTTTCCGGAAAAGTTTATTTTATAAAAATTTACGGCAAAAACGGAAATATTTTTTGAAATTGAAATTGGACGGCTAAATCAATTTTGGTATTTTTCAAGGTTAAATTATGAGTTTTTGTTTCCGGAATTGTTAATTAAGCACTAAAAAAATGGAAAAAGGAATAATATCCGGAAAAACAAATCATTTTTAAAGATGAAAATCTATATATCATACGCATCTATGATATTAGATGCAAATTAAAAATTAAATTTCTCAAGTGATGAGTTAAAAATGAAAGCAAAAAATATATTTAAAGGAGATAAATTCTCCGTAAAAAATGTTGAAAAGAGTTTGATTTTTTGTGTTTTGATTTTTTTAATTTTTATGGCGTTTGCTTCAAACGCTACGGCAATAACAAAAGATGATGCTTTAAATACATTGATTGAAGATGTAATGGGGCCGAGTGGATTCGGACCCACTTCAGCATACATGCTCTCAGAACCACTTCAACCAGGAGATAATGTAAGTTCACTGGAAGGCGGCTGCAATAGAATTGTAGCAAATGTTGAATGGTTTGCATACATAGATGATATGCCTAATGCACTTTTTGCCCATCCTGTAAGATGCGTGTTTATTGATAATGCAACAGGAAACTATATTATTTATAATGCATCTTGGCCACCTGAAATAAATGATGAGTCAATATATTTAAAAAAACAAAATAATGAAGCTATTTCAATTTACTCCATTTTAGGTCAGAATTATACACAAGCTTATAATTACAGTGCATTAAATCCGCCTGAGGGAGATTATGGTGATGCTCCTGACGAGCAGGATGCTTATTATAATTTGACCGGAAAGTTCCCAACTTTATACAATACATCAAACAGTCGTTTTAATCAACCCGGTGCTAATGTGCGAAACACAAGCCATGCAATGTTAGGATTTTCAGTAAGCAGAGAAACAGATGCAAAGGACCCTGCTGATGCAGATGGAGCACCAAACCTGGTGGATAATGACTATGATGATAGAATGTTTGTGATAATAGAGAATACAACAGCAAGATTAGCGTTTGATGTTACAGTAGATCCTTCTGCACCAGACATGACATGGTATGTCAATGTATTAATAGATCTTGACCAGAATGGAAGCTGGCAGAATGGCACTATGGAAGAATGGGTTATCGTTAATTTAAATATAACAGACAATGTATCTATCGGAACAACTACAACTATAATTACGCCAGGTTTTACCTGGTGGAATGGAAGCGTTAATCCGTCACCTTCCTGGATGAGGGTTTTGCTTTCAAACGAAACAGTTAATGAAACTTTCTATAATAATGATTGGGATGGAAGCGGAAACTTTTCATCTGGTGAGGTTGAGGATTTCTTTGTTTTCTTAACAGAATAGCCTCCAAGCCCAAATGATCCAAACTGGTCTTCATGGTGGCCTCCATGGCCATTGTTTCCACCGGGAGGGGAGCCGCCACAGCAAATACATCCAAAGCTGGACCCTCCAAAACCATTGCTGAAGTGCCCATTGCTTTGTGGTTGTAATCAATCTATTTATGCATTGATTATTAATGCAGGTGGAAACCGGAATGATGTAAATTTTAGTAGAAAAACATCAGAAGCCATGAATAGAACTTTGTCGATAGGAGGAGCAAATGTAACATTTCTTCATCCAAACGGTAACGGCAATACCCTCAACAACAAAACAAATATTCAGAAAGCAATAGATGAAATAAAGAAAAAAATTAAATGCGGCGACAGGTTTTTATTATATATCCACGGACATGGTCGGAGTGATGGAAGAGGCATCCAATTCTATGATAAAAACGGGGATAGAAGAATAATTAACGGTAAACGTCATACACTTAATGGAAGCGAATTATGTGCAATGTTAGCTAACCTTACACCATGCACTAAAAATATAACCTGCCATAATGTTACTTCATATGATTGCAATGAGTCTAATAAAACTTGCCATTTAAGTATCATCATAGCTTCTTGTTATGCAGGAATCAACTTTAATGCTGGTACAAATAAGATAAATGGCTCGGGTAGATGTGTAGTTGGCTCTGCAAATGATACTATATCACACAGAGGAATATATACTCAAGGGTTTATAAAAGATCTAATGAATAAAAGTGCCGATACAAATAATGATACTTGTGTAAGCGACGAAGAGGCTCACGAATCTGGTTACAATAAAACTAGAACTCGAATACTTGAACTAAAGAAAAAATGGGAAGAATGGTGCAATGATCATAGTGGCAATCCTCATTTTTGTACTTTTAATTTTAATAATAATGATAAGTGTTGGCACTTGAGATATTGGTGGGGGGGTATTTTGAAAGATAAAAGACTAGGGAACCAAACCCCCTGGAAAGAATGTGATGAATGTAACTGTACATGTCCATGCCCAAACATAACAAAGATACCAGATGACTATTATATCCAGCCAGGAGATACTATACTATACACAATATCTATCACAAATCAAAGAAGCACTGGTTTGGTAGATGTAAGCGTAATAGATACATTACCGCCGGGTTTCAGCTATACTGTGGATCCAATTACCACGAGTGGATGTGCTGTCAGCAGAACAGGGAATAGATTCAACGTAAGTGATATACCTCCAGAGGGGGCATGTATTTTTAATTATGCTGTTGATGTGCCCAACATAGCATGTGCGTGTTCGAACCCTGTTACGACCTGTGGGGGTGTGCCCGAATGTGAAAACCCTTACATGACCTGTGACTTTGGACCCGAGTACGGTCCCTGCTTGCCCTGTGGCGAGCATGTAAACGAAGCTGTGTTGAATGCTACGGATAATGAAACAGGAACTACCTATACTCCTTCAGATACATCAACAGTAAAATATGTTTGTAGAAAAAAAGGGCTTCCCTCTTTCACCATGGTTGATATGTTAATTGTATTAGTGATATCAACCTTTATTTTTACAGTGATAACAAGAAGGAAACAAAAATCAAAACCCGCATGAATTTAAATCTTATTTTTAAATATGGGTGAATAGAAGGTAAATTAAAAATGAAAGCAAAAGATATACTTAAGGATTTGGAAAAATATGACTGTCGGGTATGTAAAAAGAGCAGGAAAATATCATAGAACACCTGAAATCAGAACACGAAAAGAAAATGAGAAGCAAAAAAGTAAAGGAGTTTCTAAAGAAACATCCTGAACTTAAACTGTGATCCTGTTTTCGGAGATATTTTTATATTTTTAAAGGGAATCAGGGTATGTTAAATCTCGCCGGGAATATCAGACCCCTGGTAATAAAATTTAAAATTCATTTAACTCCCTCTGCCCGTCCTTCCCATTTATCCCTCTTTCTTATTACATCTTCAAAGACATTTATATCAACAAGCATTTTCATATTCTTTTTTCAAGCATTTTTCTAATTTCCTCTTTCTCCTCTTTCAAAGAAATGACCGGCTCGCTCCCGACCAAATCAAGGAGTTCCGCATCCGGATCTGCACCAGGATATTTTTCTTTTAGTTCCATATTCAGCAAATCCGTTCTAACATCTTTTATTGACCTTTCCAGATTTTCTATCTGGCGAACCCTCGGCTCCGGGAGATGTGATTCCATTTCTTTCAGCACATGCAAAAGATTTTGTGTTGAATAATTAAATTTTTCAAATATATCCATCTTTTATTTTTTATTTTAATTATAAATAGATTAGATTTTTATTAATTTAAAATTCATTTAACCCCCTCTGCCCGAATCCCCAGAACCTGTCCTTTTCATTCGCATCAAGTGTCGGTCTTCCATACGCTCCGCCGCCGCCTGCGATATACTTTATTCTCCCGTTCCTGAATTTATCTATAATTACTCCTATCTTCGGGTCAATTTTTTTAATATCTTCAACATCAGAGTCAATTAAAACATTAATTTCAGTTCCGAAGTGTTCAACCAGGGTATTCCATTTTTCCTGTATTTTTTTGCTTGTAAGTGTCCTGATTTTCATACTCAGGGAGATTACTTCAGCAAGAGGAATAATGTGAATGTACGGCGGTCTGTGCCCGGGATGCCCCGGCTTTTTGAGTTTTGCAAGTTCATTGATTCGTGTGTCAACGCCCCGCTTTATTATCCCCCCGCATTCGGGACACCTCCATTTAATCCCGGATGCATCAACCGGTTTGAATTTCAGAAAGCACCGGGAGCATGCGGTCAGGTGATACTTTCCTTCCAGGGGATTCAAGCCGACATTAAGAGCAAATTTATGATTAATTATTGAATCCCTGATGTCGGAAAAAGAGAATGAATTTTTTATATTAAGGCGGTTGAACTCTCTTCCCAGCCGGTGGGGCCATGGGCTGTGGCAGTCGGAATTTGTCATGAATGTTATTCCTGAAAGTTCAGGGATAAGGTCTGCCATGTCGCTGTCCGCGCTCAAGCCCAGTTCAAGGAAATGAATATGCTTTAAATTATCGCCGTAGCAGTCCCTGATTGAATCATAACTTTTATAAAGAGAGGTCCACGGTGTGAACGCGTGTGCAGGACCGACCATTGCCGAAACTTCCCTGGAAAAGTCAACAATTTCCTCTGCACCAAGCCGCAGATGAGGGCGCCCGTCTTTGTCAATGTCAGTGGAATATTTTTTAAAAATTTCATATAAATTTTCCGCCGAAACGACCGAAGGAAAGAGGATAACATGATGAACCCTCTTTTCGTCTTCAACTTCTGTCGTGATTATGAATTTTGTTTTCCCGGAATTTTTGATTTTATAAATACCTTCCGAAATTTCAGTGAAATTTGATTTGATATGCTCTCTCCAGCCGGTGTGAATCGCATCTCCTGTCCCGACAAGGTCCAGTCCCTTTAACTCTGCCTGCTTTGCAATAATCGGCAGTTCCATATTTGAGGATGTTCCCCCGCTGTATTTTGAGTGTATGTGGAAGTCGGCGTTAATCATTTTTGGTTTTTTTGGTGTTGTGTTGTGAATTGAAATAAGATTATTCAACTGACTTATCTATCCATTCCAGGAAGTCACTATTCCCGTCAATAATCTCAAGGGCTAAAATCGCAGGGACTTTATACGAATGTATTTCTTTAACTCGCTTCTTAATTTTATTGAAATTTTCCTTCCTGGTTTTGCATAAAAGCGCATACTCGCTGTCCTTTACGACTTTGCCCTCCCAGGTGTAAATTGAATTTACCGGGAAGTAATTTACGCAGGCGGCGAGTTTTTCTGTAACTAGGGTTTCAGCGATTTTCTCTGCTTCTTTTTTGTTTGAGCAGGTTATGTAGGTTGAGATGTGCATTTTTCGTGGTTTGGAAATTCAATGGAAAGATTAACAAATTTTGATGAATATCAATTTTGTTCAGATGAAAATTTAACTGCTGCGGCAGATAAAGCTAATATTCCGGCGATTATTATTTTTATTATATCTTCAGGATTATATTCGCCTGAAACTATGATCTTTTCTATTTCAGATATTGAAATTGACATGGGAAGATTTTCAGACAGCGGCTTTATGTCTTCAACAATAGGGTATGAAAACCCTGTGAGGATTAAAAATAACCCGATTGAGATTATCACAAGCTGCTGCGCCTGGTCTTTTGTTTTTACAAAAACCGAGATTAAAAGCCCGTATGCTACGCCAAAAAAAGCCAGTGCAATCAGTACCGATAAGACCTCAGCAGGATTATTGAAATTGAACCATAAAATTCCGGTAATTAATATTAAAATTGCCTGGACGCCCGCGAAAATAAAATTTGCCGTGAATTTCCCGATGAGCATTGAATGCCTGCTTAATCCGAGAATCTCCCGGTCAAGCGTTCCGTAAGGCGCCCTTTCCGCAACTATTCGCAGTGAACCCATCTGGATTGAAGAGAATAATATAAGCAGTGAAAACATGTACGCGAGAATGCGCAGGTAACCGTTCTCCGTGAATTTAACATTATCTTCAGTCAATCCCTTATCGGTATCTTCAATGTAACCCATTGAAAAGTCAGTCGGCATTGAAATCCCAAGCATAGAAATTGTCAGTACGGGGAGAAGTAAAATTAATGCAATATTCGCCTTTCTTGAAACAAGATAATTAAATTCTAATTTATGTGCTTTTATTATGTCATCCATTTTATAATTTTTTTATAATTTTCATTCCCCCTCCGGCAACTCATCCGTATAGTAAATAAACAAATCCCTCATATCCGCAGTCGTTACTCTTGAACCCTCGACAACCCCGCCAAGAGAGGTAACTTTATTTGTAATATCTGCAACATTCGGCTCATGCGTGAAGATGTGAAGATTTCTCCCCGAATCAATAACCTTCTCAATTTTCCCATCCGCTTCAAGTTTCCCTGCAATCCCTGCAAGCGGCGTGTAAAGTGTAACTTCAACAACCTTCCCCCTGCCGGGCGTTCTCCTCCGCAATTCATCAAGTCCTGCTTTCACAAGAACCTCACCTGCTTTCATTATCACAACCTCGTCGCAGATGTCAATCTCATCCATGTAATGCGTCGTGAAAATAATAAGTTTCCCTTCCGTGCGGTTTAATTTCTCAAAAATTCCCATAATCTTCATCCTCATCGTCGGGTCAAGCCCCGTCGTCGGCTCATCAAGAAGCAGCACCTGCGGATTTCGCAAAAGTTCCATTGCAAGTGAAAGCCGCTTAACCTGTCCGCCCGATAAACTCTTTGCTGAAACATCCTTTCTCTCAATCAAATCAACCTCTTTTAAAATCTTCTCCGCACCTTCAAACTCCCGAACGCCGATGCCCCATTTAATTGCCGAGTTCTGCATATTCTGCATTACCGTCTGCTCGGTGTAGAGTTCAGGATGCTGCGGGACAAAACCAACGATTTCATTAACCCGTCTTTTGTCCTCCGAATCAACGCCAAAGACAGAGATTGTACCGGAGTCAGGAGTAACTCTCCCGATAATTGATTCAATCAACCGTGATTTCCCGCAGCCGGAAGGACCGACAATTGCGTAAATTTTTCCATCCTCAAATTCAAGTGAAATTGATTTCAGAATTTCCGTGGATTGGTAGGATTTTTTGATGTTGGAAAGGGTTATTTTAGGGGAGGTTGTTGTGGGGGTTGGTTTAGGTTTTGGCTGTTCGTGATTTGAATTAAATTCAGGGGTTGGTTCCGGCGTATTTGTGGGAGTGATTGTAGTTTCCTCTCTTGCTCCTCCTTTCTTTTTACTTGTGCTGAAATAAATTAAAATTATGATTATTAGAATAATTGCACCAAGAATTAAAAACTGAGAAATATCATTATCATTGCCTTTTTTAATTCCACATTTATTGTTGGAGCAGTATTCGCCGGAAGGGCAGTCGGAGTCGCTTTTGCAGATTCCTTCCAGCACGCAGAAACCTTCAAGGCAGTTATTGGATTGGCATTCTGAGTTGGCGGAGCAGGATGCGCCGAGAGGTTTATTTTTTGATTCTTTTTCTTCTGGCTCGCTTGGTTTTTCAACTTGTTTTTCTGGTGTTTCAGTATATCCCTGTTCCTTGCATACTCCTTTGAAACAGTTCCCGGTTTTGCATTCCGAATTTGCAGAGCAAATTTCGTCGTTTTCTTTATTTTTAATCTTCACGCATTTATTATTTACACAAGAAAAATCATCACTCAAACATTCTTTATTTTTATATCCTTCAAGATTAACACAACATTCATGGGGGCAATTTTCCTTTTCACCAAAAGCATAAACATAACTATCAAAAGAACCAACGAAAGCATTATCTCCGGAAATTGCAGGTGATGAATACACAAGACTTCCGGTTTTAAATTTCCATGTCAATTCCCCGGTGTTTTTATTTAAACAATAGATATACCTATCAAAAGAACCAACGAAAGCATTATCTCCGGAAATTGCAGGTGATGAAAGCACATCAATTCCGGTTTTAAATTTCCATATCAATTCCCCTGTATTTTTATTCAAACAATAAACATAATTATCCTTAGAACCAACGAAAGCATAGTTTCCGGAAATTGCAGGTGATGAATCCACCCCACCTCCGGTTTTAAATTTCCATATCAATTCCCCTGTATTTTTATTCAAACAATAAATATAATTATCAAAAGAACCAACGAAAGCATTATCTCCGGAAATTGCAGGTGATGAATCCACCCCACCTCCGGTTTTAAATTTCCATATCAATTCCCCTGTATTTTTATTCAAACAATAAATATAATTATCAAAAGAACCAACGAAAGCATTATCTCCGGAAATTGCAGGTGATGAATCCACCCCACCTCCGGTTTTAAATTTCCATATCAATTCCCCTGTATTTTTATTCAAACAATAAATATAATTATCAAAAGAACCAACGAAAGCATTATCTCCGGAAATTGCAGGTGATGAATCCACCCCACCTCCGGTTTTAAATTTCCATATCAATTCCCCTGTATTTTTATTCAAACAATAAATATAATTATCAAAAGAACCAACGAAAGCATTATCTCCGGAAATTGCAGGTGATGAATCCACCCCACCTCCGGTTTTAAATTTCCATATCAATTCCCCTGTATTTTTATTCAAACAATAAATATAATTATCAAAAGAACCAACGAAAGCATTATCTCCGGAAATTGCAGGTGATGACCACACATTATTTCCGGTTTTAAATTTCCATTTCAATTCCCCTGTATTTTTATTCAAACAATAGATATAATTATCATAAGAACCAACGAAAGCATAATCCCCTGAAACCGCAGGTGATGAACGCACCCAACCCCCGGTTTTAAATTTCCATTTCAATTCCCCGGTATTTTTATTCAAACAATAGATATAATTATCATAAGAACCAACGAAAGCATAATTTCCAGAAATTGCAGGTGATGAAGTCACATAATTTCCGGTTTTAAATTTCCATATCAATTCCCCGGTGTTTTTATTCAAACAATAAATATGATTATCCTCAGAACCAATGAAAGCAGTATCTCCGGAAATTGCAGGTGATGAACGCACAGAATCTCCGGTTTTAAATTTCCATATCAATTCAAGATTCTCAGGATTTTGAATTACATCCGTGGTTTCTCCGGAGTGTTCTAAATCGTGCCGGAACATCGTCCAGTCCTCTGCTGCTGCAAATTGCACAAGTAAGACCAATACAATGATTGCTGCCGTGAATTTAAAAACAAATTTCATCTTAATTATTTTTTAGAAACCAGAGAATTAATATTAAATTTTTGGGTTTTTGTTTGAATCTGGTTTTTTGGTTTGAGTAATTTTATTTATATTTTTTAAAACCGGAGTACAATCAACACATAACACACTCAACAACTCCGAGTTCACGAATCTTTCTATCTCTTGTGATGAGTTTTGCATTCAAAACCTTCGCAGTCGCAACAATGATCTGGTCGTGAATCTCTAAATTATCGGGCATGAATTTTATGGTCTGGAAATCCAGCGGAACAGGAACGAAATCGCTGCTTGCCTCAATTTTCCTCAAAAGTTCAGGAAAATCCAATTCTATTTTTTTGTGTTCTGCAAGATAACGGATTTCTGCAAGTGCGATAGTCGGGATAAATACCGTCCATTCACCTTTCTCAGCACCACTGAATATTTTATCTACATCGTGCTTTAACTTTTTATTTACAATATACCAGACCAGAGGATGCGTATCAGTCACATAAAACATTTTTAAACAAGGATTTTTTCGCTTCGTTAATTGATTTATCCAGTTCTTCTTCGCTGACTATTGCCTTTCCTATCCCGCGAAAAGAAACATGGTGTTTTGGAACAGAGTAACTTTTCATCAATAATACTTTCAAGCCCATGAGTTCATTTTCAATTCTATTTAATTTTAGGTATATTTCTATTGTTTCCATTTTAATTGGATTTTATTATATTTTTAAAATAATAATTAGTATTAAATTTAAATTTTATTTACTATCTTGATTTCCCGCCAATAAACGCACCGACAATGAGCAAAATAATTCCTCCGACAATTAAAGGAATTGAATAATCCTGATATGGCTTATCGGTTGTGGTTGTGGTTAATATTCCTGCGATGCCAGCGGTTTGTGTTTCTTCGTAAATTCCTGCGGCAATGCCGAGGAGTGCTATGACGATTCCTATTAAAATTAAGGTTGTGTTTGTGTTCATTTTGTTGTTGAATTAATATTGAATTTTTGGATTTTTGGTTTGAATCCGGTTTTTTGGTTTGAATGAATTTTATTTATATTTTTTATCGCGGCTCTTCCATTGTGAATTGATGGGAGAAAAATCTTTTCCCGTCTTCAGTCATATTTTTTAAGAAGAATTCCCTTATCTCCCCTAAATACCTGAGGATTTTTTCCGGCGGCAATTTTGAAAACCGCCCCGTATATTCATAAATATCATCCTTTTCTTTCATTTCCGAGTCATACGAGGAAATGTTTGAACTATGTGAAATCATTTTTTATCGTATTTTTTCTTTAACATTTTTTCCAGTACCTCTATATCTCCCAGGTCAACCGCCCTCATGGAAATCTTCTTTAATTCTAATAAGTCCTCTATTGAAGATATATAAATCTCATGTTCCTTTAATTTCACTATTTGCTTTCTCTTAAAACATTCTTCAAAATTTAAGGGATAATATATCATCAAATCAATTGCATTTATCGGTTCTTTTGGGTTGAAAAATGAAAACACCCTCATATTCTTTTCTTTAAACCATAACTCTCTCTTCTCTGCATCTTTAATCTCTTCCGGGTTGATAGGTATTCTCGGTTTATAGCCAAGTTTTTGCAGTGTCTTTATTATCTTATCAAGATTTTCTGTGCTTAACTCCGGCAATATATCCAGATCAAATGTCGCCCTCGGGTATCCGCTCAAGCCTAATGCTATTCCCCCTATTATTATATACCTCGCACCGGAAGTTGAGAGCGCAATAAGTTCTTTTTCATACATTTTTGTGATATATTATTCATAGATTAGATATTAATTTTATTCAAACAATAAACAAGCACCGGTTTGAAATTTCCACTTCAACCCCGGATTTTTTGGGATTTTCAATAACATCAGATGTCTCGCCGGTGTGTTCTGAATCATGTTGGGACATTAACCAGTCCTCCGCTTGAACAAATTGAGAAAGTAAGAGCAATACAATAGCAACCAGGAATAATTTAAAAATGAATTTCATCTTAATTATTTTTTAGAAATCAGAGAATTAATATTAAATTTTTGGATTTTTGTTGAATCGGGTTTTTTTGGTTTGAGTAATTTTATAAAAATTCTATGTGTATTGAAACGAAGTGGAAATACGCAGGCGTTTGTCGGGAGCCGCCCGACAATTAATATTAAATTTTTGGGTTTTTGTCTGAATCCTGTTTTTTGGGTTTGAGTAAATTTTGTTTATATTTTTTTAAATCAAAAGTAAATAATAATATAACATGAAAACTACTAAACAAAAAGCAAAGAGGCATCCTGTCTGGGATGATCTGGAAAGAGGAAAAGAAAAAATCGGTGCGGAGATAAGGGAAAGTTTAGTTAGAAAGTATGGTGATCCATTTAAATTAAAGGAGCCAAGAACTGCTTAGGTGTCTTTATTTCAACGTATTTAACTCTCATCTCTTCATTAATTCGCATGACTGTGGGTTGGAATTCATTTGCCAGTATATCCTTTCTGTTAAGGGTCACAAATGAATCAATTTCTGCATAAGACGCCAATGCGTAATTTAATGCGTCATAAAAGACCTTTTTTGCGGACTTTATTTTCAATTTTTGTATATATCTCCACGATAATTTTTCGGCATAGAATATTGTCTTGACAAAACAACTTCAAGTGAAGGTACTATTCCAGAAAGCGTCAGATAATATTCGGGCAAGACAATATCTTGGTGTTCTGGTTTCATATTTGTCAATTCACGATAAACAATAAAGGTATCCTCTCAAAATATCACAGACATCAAACACTCCCCACATTTAACCATTAAAATCAACCCCAATTAAATATCTCCCAACTTCCTAACTTTTTAATTCGTTTCACGGCGAACCCTTACCTGTTTAA
>MCBE01000263.1 GCA_001723845.1 Candidatus Altarchaeales archaeon WOR_SM1_SCG
AGTTATGGAAATTTCATGTGGATTGTGGAATTATCATTTATTGTGTTGTTAATCTAAAATTAATGAAATAAGTGATGGAGTGAAATTGAAAATTTTTAGGATTTGGATTTATTTCGCAACAACTCTATTATATATTATATATTAGATTGGAGTTATTAAGAAGATTAAAAATCGTTTGAAATTTTTGCTTTAAAAAAGTGGAACCTCTTATGGAGTCATCTAATGCACCGGCGGTGCAAATCTGACTGGCATTTCAGCGTCAGTCAAACGTAAGTTCCAAAGACAAATGTCAGTTTCGGGATAAATGTCTCAAACGAAACGTCTGTTTAAATCTCTTCATCCGCCGGCAGCGTGAAGGAAAATACGCTTCCCTTACCCAATCCTTTGATTTCAACCCTGACTTTTCCGCCATGGGATTCTATAATCTCTTTGCATATAACGAGACCTAAACCCGTGCCCTGCACCCTTCTTGAGGGGGACATATCCGCCTGAAAGAATTTTGTGAAAAGTTTATCCCTACTTTTTTTAGCTATGCCTATGCCGGTATCCTCTACTTTTACAAGTATTTCATTTTTTTGTTTTTCGGCTGAAATCGTTACTCCTCCTTTATCCGTGAATTTAATTGCGTTTTCAACAAGATTTGATAAAGCCTGTGTCAGCCTTTCCGGGTCAGCATTAATTAAAGGTAAATTCAGCTGGATGTTTGCTGCAATATTTATCTGCTTTTTTTCCGCATCAGGCATTAAGTCCTGTGTTACGCCGTTAATTATATCTTCTACTTTCACCGGCTTCATGTTAAATTTCATAGCTTTTGTCTCAAGTTTACTTACGTCTGTGATGTCACCAACCAGATTCTTCAGGCGAACGGCATTTCTAAAACATATTTCCAGCTGCTCTCTTTCCAGTTCGTCCATCTTTGATTTCTTATCCCCTAACATTAAATCAATATATCCGATTATGGGGGTTAAAGGAGTTTTTAATTCATGCGCGCTTATATTAATAAATTCGTCTTTAAATTTATCCATGCTCTTCAACTCCTCATAGGATTTGTTAAGGTTTTGCTTTGCCTCTTGTATCTCTTCTAAAAGAGTTAAGGTTGCAATTCTCTGCTCTTCTAATTCGTTCGCTCTTTTTTCAAGTTCCGCCTTTGACTTTTCAGCTTCCTCCGCCCGGGCTCTTTCAGCTGCCACAACCTCCGCTGCCTGAGTTGCCTGCTCCTGTAATTCTTTTAGCCGTGTGATGTCGCGGGCGGCTGCAAAGACCCCCAATACTTCCCCTGCATTGTTCTTATACACTGTGGCATTACACCGCACATCGGTTGTTCTGCCTGAAGTGTGGCGGATGCTGAGCGAATAATCAGTTACGACACCCTCCGATAACACCTTTTCATATACCCCTCTTGCCTTTTCAGTCTCCGTAAAATAATCCGAGAAATCACTTCCTACCAGATGCTCGCGCGAAACACCGGTTACCTGTTCTGTTGCTTTATTCACATCCATTATTTTACCCTCTCTGCCGATAGTAATCAGAGGGTCAATACTTGCCTCAATAAGACTGCGGGCGTATAATGAAGACTCATGTAATTCTTCTTCAGCGCGCTTAAGTTCGGTGACGTCGGTTATTATTCCAAGAATCGAGTCTTCACCGCCGTATTTTATCACCTTCGGCGTGAGAATTACGTCAATTCTGTTGCCTTCTTTTCCTGTAACTGCAAACTCAAACGGCATAACGTTCTCGCCCCTCAATTGCCTGTTGAAATTTTCCGTTATTAATTTAGCCTGCTCCGGAAGAGTCAGCGACTGGAAATTGAACCCGGGTGAATAAAAATATTCTTTTTTAAAACCCGTGATTTCCTCGCATCTTTTATTGGCGTAAACAATTATTCCCCTCCTGAAAATAAAAATCATATTCGGCGACTGCTCGGCAAGATTCCTGAACTTCTCCTCGGACTCCATGAGCGATTCCTCTGCACGCTTTCGCCAGGTTATGTTGTCAAAGATAGCGGCGAAGTATCCTTTCATGGGGCAGTACGCGGAAATGGAAAGCCACATCTTCAGGGGTTCAAAATAAATCTCAAATTTCGTGCCCTCCCCGGTCAACGCCACTTTACCGCATATTCCAAGTAAATCCGGCTCCGATTCTTTGATACCGGGTATTAGTTCCGTGACTTTTTTACCTTCAGTATCCGCTTTTTTTAATCCCGTGAGCTTTTCAAATGCGTCGTTAACTTCTATATATTCAAAGTCCGCGGGCTTATTGTTTTTGTCAAGGATGATCCTGCACAAAGCAATTCCGTTCGGCATGTTTTCAAACAACGAACGGTACTTTTCCTCGCTCTCGCGCAGTAATTGTTCAACATATTTTCCCGGCATGATTCCTTAAATAATTTTTTTAATTCTTTTCCTTAAATTCTCATTATCAAATGGTTTTTGTATGTAATCCAGAATACCCAGCTTTTTTAATTCTTCCTTTCCGATTACGCCAAACTCGGCAACCGTTAAAAAGGCAAGTTTAGTGTCTTTGATTTCAGGCTCTTTTCTTATTGATTCGGCTAATTCTCTTCCGCTCATGCCCGGCATGAAGAAATCCAATAAAGCCAGGTCAACGCTTTCTTTTTTCAACAAATCCAGTGCTTCGCGTCCGTTCGTCGCTAATAAAACCTCGTATCCCATGTTTTCCAACAAACGTTTTACCAGCATCCTAATATCTTCTTCGTCATCCACGAACAATATTTTCTTTGCCATTTTTGCATAATTTTAATCTTATTATTAATTTATTATTAATTTATTATTAATTTATTATTAATTTTATTTTAAATATATAACCTTATCAACAAACATACTGATATCCTTTATAGCTTCAGGATCCTTATATTTATCAAGAGACATTATTACTCCCGCCAAACCGTATTTTCTTAACTGGGTTATGAGATAGTGGGCGAATCTCACACTATCAAGCCGGTCGTTATAGATTATCATGGTTGATAATGAATCCAGTAACAGAAAATCCGCCTTCTTTTCATCACATAAATTTAAAACCGTCATCCCAAGTTCGCTAATGGCTGACGGGTTACTTAAGAATACACAGTTATCTATTCCGGCATCCTGACCGAGATTACCCGAAATCGCGTCAATGAAAAACAATTTATCGGTGTCTATGTTACTATTTTGCAGGATTTTAACAAGAGTGGGGTACGGCTTGTTCATGGCAACATACACGCCTTTCATTTCCCTCGTGTTTACCAGATAATTCAGGATTGCAATATCCGTAGGAAAATAATTTTCCGCGGATGTTACTACCGCTACCATGAAGTCCTTTGGCTTCTCCCCGAACTCACGCTCTATTTTATTTTTGATTGAATCCTTCAATCCCTTTTCCTCGCTCCCGCGCAGTAATTGTTCGGCATATTTTTTTTCCATGGTCTCTCTAACTGTTATTTCCATTTTTTAGTTTTTTTGAGAATTTCCCCGCCCTTTTTATTCTATGATCCCATGTATCTTGATTTTAACCCCTGATAACCCCCGAATGGATGAGAAATATCCCCCGGGTGCCCAAATCATGACTAATTATCTTGTTATCTTTTTAAATAACGGTTTTTAGCTATATATTACTTTGGCATTCATTCTTTAAGAAAGATATGATGGAAGCCTATTTGCTTTTAGTTTTATTATAAGTTTTCACCTGTTTTTGTTGAATCAAAGAGTATTCTTTTCTTTTTCCTAAAAATACAAAACTT
Organism: Candidatus Altarchaeales archaeon WOR_SM1_SCG; assembly: GCA_001723845.1. Taxonomy (GTDB): domain Archaea; phylum Altiarchaeota; class Altiarchaeia; order IMC4; family WOR-SM1-SCG; genus WOR-SM1-SCG. The sequence continues at coordinate 3,737 of MCBE01000263.1, forward strand.
TTTTTGTTTGATTTTGCACTTATTTCGGTAGTGGTACATTCTATATCTGGTACATAAGTAGTAGGCTCCAGGGATAGCGAAAATAAAATATTCATAAATATCCAATATAATGCCCTAAAGCAATGCGATTTAATAGTATTGCCAACTACAAACCGGACCATTACCAAATTTTTCAGTGAAATTTTACTGTTAATTCACCCGCTTTTAACCAGTCCTCCTTTAATCGGTCTCGGCAGCTGCTCATATCCCCACTCCTTAAGCACCTTAATACACAGGTCATTCGGAGAATTCTTTTTTAAACTCTTTGCAGAGAATATATATAATTTCCTGATTTCGCTTATGTGCCCCCTGTCCGTCTGGAGGACATGAAAATAATGGTCTAATTCATCCATGCTCCTGAAACCATAGACAACGATATGCGTCACATCTCCTTCGGGAATCCTGTAAAAATTTATGATATTTGAACCGCGCATTCTTTCGTCAACATCCCTGTCCTTTAATGTTTTCCATACCTCCGGGATGAATTTAAACAATGCAACGGCAAAGACCTTTATCCCGATTTTTTCATAATCAATCACCGTTGTGTAGCCCTTTATAATCCCTTCCTTTTCCAATTTTTTTCTTATTTTCCCGACCGCCTGCGAGGTAATATTTAATTTCTGGGATAATTCGGTATCGCTTGCTCTCCCGTTTTCAATCAGGAATTTTAAAACCCGCCTTTCATTTCGCGTTAGTTCCATTTTTAATTCGCTTTTAGTTTATTTTAGTTTAATAATGATAATAAATTAGAATCTATAGTTTAAAAAATAAACCTGTACGGTCCGATAGATGGTAATCTAAAATATAAACAAAACTTTAAATATTTGTTTTATAGTGAAAGTAAACAATAAAAATTTGTTTAAAGATTAAACTTATATTATTTTATATGGGGTTCATAATTTATAAGGATATACTAATATAATGGTATCAACAATTATTGAAGACGCTGCTGTAAGGCATCATGGACTTTTAATCCCTGTTTTACAGGAGATTCAGGAACATTATGGTTATCTGTCCGAAGAGGCGGTAAAGGAAGTTGCAAATAAATTAGGAATGAAGATTAGTGATGTTTATGGCGTTGCGAGTTTTTATACTGCCTTTAGTTTTACGCCCAAGGGCAAGCACATCATTACTGTTTGTAATGGCACTGCATGCCATGTCCGGGGAGCGTCAAGGGCTGTTGATATTTTATCAGAAGAATTAGGTATAAAACCAGGGGGGACAACACCAGATATGCAATTCACGCTTGAGACAGTAGCATGCCTTGGATGCTGTGCTATAGGTCCTGTTGTTGTGGCAGACGGTAAATACCACGGCAATATGACGCCTGCAAAGGTAGAAAAATTATTATTAAATTTACGTAAAGGTGAATCAATTGAAAAAGATAAAATCTGTGTCTGATCTGGAAAATTTAAGGAAGGAAATATTATCGAAAAGAGACCCCAAAAAGAAATGTATTACAATATGTTCGGGTACAGGATGTGTCGCACACGGAAGTGAAAAGGTCAGCAGCACATTCAGGGATGAAATTAAAAAACAAAATTTAGAAAATGAAGTAGATATTAAAAGTACGGGATGTCACGGTTACTGCGAGAAAGGGACTATTGTTGTTATCCATCCCGAAGAGATATGTTACCTTCGTGTTAAACCCGATGATGTTCCTGAGATCGTATCCGAAACGATAATAAAAGGAAATATCATTGATAGATTGCTTTATACGGACCCCGACACAAATAAAAAAATTGTTCGTGAATTGGATATACCCTTTTATAAGCACCAAAAACGCCTTATTTTTGACAACAACTTAAAAATTGATCCTGAAAATATTGATGATTACATAGCAGTCAACGGCTATTCTTCAATTTCAAAAGCACTGTTTGAACTTACTCCTGAAAGTGTGATTGGGGAAATCAAGAAATCAAATCTTCGCGGCAGAGGCGGAGCAGGCTTTCCAACAGGCATAAAGTGGGAAATCGCACATGCCCAGAAAGGAGATGTTAAGTACATAATTTGCAACGCTGATGAGGGCGATCCGGGTGCGTATATGGACAGGAGCCTGCTTGAAGGCAATCCCCATTTGATAATCGAGGGGATGATGATAGGTGCTTATGCAATAGGTGCAAAGGAAGGATGGGTTTATGTCAGGGCGGAATACCCGCTTGCAGTAAAGAATGTAACAAAAGCAATTGAAAAAGCAAGAGAACTCGATCTCCTCGGTGAAAATATTTTGGGTTCGGATTTTAGTTTTGATATCAAGATAGCAAGAGGTGCGGGCGCATTCGTATGTGGCGAGGAGACATCACTTATATCCTCCATAGAAGGAAAGAGAGGAACTCCAAACCAAAAGCCGCCGTTTCCGGCACAACGCGGGCTTTTCGGCAAACCGACAAACATAAACAATGTTGAAACACTGGGAAAGATACCGATAATAATACGAAAAGGAGGGGACTGGTTTTCAGGCATCGGCACGGAAACGAGTAAAGGAACGAAAATATTTTCGCTTGTAGGTAATGTTCAAAATACAGGACTTGTTGAAGTTCCGATGGGAATAACACTCAATGAAATAATATTTGATATCGGGGGTGCAGATAAGGATAATGTTAAGGCGGTGCAGATCGGGGGGCCTTCCGGCGGATGTATTCCAAAAGAACTGTTCCATTTGCCTGTGGACTATGAATCCCTTTCACAAGCAGGTGCTATAATGGGCTCGGGAGGCATGATTGTTATGGATAAAACAACCTGTATGGTTGATCTTGCAATGTATTTCATGAATTTCTTGAAAAAGGAGTCGTGCGGGAAATGCTCAGTTTGCAGGGAAGGAACACAGAGAATGTATGAAATCCTTCGCAGCATAACAGAGGGCAAGGGCAAAGAAGAGGATTTGGATCTTCTTGAAGAGTTAGGAGGGGTTATAAAAGATGCTTCAATGTGCGGGCTTGGGCAGACTGCCCCAAACCCTGTACTTTCAACATTAAGATACTTCAGAGATGAGTACCTTGCCCACATAAAAGATAATAAATGCCCTGCAGGCGTATGCAAGGCGTTCATCCAGTATGGGATAGATGCTGAAAAATGCATAGGATGCGGCGTATGCAAGAAAAACTGCCCACAAGACGCAATAGCAGGAGAGCGTAAAGAAAAACACTCGATAACACAGGATAAATGCATAAAGTGCGGAATCTGTTACAATATGTGTAAATTCGATGCAATCTTCAAAACAACAGGGGGTGAAAAATTATAATTTAATTTATAATATTTAAAATGACTCACATAACAATTGATGGAATTGATTTCGATGCTTCTAAAGGGAGCACAATACTTGATGTAGCGAAATTTCTGGGTCTGGAAATTCCAACACTCTGCTATGATGAAGGTCTTTCTGCGTGGGGGGGCTGCCGCCTTTGTCTTGTAGAGATCGGGACAGGTAAAAGAACACGGCTTGTTTCATCATGTACATACCCTGTTGAAGAAGGGCTTGTTGTGAGAACCGCTACAAAAAGAGTCATTGATGCAAGAAAAATGGTACTTGAGCTTCTTATAGCCCAGTGCCCGACATCCAAAACGCTCCAGGATATGGCTGCGAAAATGGGGTTAGATAAAGTTCGATTCAAACCTAAATGGGAGGACTGCATATACTGCGGGCTTTGCGTGAGAATGTGCGAGGAGCAGATGAATGCGAAAGCCATAGGATTTGCTAACAGAGGAGAGAAACTAAAGATCACAACACCTTTTAATATAAACTCGGAAGACTGCAGGAAGTGCGGAGCGTGCATTTATATCTGTCCAGCATGCACATTAAGATGTGATGGACCCAACCCGGAAAATGTCTTGTGCGGAAGATGCTATAACGATCTCCAGCCAACATGTCTTGATGTTTCTGATGATTACAACTGCTGGATGGGACTGAAGTATCTTAATGTTGAAAGTACAGGGTTTGGGGCAGTCTGCCCAAGCCCGCACATTGAAGCATCTTTTATAACCCCTCCTAACTCTTCAAGAAGATCCAAATCCTCTTCTTTGCCCTTGCCCGACATCCAAAACGCTCCAGGATATGGCTGCGAAAATGGGGTTAGATAAAGTTCGATTCAAACCTAAATGGGAGGACTGCATATACTGCGGGCTTTGCGTGAGAATGTGCGAGGAGCAGATGAATGCGAAAGCCATAGGATTTGCTAACAGAGGAGAGAAACTAAAGATCACAACACCTTTTAATATAAACTCGGAAGACTGCAGGAAGTGCGGAGCGTGCATTTATATCTGTCCAGCATGCACATTAAGATGTGATGGACCCAACCCGGAAAATGTCTTGTGCGGAAGATGCTATAACGATCTCCAGCCAACATGTCTTGATGTTTCTGATGATTACAACTGCTGGATGGGACTGAAGGGCGAATGCGGAACATGTGTAAGTGAAGAATCTGAAAACAAGGATAACAAAGGAAAAAATAAAAAATAAATTTAGGTTAAATTAAATAAAGAAAAAAATAAAAATGAAACATGGGAAAATTAATGCTACGGCAGCAACTTTAACAAAAAATAGGACGGAAGATGCTATTGTACCAATAAGCGGAATGTGCGCAACATGCGTGGACGGCTGCATCGGTATGTGTGAAATCGGGAGGTCAGCATACAGAGGTCATGAGGTTATATATCCTCAACCGTTTGGTATAAGCAGTTCGGCAGGTGAGAAAGAATACCCTGTTGATTTATCTCACTTTACAATGCTCGGCACATGCAGGGGTGCTTATGGAATATCCCCGGATTCAGACAAAGCAATATTCACAAATGTTAACCTTGAACAAAGAATAGGTCATGACAAAGGCATAAAACTAAAAATGCCTGTTGTTATCCCGGGACTTGGCTCAACAAATATAGCATTAAACAATTGGGAGGGGCTTGCAGTAGGTGCTGCAATCTCAGGTATGATAGTAACAATCGGCGAGAATGTATGCGGCATGGACCCGAATGTTGAAATACAAAACGGGAAAGTCGTTCACTCACCGGAACTTAAAAGAAGAGTTAATTTGTTTAAGGATTGGCAGCGTGACGGTTACGGCGGAATTGTCGTGCAGGCGAATGTTGAAGATACTCGGCTTGGAGTGCAGGAATACGCAATAGAGAAATTAGGTGTTGAGATAGTTGAACTTAAATGGGGGCAGGGTGCAAAAGATATTGGCGGAGAAGTGAAAATAAACAGTTTAAGCCGCGCCCAATCACTAAAAGATAAGGGCTACATTGTGCTTCCCGATCCATATAACCCCGAAGTTATAGAGGCGTTTGAGCGACATGTTTTCCACGAGTTTGAAAGACATTCAAGAGTAGGTATGGTGGATGAGCAAGGATTCTATGACAGGGTACAGGAATTAAGAGATGCAGGTGCAAAATATGTTTTTTTGAAAACCGGCGCATACAGACCGTCAGATCTTGCTCTTGCAGTGAAATGCGCATCCGAAGCGAAAATTGATTTACTCACCGTTGATGCGGCGGGCGGAGGAACAGGTATGAGTCCGTGGAGAATGATGTGTGAATGGGGTGTTCCGGGAATCGAACTCTGGTCAATGCTCTACCAGTACCTTAAAAACCGTGAAGATAAAGGTAAATATGTGCCTGATGCTGCACTCGCAGGAGGATTCACATTAGAGGATCAGATGTTCAAGGGCTTTGCATTAGGAGCGCCATACATTAAATTGATCGGTATGGCAAGAGGACCTCTTGCTGCTGCAATGGTCGGTAAGACTATAGGTAAAAAAATAGATACTAATAATGTTCCCGTATATACCGCGCGTTTCGGGCATACAAAAGAAGACATCTTTGTTACCGCACCCGAATTACAGCATAAATTCGGAAAAGATTTTGAATCACTCCCAACAGGTGCTATCGGTCTTTATACTTATATGGACCGGCTTGAGCAGGGACTCCGGCAGATTATGTGCGGCGCCAGGAAATTCTCACTGGAGCACATCTCGCGAAATGATATATCGGCTTTGACTCATGAAGCAAGTGAGATAAGCGGTATCCCATATATCATGGATTGTGATAAAGACGAAGTTGATAAAATCTTGGGGGATTAATTAAATTTACAAGAAAGCATCCCAGCCGCCTCTTTAATCTGCTCATCCAGCGGCATATCTGTAGAATAGAGTAATTTCTTTAAATCTGCTTTCTATAGATTTAAACCTGCCACACAAGGTATTTCTACTAACACCGTGCTTTTGTCATCTGCAAATAATTTTTTCCGTGCCATAAACTTCATTAAATGCGCATGCTCAGGTAATAATAGGTTATATTTAAATCAAGATTATATCTAAAAATTATAGTTCATAAAAATAGTGATAGTTCAATCTTTTCCAGACATTTTTTTCTCTCATATTGAAAAATATATATCCAATTTAGTTTAAAATTTAAACTAATAATATTTAATAATGGATTCATAAATTTATAATATAAACTAAATACAAAATTCAATTAAGATTTTAAATAAGAATAAACGACAAATGAATTTAAGACAACCAAATGCCAACGAGGCGACGGGAACCACGAACAGGTCAAGAAATGTTGTTCCAATGTCTGGAATGTGCACGATCTGTGTTGACGGATGCAAAGGAAATTGTGAACTTTTTAAAGCAGCTTTCAGGGGCAGGGAAGTTATCTATCCCGGACCCTTCGGAGAAGTGGTAGCAGGAGCAGATAAAGATTACCCTATTGATTACTCGCATATAAATATACACGGCTACGCTGTCGGGGCAAAAGGACTTCCTGATGGAGTTGAAGCAGGACCGGATACCGCGATATTCCCTGATGTGGATACGGAAACCGAATACGGGTGGGACAAAAAAGTTAAAATGAAGGTACCGATTTTCACAGGTGCACTCGGTTCTACGGAAATCGCCAGGAAAAACTGGGAGCATTTTGCTGTTGGTGCGGCAATATCAGGAATTACTCTTGTTTGCGGTGAAAATGTCTGCGGGATAGACCCTGAACTTGAACTGGATAGCGAAGGCAAAATAGCAAAAGCCCCTGACATGGACAGGAGAATTGAAACATACAAGCAGTTCCATGAGGGCTACGGCGAAATCCTTGTCCAGATGAATGTTGAAGACACGAGACTCGGGGTGGCAGAATATGTGGGAAGCAAACATAATCTTGAAACAATTGAGTTGAAATGGGGTCAGGGCGCAAAGTGCATCGGAGGAGAAATAAAAGTTGATTCACTTGAAAGAGCAATTGAACTCAAAAGGAGAGGCTATATCGTAACGCCTGACCCGACACGCCACGACATTCAGGAAGCATTCAAAGATACGGCAATCAAGGAATTTGAGAGGCACTCTCGCCTTGGTTTTGTCACAAAAGAGGCGTTCCTTGAGGAAGTTGACCGCCTCAGAGGACTCGGGTTCAAAAGGATTACATTAAAAACCGGCGCCTATTCAATGGTAGAACTTGCGATGGCTCTGCGCTACTGCTCGGAAGCAAAAATTGATTTACTTACAATAGACGGTGCTCCCGGAGGAACAGGAATGAGTCCCTGGCCCATGATGAATGAATGGGGTATTCCGACATTCTACTTACAAGCCCTTACTTATGAGTTCGCAGAGAAACTTAAAAGCAAAGGAATGCGCATCCCTGACCTTGCTATAGCAGGCGGATTTTCAGGTGAAGACGGCGTATTTAAGGCAATCGCAATGGGCGCTCCTTATGTAAAAGCCGTCTGTATGGGAAGAGCATTGATGGCACCGGGAATGGTAGGAAAAAACATAGCAAAATGGATAGAAGATAAGAATCTACCAAAGTCTGTTTCAAAATATGGAACTACTGCAAAAGAAATTTTTGTTTGTTACGAGGAACTTGCGGATAAGTACGGCTCTGAAATGAAAAACATCCCGCTTGGTGCGGTTGGTATTTATTCATTCTGCCAGAAGACAAAGGTAGGGATGCAGCAGTTGATGGCTGGAAGCAGGAACTTTAATTTATCAACAATTTCCAGAAATGACCTCATGGCACTGACAGAAGAAGCGGCAAAAGTTTCGGGAATCCCTTATATAATGGAGTCCTACAGGGAGAATGCAGAAAGAATTTTAGAGGAATAATTAACTCTTGCTTGCAAGGTTTTCATGATAAAAAATTTTTAATTTAATTTTGAACCCCCTGAATTCTTAATGAATTTATATTAATATTTAACAGGTCAAAGTTGCGGGGTGAAATATGAAAAATCAGGGGTCAGGGATTAGTAAACAAGAGTTAGGGATTACCAATTCCTGACAACCAACCCTAACCACAAACCCCTAACCACAAGCCCCTAACCCCCACCCAAACAGCCAGACCATATAGTTTGCAGTACAATGAAAAAATGAATCAAGAACTCATAGAACTCTCGAAAAAAACCGCCGGTGAAAAAGCAGCAGGGTATGTAAAAGACGGGATGGTTGTCGGTCTCGGCACCGGCTCTACCGTTAAGTATACTATAAAAAAAATTGCCTCAAGAATCAGGGAGGAAAATTTAAACATTATTGCTATTCCGACATCATGCGAAACTGAAAAACTTGCAATAAAAGAGAAAATTCCGCTGTCTTCTTTAAACGAAAATCCCGGGATTGACCTTGCTGTTGACGGTGCAGATGAGGTTGACAAAAATTTTAATTTAATTAAAGGCGGCGGCGGGGCGCATGTCCGGGAGAAAATTATCGCATCCGCCGCAATGGAATTCGTGGTTGTTGCGGATTTTACAAAAAAGGTTTCTAAAATTGGCAAGTTCCCGGTTCCCGTGGAAGTTTTGCCGCTTGCGGTTGAATTTGTTAAATCCGAATTAATAAAGCTTGGCGGGAAGCCAGAATTAAGGAAAAATTTCACAACAGATAACGGGAATTTAATTCTTGACACAAAATTTTTGATTGAAAATCCACTGGAACTGGAAATAAAATTAAACTCAATCCCTGGTGTTGTTGATAACGGGATTTTTGCACGGAGAAAACCGGAGAAGGTTATTATTGCAAGAGGTAATAAAATTGAAATTTTATCTCCCGATTAACCTCGCAAAAGTAATAAACCCGGTATGTCCAAGCATTCTTGAAAACGGGCGAACAACCTTCAAATCCCAGTTCCTGACCAAACATTCAACTGTCTCAATCGTAAACCTCGCATCGCTTTGAATTAATTTATCATGGAATTTTTTGTTCTGCTCGTCGGAAATTCCCGACGAGAATGAGCGGGCTTTTTAGCCCACTTAGAATTTTGTTAAAATTTTGTTCAATACCTTTTCCAAAAATCACCAAAATTGCATATTTGACTGGGTATAGTTTATTTATTCTAACAAATCTAATACTTGAGTTTCAAAGATATTAGATTTCTAACATAATAAATTTTATTTACCCCATTTACTGATGTTGGTTTTTGTTATCTCACTTTTTGTATTTTGTTGCCATGTCAAAATTTTAAATAAAATCAGTG
>MCBE01000264.1 GCA_001723845.1 Candidatus Altarchaeales archaeon WOR_SM1_SCG
GTAAAACCCCTCCCGTCTTGCGTTCTTCGCGGCAATTTTGTGAATCCATCATCTTTCAAAATCCGATCAATCGTGTTGATGCTGACTTTGAGGTTTTCTTCGCAGAGTTTATCATATATGTCATATACTGAAAGGTTCTTTTTTCTCCATGAGATTATCTTCCCAGTTACTTTTTCAGGTGTTCGCCGACCTTTTGGCCCATTCTTTTTTTCAGGGAAGAATTGCAGTTTTCCTTGTTTGAAATCTGAAACAATACCTTTGAATGTTGGGATAGCATAACCAAAACGCTTTGCGATTTTCTTCTGCGTGGCTCCTTCTTCCAGATAATATGCCCTGAGGGCATCATACTTTTTTTGATCAGGGGTGTTCGGTTCCAGAAAATATTGTTGTGGGTCCATTTTTGGTGTGTAAGTGAGTTAATAGTATATAGAATTATGATACATACTATAAAAATGGATCGGTGCTAAATTCTGTGGATGTTAGAAAAAACAGATAGATATAGCACCCTCAATAATGTGTTTTCTATGAAACCATGTAACTATAGCTCGGATTTTTGAAAATTTTAGGTGTCATGTAGGTCATACTCTGAAGAGATAACAAAATAATAACATATGTCCGCAGGTTAGTGATTTTGAGATTTTTCAGATGAAAAACTTGCAGAGAAGGTAGGGTTAATTATGATAGATAATGCCTCTGTGAAAATCCCTGTTTAACTGCTATTCGCCCATCAATTTTTTCAACCGCAATCATTTTTTCTTAAGAATTATATTAATTATTCAGATTCAAACAAATTTAATCATAAGTTTTTTCTCAACTAATAAATATCTAAATTTTTAACAAGAGCAACCTGCCTCAAATCCCATTCAATAAATAAATTATGATTATTATTACTTTCCCCCGTCTTTGATAATTTCAATAATTCACCTTCCATTTCACTAATTTCAATATTACTATAATTCTTTTGGATAAATTCATTGTCTTTCCATGAAGGGAGATTAAGTAAAAACATCGCTGCGGCGTCCTTTACTGCCGCAGGAACATTATAAATCCCGCTGAATTTTAGAGACAGGGACGAATGTGTGGCAATTATTACATTAAATCTAAATAATTATAAAAATGTTCACACAAAATGTCTTATCTCCAGTAGATAAAGTTCTACTGTGCATGAATGGGATTCAACTTCAAATGGTTGAAAAAATAATTGAAAAAGAAGTATGCAATAAGAAGGTTTTATGTTGTTATATCAAAGAACCAACATTCTGCATGGATGGAAACACAAAGTTGACTCGTGAAAAATCTAAAAGAAGAAGCATGGTAACGGGGTTGGGCATAAATGGCGTTCCTTTCCATATTCTATTCTGGACGAAATATTTAAAAAGAGAAAAACCAAAATCAGGAGAGACTAAAAATAAACGAGTCGACTATGATTTTCTCTATAAAGATAAGCAGATCTTACATCACTCAAAACAAGTCTGCGAAAAGGGTATACAATTTCATCTAAACAACTATGATAATGCAGATATTGTAGAATTATTAAAAGAATGCTATGGTGTTGAAACATCTAAAACAGAAGTAAGGAGGATGATTAAACACAAACACAATAATGTGAATATACCAAAAATAGAAGTCAAAACACTTGGTGTTGATGAAATGAAAGTAAATGGCATTAATCGGATATGCACTGTGCTATTAGATCTCGATAGAGATTTACCTCTGGGAATAATAAAAAGAAAAACTGCAGAACGATTGAGAATGCTTATTTAAAAAGGTACGAGAAAAAGGAATAAATCTTGACGATGTGAATCTTATTGTTAGAGATCTCTACAACAAATGGGACACTGTTCTAAAAGAAGAGTTTGGTGATACGATCACAATTGCAGTAGACAAATTTCATGCTGTTGGAAGGGTACAAAAGCGTTTGTATGCTAATGTTTATGTTTCTATCAGAAATGAATACCGGGCGAAAGCAGCTGTTATAGAAGACGAGGTATTGAAAAAAAAGATGAACTGAAGCGATTGAAACAGAAACCATTTGTCCAACAGGAGGAAATTGAGAGAATTCAAAGCAAACTTGACGATACTATCAAAAGAGCAAAAGACGCAAGAAAAAAGAGCAATATGGTTTTTGATGGACGGTGGCCCTGGAGAACAGCAAGGGAAAATCTGTCCGATGAAAGAAAGAATAACAAACCAAGCACTAGAGAAAGACTTACTCGCATATCCAAAACAGATAAAAAGCTCAAGGATATATATTATCAAAGAGGAATTCAGAGATATTTTTGAAAGTGAAAACAAAAAGGCTGCAAAAGAAGCGTTAGATAATTTCGTGAACAAATTTGGCGATGATTATCCCTTTCTCAAAAAGATGGTTAAAACCAACGAATCTGAAATCTTAAATAGGTTTACTGATGATGGGAAAAGAGATATTAAACACTGGCCAGAACAACTTATCGAAAAGCTCAGGAAATTTGAAAGGCGGCGAGGTGCTTTCAGAACATTTGAAAGTTGGGAGATGCTTATAGACTTATTATTAGAACATTCGTGTGGTGAAAATTAAACCAAAATTTGAGGGGTTGCCACACATCTGTCCCTGTCTCACAAAAAAAAGCGTCTCCAAAATTACCCTGTTCCTTGAAACAAAATTACCGTACTCGCTCATAGTTAAAAATTAAAATTAAACCTTAATTTCCTTTCCCGGATTCCATTTCCTTTCTAAACGATAAAAGCAGAATAGCCCCCGACATAATTAAAATTAAAATTCCGATTTCATTAAAGGCGGGAACTGCATGCGTCTGTGCTGTGCAGCTTACAACCACCGTATCATTTGTATTCAGGGAATTGAAATTCACCGCACCGCAGCTTATGTTATAAGTATATGTCCCGCAGGATGCGAAAGATGCGGAGTAATTGTAAACTCCTGTCCCTGTCGCATTAAACTGCATCGGGTACCATGTTGTGCCGTTAAAGGTTATATTACATTGCCCTCCCTGTGCCGGTGTTATTGATTCATTACTTGTTACATTTGTGTAATTTGCATAGAATTGTATTATTTGATTTGCGTATTTAGTTATAACAGCGGTATCGTCTGAAATATTTAATCGTGCATTTCCCTGTTCAACTCCCCCGGTTCCTAAAACTTCATTTGTCAGAACGGAATTTATTTTGTAATAATCCGCGCCGCCCATATCTACTTTAGCGGGATTTACAAACTCACCGCCAGCGCAGTCGTTATTCAATAAGTCCTGTATGCCTGTTGTTGTGTTAGCATCGGAATCAACACAGGTAATTCCGATGTCCATAACTACCGGAACATACAGGACCTTATAACTTCCGGGAACTTTCCGCGTCTCGGCAGGAAGATGGCATATCCCGTAGCCGTGCCCGTTAAGTGTTCCATGCTCAATTCTTACATTACTAAAATCAGGATCGCTTCCGGTAAAATCTATCTCGGCTTCGCAGATTGTAGCGTTGATTGTAGAGTTTCTGATGCTGACATTACGAACTCCTGCCTGATTAACCGAACTTACATTTACCGAGTCATTACTTGTTAAAACTGCCGATAGACCGGAAGGAAGATTTATGACTTTATAACAGGAATATAATTTATTATAATAAATCTCGTAATTTCCTGCAATCCTGTCATCATCCCATGCGACATGAACATCGTTGTTTGAATCAACGGCGATTGAAGGGTACTCGGAGCTGTCCGAATCATTTGTTACCCTGATACTCCAGGTTAAATTATTGCCGTTGTTATCATATTTTTTATAGTATATCTCGTAACCTCCATCCCTATCATCCTGCCACACAATATGTATATTGTTGTCCGAGCCAGCGGCGATTGAAGGATTCGTGGAAGTTTGTAAAGCATTTGTTACCCTGATATACCCTGTTAGATTATTGCCGTTGTTATCGTATTTTTTATAGTATATCTCATTATCTCCCCCCCTATACCATGCGATATGGATATTATTGTTTGAGTCAGCGGCGATTGAAGGATACTGGGGGTTACTTGCAACATTTGTTACTTTAATGTCCCCTGTTAAATTATTGCCGTTGTTATCATATTTTTTATAATATATTTCCCGGGTTCCGCCCCTGTTATCCTGCCAGGATATATGAACACTATTGTTTGAATCAACCGCGATTGAAGGATACCCGGAATCACCTGCGACATTTGTCACTCTAATGTCCCCCGTTAAATTATTGCCGTTGTTATCGTATTTTTTATAATAAATTTCCCTGTTTCCAGTATTCCTATTATCATGCCATGCGATATGAACATTATTATTTGAGTCAGCAGCGATTGAAGGATACCAGGAATTATCCGGGGCATTTGTTACTCTAATACTCCCTGTTAAATTATTGCCGTTGTTGTCATATTTTTTATAATATATCTCCCTGTTTCCAATATTCCTATAATCATGCCATGCGATATGAACATTATTATTTGAGTCAGCAGCGATTGAAGGATACCAGGAATTATCCGGGGCATTTGTTACTCTAATACTCCCTGTTAAATTATTGCCGTTGTTATCGTATTTTTTATAATATATCTCATAATTTCCATCCCTATAATCATGCCATGCTATATGAACATTATTGTTTGAGTCAACAGCGATTGAAGAATACTGGGAAATACCCGCGGCATAAGTTACCCTAACATCGTCAAGCATGCACACATCATCCGCACTAACGCCCCCCGTACAGAGAATTAAACTAAAAATTAATAACCCGTAAACTATGTTTTTCAGCCAATAAAATCTAAATCCTGTTTTATTTGATAGTTTGACCATTTTATAAATTTAAAATTTTGATAAGAACTTATACATAAAGATTACCTCTTAATAAACCTGTTGGGATTTTAGCCAAAGGATTTGAACTTTCAATTAAAAAATCCCTCCTGTTTTTCAGGTATATAATCCTTAATTCCATCGCGTAAATCTTTTAGTGTGTTTCTCATTTGAGTAAACGATTCCTCTTTGGTTTTGAATGAGATACTCAATGCGTATCCTTTAATGGCTGTTGAAACAATAGACACATTCTCGAATTCAAAACGCAAAGATATGAAAGGTCCGAAAACTTTGTCTTCTATCAAAAGAACAGGTATTGTAGAAAAGATTAATCTCTTATAGTCCAAACTGCCGGTAAAAGTTATACTGCGTTCATTTTTCGGGCAAACTACCCAATGATGCTTCTCTCTTAGATCAGTCAGGACTATGTATCTAATCTCCGGGTAATTTTTCCTGTATTTCCTGAATACCTCTAAAATCTGTTCATAGTTGTTTATCATAATATTAATTGGAATTTAAAGTTATTAAAATAAAAAAATTTAACATTGTTGATGAATGATATTAATGAGTCAACCACTAAAAGTTATGAATGTGGCAGATGAGTAAAATATTTAAACGAGTTATGAATTTAAGATATTGCCCAATAAAATAATAAACTTGTTATAATGTAATCCACATATCGCTACGCTATGATGGTTTTTTTGGCATTTGTCGTAACCGAAATGCTAAAGTCAAATTGGATTATTTATCAATGATTTTAATTAATCTACTTTTACAGGTGATACCTCTGCCATCAACTTCACAATATCACTTGCGGATAAAAGTTTTACAGGCGATACAAAACCATCCGGTTTGATGGCTAAAACGGAGCAATCAACCTGCTGTAGAACTCTTTCAGCAGTGTTTCCAATAAGCAACCCATCTATCCCTGTTCTGCTAACAGTGCCTATCACAATAAGTTCAATCCTTTTCTTTTCAGCAAGCGAGGGAATCAATGCTCCCGCCTCGCCTTTCAAAAGATACACCTGTTTTTTTGGAATATTGGGAGTATATTTTTTCACGAGTTCGTCAAGCCAGACTTTATGCCCATTCCTGATTTCATGAAGTAATTTATACAATTCATTCTCTTGCATTCCTCCACGGGTCCTGAGGGAGCGTTCACCATACACTGACCAGGTATGGATTATATGAAGTTCGCTGTTCTCTGAACGAGCAAGTGAGGATGCAAGTTCCATGATCCTGTCATTAAGAGCGTTCCTTTCATCACCTGAAGGGTATTTATCTACTGCCGCAAGTATCCGCGAAAACCGTTTATGTTTCGCGGGTTTAATCGCCCAGACCGGACACGGGCACTTGCGCATGAGATGCATTGTGGTGGTGCCGAACAACATTTCCTTAAGCCCGCCTTTGCACTCGGCGGTTATTATTACCAGATCGTGATTGTTTCGCAGCACTTCCCGGATGATCTCAAGGAACGGCGTTCCAATCAATAATTTAGCAGTAACCCGGACACCTTCATCCTTGATTGGTGCAATAATATTTTCAAGATGTTTAAGCCGATCCCGGATGATAAGTTTCTGCATATCCGCTATACTCGTGGGTGTGTTAATTCTCTTTAAATCGCGCGGCAGTTTTTCAACAACTTCAACCACCGTTAACTGCGCTTGATTATTCTTTGCGAGAGTTGATGCTCTTTTAAGGGCTGCCTCTCCCCGGGTTTTGCCATCAGTGACCAACAGGATATTTTCAAAATGTTCCATGTTTCAAAATTCATGATTGATTTTTATTATTTTTATCGGGCAAATGCCAATTCAAAACATCTCCATGTCCTCAACGCAAAAAATTAAACGAAAATGGCGTATAGCACCCATATTATCAGGACAGCCCAGATTATTATCGCGAGCCATCCTTTTTTCACAACGCCCCGGTCTTTCAATATTTTGTCCCCCATCGCAATTATTTCTTTAGAGTACGGTGCTATCGCTGCCGCCATCAAAAACATCAGGAAAAGCATCACTGCAAAAATCTGGATAATTGTCAATTCCTCAAGCAGGTACATCAAGGTAACTGCCGCCAATACCAGCGATACCATGGTTGTTAAAACCGGGTTTGAGAATGCCGTCTTTGCAGCACCGTCCAGCCATGATTTCGGATTTAACAGAATCACAATCAGTTTAATAGAACCAAGCACCGCAACAATAAGTGCCATTATCTCTATTGGTGTCATTTTTTATCTTTTATTTTATGTTTTACATTTACAATTAGTTTTTAACTTTCTACTGCAGAGTAACACTCTGTTTTCTTTTTATTATCAACGATTTTCTTGCAGATTGATAAATCCTGTTTTATTGCGGCAACATTGAAATAACAATAATCCTTGGTATTGGTTGTTGGAAGTTTGCCGCAGATTGATTCGTCCTGTTTTGCAACGGCAACCTCATGGTAACAATAATATTTCGGGTCCATTACCAGTGTTCCGATTCCGGGTGTTTTTGAGTCATATTCCGTTTGAATTTTATCGCAGATTGACAAATCCTGTTTTGCAACGGCAATCCCTACATAGCAGTTGTCTTTAATAGATACTGTTTGAATTTTATCGCAGATTGATAAATCTTTCTTTATTGCTGCAATATTTCTATAGCAGTATCCTTTCTTACTTGTTAGTTGAATTTTATCACAGATTGAAATATCTTGATTTGCTATTGCAACACCAAGATAACAGGACTCCTTTCTGTTTATTATTTTAGACTGCTCACCAGGTATTTTATCACACATAGATAGATTCCCGGTAACTTCACCGACATTTTGATAGCAATTCTGTCTCACGGTTGTCTCTTCTATTTTATCGCAGATTGGCAGATTATGCCTGGCTACTGCAATATCCTGATAACAATTATCTTTTTTGTTTACTTCCTTGATTTTATCGCATACTAACGATGCAATCTTATTATAGCAATCAGTTTTCTTTGCAGTATCCTGAATTTTATTACAGATTGGTAAACGGACTGTTAAATCCTCTTTTTTCATTGCAACCTCGTAATTGCATGTATCCTTCTTTGTTTTATCCTCAATTTTATTACAGATTGATGAATCCTGTTTTTTCATTGCAATCTCGTAATTGCATGTATCCTTCTTTGTTTTATCCTGGATTTTGTTACATACAGATGAATCCTGTTTTTTCATTGCAATCTCGTAATTACAGGTGTCCCTCTTTGTGTTATCCGGGATTTTATTACAGATTGATGAGTCATCTTTTTCTATTGCAACCCTGTAATTACAATCGTCTTTATCTGAACTGCTTTTGATTTTATTGCAGACGAATGAATCCTTTTTTTCCACCGCGAGATTTTTATAGCAGGTATCTTTATCAACATATTTCTCGCATTCGTCTTTTGGCTCACCCGGCTGTTCCTGTGTTTCAGGTGCTTTTATTTCACCTTTATCGCAGATATTGTCACCATCCTGGTCTAAACAGCAGACATTCCCGATTTTCTTGACCGGTTCCTCACAAGTAATTTCTTGCGGCGCAGGTTTGTATTCCTCGTTCTCTCCAATGCAACCGCTTATTAACATAATTCCGATTATTACTAAAATTCCAATTCCGACTAAAAGTTTTTTATCCATTTTTAAGTTTTTATTTATTATTATTATTATTATTATTATTATTTGAAAAGTTTATTATTAGAATATGTTTATTATTAGAATATTAATTTTTAAAGTAAATATATAAACAGGTAATTCGTGAAAATTTTTAAATAAAATTACAATCCGAAAAAATGGCAGTAATAAAACAAAAATTGGTGACTAAACACCTGAAAAAATTTGAAGGAAATAACACATATTAAATATATAAAATCTAATTATTTTTCAAAAATAGAAATTAAATTAAAATGAAAATAGCACACATATCGGACATACATTACGGACAACAGGGATTTAACGCCGATATGCTTTCTCAATGTATTGATGAAGTAAATGCTCTTAACCCGGACATAACCATAGTAACCGGTGATTTGAGTATGAACGGTTTGAAAAAGGAAATTGAAGATGTGTTTGAAAAATTGAAAGAAATTGACACGGAAAGGTTAATTATTCCCGGGAACCACGATACAAGAAATGTCGGTTATCTAACATTTGAGCGTCTTTTCGGAAGCAGGTACTCAGAGCGGCTTATTGATGACATCCAGATACTCTGCTGCGACAGCAGTGAGCCGGACCTGGATACTGGACAGATTGGCAGGGAAGGGCAGCGGTGGTTAAAGGAAAAGTTAGAGAACGCAGGTGCAGGATACAAGATTATTGCACTGCATCATCATCTCATCCCGATTCCACTGACTGGAAGGGAAAGAAATGAATTATATGACGCAGGAGATGTTTTAAAATTGATTTATGATGCCGGCGTGAATCTTGTTTTGAACGGACATAAGCATGTTCCTAATAATTGGATAATGGAGTCCTCATCGGGAATTACCATATTCTCCACCGCAGGATCGGCATCAAGCGATAAGCTAAAGGCAGATTACCTAAATTGCTATAACATAATTGATTTATCCGATAACAGGATTAAAATTGAATTAAAGGATATTGGCAAAGAAGGTAAAGTTGTGATTGACCGGAAATTTTAATTGATATTTATAAATTAGTAAGTGAAAAATGAGCTGGTATCAACTTGATGTAAGTGAAATATTTAAGAACCTTAAAACATCAGAGAAAGGATTGACTGACAGGGAAGCAGAAGATCGTCTTATACATTATGGGCTGAATAAACTTGCTAAGGGAGTGGATATAAGTAAAATTCATATACTTCTTAATCAATTCAAGAACCCGTTAATTTATATTCTTATTATTGCTGCGGTAGTAACCTTCATTCTGCAGGAGTATATAGATATGGGTGTGATCCTTGCTGTTGTGATTATTAATGCGATTATCGGTTATGTTCAGGAGTTCAAGGCAGAGGAAAGTGCAAGAGCGCTCCGTAAAATGCTCGTGCCAAAGGCAAGGGTTATAAGAAACGACCGGGAGGAAGAGATAAACAGTGAAGAACTTGTTCCGGGCGATATTGTTTTACTTACATCGGGATCCGTAGTGCCGGCAGACATCAGATTGTTCAGGACAGTTGAATTAAAGATTGAGGAGGCAATGCTTACCGGTGAATCAATTCCTGCAGAAAAAAGCACACCTCTTATAAAACAGGATAACTTAACCCCCGGCGACCAGAAGAATATGGTTTTTATGGGAACGATTGTTTTAAGCGGCAGGGGACGGGGCATTGTTGTAGAAACAGGGTCAAAAACCGTGCTTGGTAAAATTGCCAGGGAAGTTAAAGAGATAGGTTTTGTAAAAACACCACTCCAGGAAAAGTTTGATAATTTTGCAAAGACGATAGGGATAATTGTTCTCGCAGCGTCTTCACTGCTTTTTTTGATGGGTATAATGATGGGGGAAAGCGTAAAAGAAATGTTTATGACTGCTGTTGCCGCCGCGGTTGCAACCATACCCGAAGGGCTTCCCATAGTTGTGACGGTGGCGATGGCAATAGGCGTCGGGAGAATGGCAAGGAGAAACGCCATCATAAGAAAATTACCTGCCGTAGAAACTCTTGGCAGTACAACAGTTATATGTTCCGATAAAACAGGAACCCTGACCAAAAATGAGATGACTGTCCGGCTTATTTATGACGGGCAGCACACTTATGAAGTTACAGGAAGCGGATATGAACCGAAAGGAGAACTGCTCCATGAGAAATTGCCGATCAGACCAATGGAATTGGAAAATCTCCGGCAGGTCTTAAGGATAGGGCTTCTCTGTAATGAATCCGATGTCTATGAGGAGAACGGATTTTATAAGGTTGAAGGGGATCCAACAGAAGGAGCCCTTATTGTTGCTGCTATGAAGGCAGGTCTCAACCCTGTTGAGGAAAGGAAAGATTATTTGCAGTTATCAATTTTACCTTTCGAATCTGAGAGAGGTTACATGGCAACTCTTCATAAACACAAAGATAAAAAGTTTATTTTTGTTAAAGGCTCTCCTGAGAGAGTGCTTGATATGTGCGCCGACTGTCTGATTGATGCGGAGTTAAAAAAGAAAGAGGTTATACAGGCAGCCGATACTTATGCAAAAGAAGGTTTGAGAGTTCTTGCCATGGGTTATAAAGAAGTCCCTATTGAGATGGAAGAAATTACCCACAAGGATGTGGAATCGGGAATAATCTACGCCGGGCTGCAGGGCATGATAGACCCGCCAAGGACTGAGGCTATAAAGGCGGTTGAAGGATGCAAACGGGCAGGTATCAGGGTCATTATGATAACGGGCGACCATGCCGCAACAGCAGTTGCGATAGCAAAAAAAATAGGAATCGGCGGTGATGATCCCAAAGTGCTCAGGGGTAAGGAACTTGAGGCAATGAGTGATGAAGAACTATTTGATAGCGTAAAGGAAGTGTCAGTATATGCAAGGGTTTCCCCGCAGCATAAGTTAAGGATAGTTCAGAATCTGATGAAACACGGGGAGATTGTTGCTGTCACAGGGGATGGCGTTAATGATGCTCCGGCTCTTAAAGCCGCACACATTGGTATTGCCATGGGCAGGACAGGCACCGATGTGGCAAAGGAGACCTCTGATATGATCCTCACGGACGATAATTTTGCAACTATTTTCGCAGCGGTTGAAGAGGGGAGGGTGATATATGATAATATCAGGAAGGTTACTTTCTTTCTTATACCAACGGGCATCGCCGCCATATTATCTATCATAATGACTCTCGTTATGGGGCTGCCGATACCGTATGTAGCGGCTCAACTTCTCTGGATAAATCTTGTTACTAACGGCTTGCAGGATGTTGCTCTTGCGTTTGAACCCAAGGAAAAGGATGTAATTAACAGACCGCCCAGAAATCCAAAAGAGAGAATAATGTCGCGAGTTTTAATAGAGAGAACAATAATTGTGGGGCTGCTGATCTCTTTAGGCGTAGTTTATAACTTTACCAGTGCATTAAATGGCGGGGCATCCATTGAACAGGCAAGAACGGTTGCAGTCACCACCATGGTTTTTTTCCAGTTCTTCCAGGCGTGGAACAGCCGCTCAGAGAAACAATCCGTTTTCTCGATAAGTCCTACAAGCAATCCATTTCTCTTCTACAGCATGATAGCTGCATTTTTTGCCCAACTCGCAGTCATTTATGTGCCTGCATTCCAGTGGATATTCAGAACAGAGGCGCTTACGGCAATTGAATGGGTAAAAATATTGGCGGTGTCAGCAACTGTCATAGTTGTTGTTGAGATAGATAAATGGGTTAGAAGAAAGAGAAAATTAAATTTTTAAAGATTATTGCTAAATTACGGTTTTTGATATATTTAAAATGAAATTCCCGGTTAAAGAGACCTTAACAGAAGAAGAAGTTGAAAACGGACTTAAAAGTGTCATCAAGGATGGTTTAACAGGGATTTTCACAGAGGCATTATCTATCATAATTAACCCTACCTTCTCTGCAAGTTTTTCATCTGAAAAATCTCAAAATCACTAACCTGCGGACATATGTTATTATTTTGTTATCTCTTCAGAGTATGACCTACATGACACCTAAAATTTTCAAAAATCCGAGCTATAGTTACATGGTTTCATAGAAAACACATTATTGAGGGTGCTATATCTATCTGTTTTTTCTAACATCCACAGAATTTAGCACCGATCCATTTTTATAGTATGTATCATAATTCTATATACTATTAACTCACTTACACACCAAAAATGGACCCACAACAATATTTTCTGGAACCGAACACCCCTGATCAAAAAAAGTATGATGCCCTCAGGGCATATTATCTGGAAGAAGGAGCCACGCAGAAGAAAATCGCAAAGCGTTTTGGTTATGCTATCCCAACATTCAAAGGTATTGTTTCAGATTTCAAACAAGGAAAACTGCAATTCTTCCCTGAAAAAAAGAATGGGCCAAAAGGTCGGCGAACACCTGAAAAAGTAACTGGGAAGATAATCTCATGGAGAAAAAAGAACCTTTCAGTATATGACATATATGATAAACTCTGCGAAGAAAACCTCAAAGTCAGCATCAACACGATTGATCGGATTTTGAAAGATGATGGATTCACAAAATTGCCGCGAAGAACGCAAGACGGGAGGGGTTTTAC
>MCBE01000265.1 GCA_001723845.1 Candidatus Altarchaeales archaeon WOR_SM1_SCG
TAAACAGGTAAGGGTTCGCCGTGAAACGAATTAAAAAGTTAGGAAGTTGGGAGATATTTAATTGGGGTTGATTTTAATGGTTAAATGTGGGGAGTGTTTGATGTCTGTGATATTTTGAGAGGATACATCATAATGAATCTTTAAAGATTATGAAAGATATTGGTGATAAAGCCGGAGAAGCTAAAAGTTATGGAAATTCAGGTCTTGCTTATCATAGTTTAAGGGATTTCAATAAAGCGATTGAATCTCATGAGAAATCTCTTGAAATTGATAAGGATATTGGTGATAAAGCCGGAGAAGCTAAATGTTATATAAATTTAGGTATCGTTTATCATAGTTTAGGCGATTTCAATAAAGCAATTGAATATCATGAGAAATCTTTAAAAATCTTTAAAGATGTTGGTGATAAAGCAGGAGAGTCTATGATATGTGGAAATTTAGGGTATATTTATTACAACACTCATGATTACATAGATTACAACAAATCTTGGAATTATGTGGAAAGAGCAATAAAGTTCATTGAGTTGGTAAGAGAAAGTGATATCACAGAGGAATTAGGCAAATCATTCTTTAAAACTAAATTTGATGTTTATGATTTGGGTGTGGATGTGGCTTTAAAACTTTATGAAACAACAGAAAAGGAAGAGCATTTAAAAAATGCCTTTGAAATCATTGAAAAAACAAAATCAAGGGAATTGGTAAAGAAATTAAATTTAAAAGAGACGATTCCTGAAAAACCGGAAAACATCAAATTTGACGCCGTTGAAAGATTCCGGGAAGTAATTAAAAATAAACCCAAATGCACAGTCATTGAAATGTATCAACAAAGCGACAGGATAATCTACCTTCTCTTAACCGAAAACAAGATTAAACTATATGAGCAAAAAATTGATCCTGATGTTTTAGAAGAACTCATTGGAGAATATTTTACAGTATCCGCATATCTTTTTAATAAACTTGACAGGGAAAGCAGTGAAGAATTAAATGAAATAATTGAAAATAAAAGCGATCCGTTCTTAAACAAACTTATCGGGAAGTACGGCAGGGGTGAAGTAAGGTCAATGATGAGTAAGGTAGGCACATTTCATGCCGCTCTTAATGAAGTTATTAGTTACATCGTGCCTGAAAAACTCAGAACCGGTCTTGACAGCATTAAAACAGATTACCTGATTGTGCTGCCGCACAGGTGGCTTCATGATATTTCATGGGAAGCTGCGGTGATAAATGAAAAACCTCTTGGATTGAGATATAACCTCATAAGAAACTATAATCTTGATTTGGTTACCTCAAACCTGAACTATTCGCATCATCCGTTCAAAAATGCACTAATTGCATTTAATCTCTACAAAAAAGAAAACGGCTTAAAAACATACACTGGAATTTTAGAAGATGAATGTAATGCAGTTAAAAATAAACTCAAAGATTATGAAGTGAAATATTTTTCAAAAGAACAGGCAACATGGGATAACATCAAAAAAGACCTGCATGATGCTTCTTTAGTCCATTTTCACTGTCACGGGAGTTTCAGTCCTGAAAATCCGCTTGAAAGCAGTGGTATTGAGTTATACAAGGATCACTTTATCTCTGCCAAGGATATTTTATCTGAAAAAATTGAATTTAAAAATCACCCGATAATTCTGCTCAGAGGATGCAAAACCGGAAGAATAGGAACTGACAATATAGGAACTATGGGTGACGAGCAGATGGGTCTTGTAACATCCTTTTTCACTGCAAAAGCATCAACTCTCATTGTTACGGGTTGGAGCACTTACACAGAATATGGTAAAGAATTTTCAAATTATTTTTATGATTCTCTCTTAGAGGGTAAGAATGTTGCAGAATCTTTAAAATATGCAAGAGAGAAAATTTATGAAAAATTCGGGAACAAAAGTCGTGACTGGGCGGCTTATATGCTTTACGGCAATCCATTCAAATTTATTTAGTAGAAAGCAATAAACATCAAAAAATTAAAAGTGAAAGTAATAAACAGCATCAAATCAAAAAAAGCAGCAGCAATAATCGGGGTGATTATTTTGACAGGTATCTTCCTGTTGATTTATACATTCAGCATAGAACCGAACCGGGTTGAAACAACGCATACGGAAATAAAAGTTTCTTCCAATCCGGGTGCGGAATTTCCCGGATGTAAGTTGCTCGTTATCGCCGATCTTCATGCAGCAGGCAACGGACATGAGAAATTTCTCGGAGGGGTTGTAGAAGAAATAAACAAAATATCCGGAGCAGAGGAAATTGATGCAGTAATAATTGGCGGCGATATGATTGATTATAAATCCAGCGAGTTGAAATTTTTAGCGCCGCTAAAGAATATTGAACACAAAGAAGTTTATGCTGTTCTCGGCAATCATGATTATGGCAGGGGATGGCATCATAAGGAAATCGCTGACGAGGTTGAGAAATATATGGAGAATTTCGGAATTGATGTCATGAGAAATGAAAACCGCCTTGTATGCGGCGGGAGAATAAGGATTGTCGGCATTGACTCCCTGTGGTCGGGGCAGTATGATATGGATGAGGCATTCACCATTGATGGTGCGGGAGAAAATAAAACAGGGAAAATAATACCTGAGGTTTTAATCTCACACAACCCGGACATAGTTTATGCGATGGGAGATAAGCATCCCGATTTGATAATTTCCGGGCATACTCACGGCGGGCAGGTAAAGTTCCCGTTTATCGGTCCTGTTGTTATGCCATCAAAGGCGGGAAGAGTTTGCTCAGAGGGACTATGCGAGATAAATGAATATGAAATTTACATAACAAGGGGCGTTGGAGGAAATCCGAGAATAAGATTTTTATCCCGCCCGGAAATTTCGGTTATTGAATTAGTATGAAGATTAAATTTATAAATTATTTAAATTATAAATTATTTAAAAAATCAAAAAAATGAAAGTCCTCCTCGTCGGAAACCCGAATGTCGGAAAATCCGTAATATTTAACCGCCTCACGGGAATTGATGTAATTATTTCAAATTACCCGGGAACAACAGTTGATTTTACAAAAGGCAGCATTAAAATTGAAGATAAAATTTATGAATTAATTGATGTTCCCGGCACTTACTCGCTTGAGCCGTCGTGCAGGGCGGAAGAAGTCGCAAACGAGATGATTTCTGAGATGGGAAAGGATGATTTAATAATAAATGTAATTGATGCGACAAACCTTGAGAGAAACCTTTACCTGACGCTGGAACTTCTTGAAACAGGAAAGCCGATGATTGTTGCTTTAAATATATGGGATGATACAAAACACAGGGGCATTGAAATTGATGTAAAAAAACTTCAGGAATTCTTGGGCGTTCCTGTTGTAAAGACATCCGGTTTAAGCGGTTTTGGTATAAAGAACCTGGTTGAGCAAATAAAAGAAGCGCAGAATCCAAAAATCCACGAGCATACAAAATCCGAGCGATGGAAAGATGTTGGAACAATAATTCTGGAAGTACAGACAATAACGCATCGGCATCACACGATTATTGAAAAAATACAGGATTTAACAGTTGCTCCCTTAACAGGAATTCCGCTCGCAATTTTAATTTTATTTTTAACATTTACAGTCGTTCGCTTTATCGGGGAAACATTAATCGGATATGTCACGGAACCGTTCTTTGAAAAATTTTACCTGCCTTTAATGGAATTTTTAAGTAATTTTTTAGGTCCCGGGTATGCTCGTGACATTCTTATCGGGCAGTTAATTGAAGGAAAAATTGAATTCATGGAATCAATGGGCGTTCTGACGACGGGTGTCTTTGTCCCGTTTGGAGCGGTACTGCCCTACATTATCGCGTTTTATTTTACACTGTCGCTGCTTGAGGATTCCGGTTACCTGCCGCGGCTCAGCATAATTGTTGATTCAATTTTTCACCGGCTTGGAATGCACGGCTACGGAATAGTTCCCACGCTCTTAGGGCTGGGCTGCAATGTTCCGGGAGCCCTTGGAATCAGGACAATGGAGACAAGAAAGCAGAAATTTATTGCCGCAACCCTTCTTGCAATTGCCGTTCCCTGCATGGCGCAAACAGCGATGCTCATCGGGTTATTCGGTATAAGTAATTTTAATTATATTTATTTTGTTTTCGGAATTTTATTTATGATTTATATAATTGTGGGAAGTATAATGAATATTTTTGTTAAAGGCGAATCCCCGGAGATACTGCTTGAAATTCCCCCCTACAGGAGACCTTCGTTAAACTCGCTATTCAAAAAATTATGGATGCGCACCAGGTGGTTTTTAACAGAAGCTGTTCCATGGCTTTTTTTCGGGATTTTGCTTGTTAATATTTTAGAAATTTTCGGGATATTAAAATTTATCGGGAATTTATCATCTCCTGTTATTGTCGGTTTATTCGGTCTTCCGTCAGCAGCAGTTGGAGCGTTAATCGTCGGCTTTTTGCGAAAAGACCTTGCCGTGGGAATGCTTGTTCCTCTTGTAGCTTCGGGTGAAATGAGTGTAATGCAGCTTGTAATAGCTTCAGTAATTTTGATTATTTATTTCCCGTGTGCCGCAACCTTTACGACACTTTTTAAAGAACTGGGAGCAAGGGACATGGCACTTTCCGTTATGATTATGATTGCAACCGTCTTAATTGTCGGAACCGTGTTAAGAATTTTATTGATTGGATTTTAATTTTTAACAAAAATAATAATGAAAATTACATTCATAGGGACGGGTGAAGCATTCGGCAGAAAAGCAAACACAAGCATCCTTGCAGATGATAAAATACTTCTTGACTGCGGGATGCAGACCTTGCAGCAGTTAATGAAATTAAAATTTTCGCTCCCGAAGGTTAAATTAATCTTTCTTTCGCACTTCCACGCGGACCACATTTTCGGGCTGCCCGCATTTCTCTGTGCAGGTGAAGAGGAGAAAAGAAAAGAGGTTCTTGAAATTTTAGGCGGTCCGGGGACTCCGGATTATGTTGAAAAACTGCTTTTTTTAGCATACCGGAAAACACCCGGTGATTTCAATTTTAAAATCAATTTCAATGAAATTTCAAAAATTAATGAAAAATTTCAAAAATTTGAGTTTGACAATTATGTTTTTGAGTTTGCAGAGACGGAACACTCAATTCCGGCTTTTGCTGTTTCAATAACCGACAGGGAAGGTAAGAAAGTAACATACACGGGAGACGGCGCAGTTACGGGAGAAGTTGTAAATCTTGCAGGAAATTCGGATTTAATTATTGCCGAAGCATACGGTGAAAATATTAAAGGACATTCATCGGTAAAATGTGCCGTTGAACTGTCTCGCAAGGCAAGAGCAAAGAAACTTGCGCTTGTTCACATCCAAAGAAAAGAAAAAGTTTGTGTTTCGGAAATGGAAGGGATTGAAGGGGTGTTTGTCCCGGGGGATTTGGATGTGATTGAGATTTGAAATGATTGTTCCGTTTTATTTATTTAAAAAATTTAATAATAATTATAACCCTCACGAAAATGAAACAGGTATCAACTACAGAAATTAAACTTTCTATGGAAAGATTTGAAAAAGATGGAGATTGGTTTTGTGATCGCTTCAACGAGTTTCAAAAAAAATATGCAGGTAAAGTGATTGCTGTAAAGAACCAAAAGATCATAGTAGTAACAACAAAATTAGATGATTTATTAAAGAAAATCAGGAGCAGGGGTGAAGACCCTGCTGATGTGTATATTGATTCCATCCCGGAAAAGGGTGTGGCTTACATCCTCTAATTGAATATGACCTCCCTGTACCGATAAAGTTTTTTCTGCAAATCTCATTTAAAATTTTTGATTTCATTAATTTTCAATAAAATTTAAGTTCAATTATTATGGCTGAGGAATTGTTAAATACCAAATTTTAAATTGTAAAATAAAAAAATAAATTTAAAAATTAATTCATATATGTAATTTGTACGCAAAAATTAAACAAAAATGATAGAAACAATTATTACATTTTTAATTATAGGGGTAAGTATAGCAGTAGTAATTATGGCAAATTTAGGCGAAAATTCAAAAAAAGAAAGAGAAATAACATACATTTTACTTGCTTTCCTGTGCTGCTTTTTTATTGCGACAGGGGCATTAATAATGCTCGCATCAATGATTGATATGCCTTACCCGAACGAATTTAAACCGAATTTTATTATGGGTGCAGGCATTCTTTTTACAGGTGCGTTCAGTATATTTTTATTGTTTAAAAATTTAAGAAAAATTATTGCAAAATTCATTCCCATAAACCCTGGATCAGTGGTTCATGCGGCAGGTCTTGTTTTTGCATTTATTGTAATCGGGTCATCTCTTACAATCATGTTTTCAACAGACATGGTATCGCTGCTTGAAGAGTCGGGAGGGGAATTTCAAATTAATGAAGCAGGTATTCTGGCACAGGATGCATTTTTTATCGTTATTGCTCTTGCGGGCATCGGGATTTTTATAAGACGAACTCCGGATGAGTGCATAAAACGGTTAAATCTGACGATTCCGACGGCAAAACAGTTAATAATCGGTATTATTTTAATTCCCGTATTTCTCGCGTTTGTAATTTCTTATGAATTTATAATGTCTCAATTTTATCCGGGTTCAGCGGCAGACATTGAAAAAATAATGGAATTATTATTAGGTGAGCCGACACTGCTTTTAGCACTTATTGCCGGGCTTGGCGCGGGAATTTCCGAGGAAATTTTATTCAGGGGGGCAATCCAGCCGAGATTCGGGATACCCACAACGGCGTTTCTTTTTGCAGTTGTCCATGTCCAGTATCCCGCGTTCTGGGTGCTTATAGAATTGTTTATAATCGGAGTCCTCCTGGGTTATCTTAAAGAAAAGACAAACACAACGACATGCATAATCACTCATTCGGGCTATGACATTGTTGTTTTTCTTTCTTTGATTTACTATTATTGATTTTTTTAACCTCTTGTTTTTAATTTTAAGAATCTAATTACTAAAACAAATCACTGATAAACACAATGACAAACATTTATTCATTAGCAGGTAAGGTTGTAGGAGAAATTCAATTACCGGATGTCTTCAAAACACAATACCGCCCGGATTTAATCCAGAGAGCGGTTGTTGCGATGCAGGCAAACAGGAGGCAGGTTTACGGGACTGACCCGCTTGCCGGGCTGAGGACATCAGCAGAGTACTTTGGCTCAAGAAGGCACTCATACAGGATGACAATAAATCGGGAGCAAGCCCGGCTTCCAAAAGAAAAGCCAGGCGGCGGGGGACTTGGAAAAACAAGGAGAATTCCGCAGTCAGTCGGCGGAAGAAGGGCGCATCCGTCAAAAAAGAAGGACTGGAGTAAAAAAATAAATAGAAAGGAATATTTATTTGCATTAAGGTCGGCAATTTCTGCGGCATCAAATCCGGAACTTGTGAAAGAGAGAGGGCATAAAGTTAATTTAAATGAAAATTCAATTCCCCTGATTATTGAGGACAGTTTTGAGTCACTGAAAAAAACAGATGAAGTCGCTCGCGTTCTTGATGCAGTCGGGCTGAAAAATGACCTTGAGCGCGCGGGGCATAAAAAGATTCGCGCGGGAAAAGGGACGATGCGCGGGAGAAAGTACCGGAGAAAAACGAGCGTTCTTATCGTCATAAATGAAGATAAAGGCGTAAGGGCGGGAGCGCAAAACATTCCCGGAATAGATGTTGCACAGTTAAACGAACTGGATGTTGAATTATTTGCACCGGGCACGCATGCGGGAAGGATTACCTTATGGACAAAATCAGCACTCGTGAATTTAAATAAAATTATATGATAATAAAAATTACAACAAAATTACAATAAAACCATAACAAAATCACATTAAAAATGCAGGAATCAAAAGAATCCGACCCTCATAAGATTTTACTTTACCCGCTGATGGGCGAAAAGGCAACAATGCTTCGTGAAAAGGATAATAAATTAACTTTCATAGTGAATGCGCAGGCGGGTAAGAAAGATATAAGGGGTGCTGTTGAAAAACTCTATAATGTAAAGGTTACGAGCGTGAATGTAATAAACACATTCCAGGGTAATAAGAAAGCCCACATAAAATTGAAATCCGAATTTTCAGCAGATGATGTTGCATCGCACTTCGGTGTGCTTTAAATGAGAAATAAAATTTAATGATAATAAATAATATAATTAAATAATTCAATAAAATAAAAATTCAATAAAATTTAAGAATGGGAAAACGACTGATAACGCAGAGAAGAGGAAGCGCAAATTCGCGATATAAATCACCGGGGCACAGGTTTAAGAGCAGTGCAAAGTACCCGGGATACGAGGGAGGAGGACAGGTAATTGCTCTAATCCATGATCCCGGAAGAAGCGCACCGCTTGCAAGGGTACTGCTTGAAAATTTCAAAGAAATTTTAATGATTGCACCCGAAGGCATTAAGGTCGGGCAGTGGGTTGAAATTGGCAAAAATGCTCGCGCAACTCCCGGCTGCGTAATGCCGTTAATTAAAATTCCCGAAGGCACGGAAATCTGCAATATTGAACTGCGTCCCGGGGACGGGGGAAAGTTGGTTCGCGCTTCCGGGACTTCCGCATCAATTATCTCGCATGATAAAGAAAAAGGGCTTGTTTATGTACAGCTGCCGTCAAAAAGACATATTATGGTTAATGAAAATTCAAACGCGACAATCGGGAAAGTCGCATCCGGCGGGAGGAAAGAAAAACCGATGGCAAAGGCAGGTCAGATGTATCATGCAAAAAAAGCACGGGGGAAGCTTTACCCGAGGGTTTCCGGGATTCACATGAATGCAATTGACCACCCTCACGGCGGCGGGAGACAACCGCATATCGGGAGACCTTCATGCGTGGCAAGAAACACGCCCCCTGGAAGAAAGGTGGGGCATATTTCACCTAAAAGAACGGGCAGAAAAAAGAGATAGAATATAATTCAATAAATTTAAAGAATAAAATATAAAATAATAAAATTTTATCACACGCGTAAAATATGTCAAATGCCAGCATTACAATTGATCAATTCAAGGACTTATTGAGCAGGGTAGATAAATTAGAGCACAGGGAAACTGTGGTGGATATTGATGAATTGAAAGGGAGTTATTATAAAATAGAAAAGGATGTTGCAGTAACAGATACAAAGATTGATGCAACGAAAGTGGAATTAAAACAGGAAATTAACGCCTTAAGGGTGGAAATAAATGAAAAATTCAATTCGCTGGAAAAGAGATTTACCATGCTCTGGGCATTGCAAATCGTGACATTTTTAGCGATATTGGGTTTATATTTAAAAGGTATAGTGATCTAATTTATTCAATTAATAAAAATTAAAAAATTAAAAAATATGGAATTAAAATATTCAAAAAAAATAGAAGACGAAAGTAATGTTGCAAAAGCAATGGGAACCGACATAAACATTTCCCCCAAACACGCGATTGTAATTTGCGATAAGTTAGCAGGCATGAAACTAAATGATGCAATTTCAATGCTTGAAGCGGTTATTGCTCTTGAAAAATCAATCCCTTTCAAGAGATTTAATAAAGGAATCGGTCACAGGGCAGGTTCGGAAGAATTTAAAATCGGGAAGTACCCGCAGAAATCTGCTTATGAATTTTTAAAAATATTAAGAAATCTCACGGCAAATGCGGAATTCAAGGGGCTGGATACTGAAAATTTAAAAATAATTCATGCGGCAGCCCATAAAGGCAGGTCAATGAAAAAGATAGCCCCGAAAGGCAGGTGGAAGCGATGGGTCACGCAATTTGTAAATATTCAAATTATTGCGGAGGAAGTTGAATAAAGATGGCAATGGAGAAACATTTTATCCAGGAGGGTAAAATCAGGTCAAAAATTGAAAGTTTTTTAAGAAACGAACTGGACAGAATCGGCTACAGCAGTATAGACATACAAAAAACGCCGCTTTCAACGCAGATTACGCTTTATGTTGAAAAACCGCCGTTGGTTATCGGCAAGCGCGGTTCAAGAATTGAAAAATTAACAAATATATTAAAATATAAATTCGGACTTGAAAGTCCCGCGATTGATGTCCAGAGAGTTCAGAATTCCCGGCTTGACTCCCATCTTGTTGCAAGGAGAATTGCAATGGCACTGGAGCGGGGGATGAACAGAAGAAAAGTTGCTTATGGCGCACTTCGCGGCGTAATGATGTCCGGGGCACGGGGATGTGAAGTTGTACTCGCCGGCAAATTAATGGGTAAAGGGGGGAGGAGTCGCGTTGAAAAGTACTCGGACGGCTATATGAAAAAAGCCGGCGATTCTGCAAAACTTGTAAGCGTCGGTTCCACGCAGGCGTATCTTAAAGCAGGAGTTATCGGCGTTACCGTAAAAATAGTCCATGCTGATGTTATATTCCCCGACCAGATAAGTGTTATTCAAAAAACACCGGTAATTGAGAAAATTAAGCCGGCTGTTAAAAAGATTGAAGGGGAAGAGGTAATAGAAGAAAAACCCGGGAAGAAAGCGAAACCAAAACCAGGGAAAAGAAAGAAAGAACGAGAAGAAGTAAAAGTAAAGAAAGAAGAAGTAAAAGTAAAAGAGCCGGAATTTGATAAAAAATTATTGGAAGATTTAACCATCCCGGTACTTTCAAAAATTGCAAAAAAAGCAAGAGTTGTTGTGACTTCTGGAATGAATAAACGGGAAATAATAAACGCTGTTGGCGAATCAAGTAAGTTAACACCAAAGGCATTCCTTGAAGTCCTGGAAAAAGAAAAAGAAACCCCGAAGATTAAAAAAATTAAGGACGAACTTAAAATTGAACAGTAATTTTTTATACTCCTAATCTAATTTATATCATTAATTTAAAAAAGCAATTAAATAATTAATAAACAATTAAAAATGTATGTATCTGATTTAAAAGCAAAATCCGCTGTTGACACAATAACAGTTGAGGTTGTAGAGGTTGAACCTGAAAGAGAATTTACAAATTTCAGGGGCACGGGAAGGGTTGCAAATGCAACGGCAAAAGATGAGACCGGAGAAATAAAACTTACCCTCTGGAACGAGGATATAGATAGGGTTTCACCCGGGAGCAAGATAACGATTGAAAACGGCTGGGTGGGCGAGTTTCGCGGAGAAAAGCAGCTTGGTGCGGGAAAATTCGGGAAACTTATCATAAACGGGGAGGAATAATTTTTTTATTTTTTTATTTTTATTACTAAATTTATTATATAAAATGTCAATACTTCGTGCAAGTGAAATCCGTGAAATGGATAATGAGGAAATAAATGAACACCTGAAAGAATTGCAAAGCGATTTAATGAAAATAAGAGGTGTTATTGAGTCAGGAGGTGTTCCTGAAGACCTGGGAAAAACAAGAGAAATAAGAAAAACAATTGCGCGTATATTAACAATAAAAAGAGAGAGAAAGACATGATTTGTCCAAAATGCGGCCTTCCGGAGGAGTTATGTGTCTGCGAAGACATGTCCAAGCGGAGCCAAAAAATAAAAGTAAGAATTGACAGGAGAAAGTACGGGAAAGCAGTAACTGTTGTTGATGGTTTTGAGCATGCCAATTTACAGAACATAGCAAAGGACTTGAAGCAGCGGCTTGCATGTGGCGGAACTGTAAAAGAGGATAAGGTTGAACTGCAGGGCGACCATCGGCAAAAGATTGTTTCCGCACTTTCCGGGATGGGTTTTGACGAAGATATGATTGATACTTAATTCCGTACCTTGCCTGTTGATTGGTGATGAATGTAAATCCGTAATTTCAATGGTCAATTTTGGGACTGCCGGGATTTGAACCCGGTGCCGGAGATTCCCGGCGAGAACCTGCATATCTCCGCTACGCTACGATAAATATTTTAAATTTAGAAAATTTAGATTTATGTTAAAAATATTTTATTCTCCTGATTTTCATATCTATTGCTCTGTTTAAAAAAGTCGCATTTGTATCAATCAAAATGATAAGTCCTATCCCGTATTTTTCTATTTTAGAAAGCACCTGTGTGCTTAAAATAAGTGAATGGGACCGCCGAGATTCGAACTCGGGTTCCGGGATCCCTAATCCCGAAGGATGGTCCAAGCTACCCTACGGTCCCTTAATGAATTTATTTTTGTATTTTTTATTGTACTATAAACTATATGAATTTGTAGCAATAAAAAATATCGCGAGTAACTTTAGTTATTCGCCTATTCTTTACTATTAGATTCCTTTTGAATTATTTTATTTATTATTTTTCAAATAAATCATAATATAACTTATGACAAATAATGTCTGGCACAGGTGGCAATTTTTGTTCGCATCGGAAAAAAAATTAAAGGATAAATT
Organism: Candidatus Altarchaeales archaeon WOR_SM1_SCG; assembly: GCA_001723845.1. Classification (GTDB taxonomy): domain Archaea; phylum Altiarchaeota; class Altiarchaeia; order IMC4; family WOR-SM1-SCG; genus WOR-SM1-SCG. Next base: position 12,221 of record MCBE01000265.1, read on the forward strand.
AATTAGCCGGCTGGAAAAACTTGAAAGCGAAGGCGTAAAATGGCAGGGCATTAAAAATTACAATATCAAGGAAGCATTTAAACATGCAGGGGATTTATATTCCAGGGTGCAAAAAACACAGGATGTCGGAAAATTTATAATTAATTTCCAGGAGAAAGATTTAATCGTCCGGGTTAAGCATTCGTTTTATTATGAAATTGATGTTTGTATTCCCGTTTCTCATGAAAATAAATCAATAGAAAATATTATAAAAGATTTTGAAAAAACAAATTCTTTTGCCCTTGAAGACGGGAAACTTGTTTGCGGGGACGATGATACCGGGAATATAATTAAAGATTATGTGCTTTTGGATTTGCAAAAAGAAGTTGTTACATGGTCAATAATATTGAATTTTTATGAATATAAACCAGAGGTTGAAGTGGGAAATATAAAAGTTGAGGCGGATGTTGAAAGATTATTAAACATTAGTTTATCAAAAATTTTTTCAGATTATGCCGCAATTTCTAAAACAACAAACGCGCATCTTTTTTTTGCAAGCAAATACAATGATTTTGCACCGCTCTGGTTTATAAATTTTCACGATAGTCCCGCAAACTGCGTTGAATCCGGGGGCGGGACAGACCTCGTGCATGACATCGTTTCCTTATATTTAGCAGGCGAACTCCTGAAAAAAGAAAAACAGGTGCTTTTTG
>MCBE01000266.1 GCA_001723845.1 Candidatus Altarchaeales archaeon WOR_SM1_SCG
GTTTTTACATACCGCTTCAATACTAAAATCGCTTTCAGCATTGGGTATATGCTACATGGCTTTCTGTTTTACCATGACGGGACTTTCACCCGCAAGCATTTGTAAGCTTGGCTGGGCACACAACGGATGGCAGGTAAAAGAAGTTTTTGGCGTAGCCAAAAATTTGGGCAAATCTTTGATTTGCCTTTTACCTGTCTGTTATGCGAAGTTGCGAAACCCTCTTAAATAATTAATTTTTGACTTTTAAAACTATTCTCTTTTGATAATGGTATCTAATTCCAAGCCCGAAAGCTCCTCCGACTCATAATATGTTCCATTTGTAATCTCTGAAAGTTCTTTTAAAAAGGGAGTCACAATATTTTTACCAATTCCGACTGTCATTATGATTATATTATCTTCTGCCATTTCCCTTGCTATATCCTTGCTTCTCTCTACATCCCAATTAAAATTCAGACGCCCATCGGAAAGCAATATCACATATCCCCCTTCTGTACTAAGTTCTATCTGCGCTTCTTTAAGCGGTTTACTCATCATTGTTCCTTGCGTTGGTGTTGTAGAAATACTTAAAATTTTATCTATTAATTCTTTTTTAGATAAGTTTCTACCGTAATGTCCAAATTCGCCCCCTGTAATGTGCTGAACGATATATGTGTCCTCATCAAATGCAATAACTCCTAACCGGTCTTCCTCGTTAATTGCTTCAATAATACTTACTGCTTTTATTTTTACATCTTCAATTTTTGAAACTGTTTCGCCTTTTTCTGTGAAACTTCCTGAAATATCGATTAAAAGCATTATTTTGCGCCCATTACTCTTGTTTTCCTGTGATATAGAAATTACAGGAGAAGTTTCTTCAAAATTCTCTTCATCATCGATTTTTTCCTTTTCAGATTCGGTTTCGTTTACTTTTTTACTATCTTCAACTTCAACAGATTCTTCTTTATATGTTTCCTTCTCTGATTCTGATATCTCCTTTTCTGTTTGTTGTCCTCCCAACTCTTCTATTTGTCCCTGTTTTATTATTTCTTTAAAGTTATCATCTTTTTTAGAAGTATCATCTTCACTACTCTGCAATAACATAAACCCACCTACAATCACTATGCTAATCAATAATAAACCCACTAATACTAATAGTATCCTTATCGTATTATCCTCTATCTTACTCATTTTACATTACAATTAAGAGTTGAACATAATTAACTGGTTTGTTTTTATTGGTTTATTTGGTTCTTCAATTTTCAAAGTTGGAGCAATTTCATATAACAATGGAATATACGCAGTACTCCCAATATCTCTCTTCCGGATAAAATCTTATCCGTTTAATTATTCAATTTTAAATAATAAAAATTTTAATTTTTATCACCCGGTTCCCTGAATTACATCAAATACCCAGCCCCTTCGCCTTCTCAACAAAATCGTCAACGGAAATTTTGTTCTGCAGCAGGTCAACAAGTTCGTAAATTAAATTTTTATATTTATCTCCGATGTGGATTTTCTTGATTTCCGATTTGATAATTGAAAAATCCCATTCAACATTCTGGGGTATTTCCGAAAAATATTTTATAAATTCATTAATCAAAACTTTCCCGTCGCTGATTTTCTGCGGCTGGAACAAAAGAGAGGTGATCCCGAAGAAATACGACATGCAGATATACCGGTCATCTTTATTTTCCTTTGCAATTTTCAGTGCTTCTTGTGCCTGTAGAAATGCTTTGTCATACTTTCCCATTATTATATAATTTTCAGCAAGATTCAATTTCCCGCCGACATAACCCGGTAAAATCTGGACGACTTTTTCATATCGCTCTCCTGCTTTTTCGTATTTTCCAAGTTTTGTGTACGCTGCCCCCATACTGTTCCACGCATCAACATATTCGTTGTCCAGTTCAACGATATTTCTAAAATTTTCAAGCGCCCGATCGTGGTCGCCCAAGTGCATATATGCATCGCCCAATCCCCACCAGGCATCAACATACTCCGGGTTAATATCAGATGCTCTTTTAAAACAGGCGATTGCCTCATTATAATTTTTTAAATTGGTATAGACAAGTCCAAGGGAATGGTGCGCTTCGGCGTTATTCGGCTCAATATCTATTGTTTTCTTGAAATATTTAATTGCATTATTATAATCCTTCAGGCGAAAGTAAATTCCGCCGATGCCAGACATTATTGCCGCATTTTCCGGCTCAATTCCCAGGGCATTTTTAAAGCATTCTATCGCAGAATCATACTTTTCCAGGTGAATGTATGTCGCCCCCATATTCCTCCATGCACGAATATTATCTTTAATTTTCAATGATTCGTTGAAGCATTTAAGTGCTTTATCGTAGCGCTCGGAATCGTCCTCAAGATAATTATAAACAATTCCCAGGTCGTTGTATATTTCATAACCCGGCTTGACTTTTAATGCCTTCTTGAAGTATTCAACCGCGGTCTCGTATTTTTTAAGATGCGCATAACTCATTCCCATCGTATGCAGCGCGTAAACATTTTCCGGGTCAATTTCCGAGGCACTCTTGAAGTATTCAACCGCCTCTTCATATTTTTTCAAATAATAGTAAGATGTTGCAATATCCGCTAATGCTTCAACATTTCCCGGCTCAATTTCTAATGCCTTTTCAAATTGTTTAATCGCATTTTTATTTTCATTGATTTCAAAGAAAAAGCGTCCCGTATTTAAATAATACTCGTTTGTCATCTCAATTTTCAGGTTATCCAATTCATTTGCAATTTCAGAGACCCGGTATTTATCTTCAGCCGAAACTTCAACCGGTTTGTGTTTTCTTATAACTGTCAGGGTAAAATCATGCTCTAATAAAATTTCTGCTAATTTTAAAATTTTATCTCTTACATCCTGCGTAATATATGACTTTGCCTTTTCGTCTGTAAACCTTTCTGCCATCTCTTTTTTCAATGTTTCGTTTATCGCGAATCTCGCGGCTTTTAACTCATCGGAATCTATTTTTTCAAGATAGACAACATTATTGATTTCGCCCGTATCTCTTGTCCACGGGGGCGTATTGTTTAAAATAAGGGGTTTTCCGAGACCGTATAAAAAACCAAGTTCAAACAATGAATTTCCGGTTACAATACCAAAGCCGGCTGATCGCGCGCTTTCGCAGAATTTACAAAACCCCCCGGCATTCTCAAAATCATCTTTTTTGATTCTGACGCCGTAGCCCTTTGCTTCAAAAAAATTTTTTATTAATTCGTTTAATTCGTCATCTTCAGATACGACAAGACACGATTTTGCATTATAATTCTCTTTTTTGCATTCCTTATTGATGGGACATTTCATTTTCATTTTAATTAAACTTAATCCGTATTTTTTAATATTAAATTTTTATTTAATTTATTTAATTTATTTAACATAAGACCAAAAAGAATGAATATCAAAAAATTCAAAGATTCGGAAAAAATTTTACTTGCATACATGCAGTTGATACGGCTGAAAAATTGCGCGATTGTATTTTTTGCAATATTTATAACCGCTGCGATGGTTTCGGGTGAAATTTCAATATCTGAAAAAATCTTTTTTGCTGCAGCAGCAGCATTTATAATAACTGCCGCGGGAAACATTTTCAATGACTACTATGATTATGTGATTGATAAAATCAACCGCCCTGACCGTCCTATTCCATCTGGCAAGGTTAAAAGAAGCGATGCGATGATGCTTTCGCTTACATTGTTTTTGGTCGGGATTGCACTTGCATATAATATAAATTTAATTTGTTTTGCAATAGCGGGGGTAAATGTAATAATTTTAATGATTTATGCAAGGTACTCCAAAAAAATGCTTCTTGTCTCAAACTTCATAGTAAGTTACCTTGTAGCATCCGTTTTTATCTTCGGCGGGCTTGCAGCGGCAGGGGAAATCGTTGAGGCAAAACCGATTTTTGTATTGAGCGTGTGTGCATTTCTCATGACATTTTCAAGAGAAATTGTAAAGGATATTGAAGATATTAAAGGTGATGAAGAATCGGGTGCAGAAACACTTCCAATCCAGATCGGCGCGGACAAGGCAAAAAATGTTGCAGTTATTTTTTTAGTATTTGCGGTGCTACTCGGTTTTGTACCTTACATTTTTAAATTAATAAATAATTTATTGTATTACCTGATTGTAATTATAATTGCAGATATTGTTTTTCTTTACTCTCTGACAAAGCAGCCGAAGGAATCGCAAAAGATGATGGTCGCGGGAATAGTAATTGCGTTGCTTGCGTTTTTTGCGGGGTCGGTGTTTTGAGTTAATTTTATTGAAATTTTAAGTCCGTTTGCCGGATGTAAAAAATTTAGGTTTAATTTTTTGCGGGTTTGTATAACGGAGGAAGCATATACGACGTTCGCCGATAAGCGAATGTCCTGAAGGGCAAGGGCTGAAAGCCCGTAGCGTATATGCTTTTGTTATGCGATCGTCGTGGAGCTATCTAATACAGCAAATAATCTCTTATAACGATGTGTGTTATTTAATTAGAGATTACATCTTAATAAGAGTCATGATGAAATAGCATTAACAGCGACAAACCAGAATAAATCGCAACCCATCCAGCTTAAATAGCAATAATAGTAGATAAATCAGAATAAATAGATCAAATCCCCCTTTAAATCAAATCGCAATAACAGGGATGAGCCAGCTTAAATATCGACAATAGCGACAAACAAGAAACGATAAACAAATATTTTTAGACCCATAGACTATTCTATGGGTCTATAGGGCTAAAATTAAAAATTAAGGTAAAGAAAAAGCATACTTTACGGTAGTATGTGACCATATTCAGACGTTTATAGTCCGCCCGAGAAAAATCAGACCCTTTATGGATTATTATAGAGTAATGTCTCAAATGCTTCGATTTCTTCTGGTGTTAGCGAGATATAGCGTTCATAGCCCTTTGATTTTTTTGACTTATCAAGTAACGATACAATGGCATCGTATTCAAAAGGTGGATTATATGAAATCGTAAAACAAGAAAGAGAGCATTGCTGGTTATTTTTCATATCGTCCTTTTTCTTTATAAGGAGTTTTATTATCTCTTTCATTGCATCTTCCCTCATTTTTTTGGTGCCAAAAGGGTACCAAATTTCACTAACAGAATTTCCGATTCTTTCTTGAACTTTTATCTGATATAATTTATTTTTATCGTCCGTAAGGCATTTTACCTTATATATATAAACAACATTATCCATATTCAATTTTTAATAGTCGACACGATGTCGTATAACTACGGAATATACGACAAAAATGTCGCTTTTTGTTCCAATGGGGGTGATATCATGACAAAAATGTCGGATATCCCGATTTTGGATGAAATTTTTCATCGTAAAAATTTCATCATTGTAATGATAATTAATAATGAAAATTCAAAGTTAATTAAATAAAAGTTGAATTATTAATTTACAAATCCAGATTGTCCAGAGGGCTTCATCATTTTCCCAAATATTATGCATAATTGATTAAATTCTAATTCAAATAAATTTTACAAAAATTATAAGTGGGCTGGAAGCCCGCTCTTTCTCGTCGGGAAACTCCGACAGAGAAGGCAAAAAATATTGCAGTTATTTTTTTAGTATTTGCAGTGCTACTCGGTTTTGTTCCCTACATTTTTAAATTAATAAATAATTTATTGTATTATCTGTTTGTAATTGTGGTTGCAGACATTGTTTTTCTTTACTCTCTGACAAAACCTGCAAAGGAATCGCAGAAGATGATGGTTGCGGGAATAGTAATTGCGTTGCTTGCGTTTTTTGCGGGGTCGGTGTTTTGAGTTTAATAATATTAAAAATTAATGCTTAATTAAAGTACGGATTTACAAAAAAGATAAAATGAACTATGTGGAGATTTTAAGTACAACAAAAAGAAAGGTTTTAAGCGGAAGGGTTAAAAACAATCTCATTGAAATGGAAGAAAATTTAGAGTCGCTGGGTCTAAAAGGAGAAGTAACGGTTGTATTAAAAGAATCCCAAAACCCCTATGACGCTCTCTACGGTGTTTTAGACGAACCGATAACAGAAAAGGAACTAAAAGAAGCGAAGGCGAGTTTAACAAAGTTGAGAATATAGTAAGAACGAACTTTCCAATACAATAAAAAAAGGTAATCTAAAATAATAAAATGAGTGAACGATATGTTCTTGATGCAGTTGCATTAATACGAATACTGGATGGCGACGCTCCAATGAGCGTTAAAGATGTCTATGATAAAGCCAGGGAAGGAAATGCTGAAATTTTAATTCCCGCAATAGTTATTGCAGAAATTATATGGATACTGAGAAAAAGAGATGAACACGACCTGATTATAGAGGTGCTGGATGATATTAAGGATCAGGAAAATACAAAAATAGTTCCATTTTCCATAAAAATCATTGATGAAATGGTGAAACTAAAGGAGACACATGAACTTCATGATGAGATAATTGCACTGACGGCTTTTATTTATAATGCGGACGGTGTCTGCACAGATGATGATAAACTTGTTGGGATAAAGAACCTGAAAAAGATATGGTAATGAACAAAGGTTTACTCTCTGTTAAATCATTTAAAACTATTTAATTTCTTATCCTTTTAATTTATAATTTATTTATAATTTATAAATAATATTAATTCTAATCAATAAATACAAAAAAAGAAAATGTTTGAAGCAACAATTAAAGATACGAAGGTATGGAAAAACAGTATTGATGCAATCGCGGTTCTTATTGATGAAGGCACGCTACAGTTGACGGAGGAAGGTCTGAAAGTCAGGGCAATGGACCCGAGCCAGATTGCAATGGTTGATTTTGAAATGCCGAAGAGTGCTTATGAGAAATATAAGCTTGACGGGGCGACAAATATCGGCGTTGATTTTTCCGAATTAAATAAAATTACAAAGAGGGCAAAACCGGAGGATAAAATTGAATTATCATTAAACAGCCAGCTTAAATTAGTATTCCGCGGGAAGACAACAAGAACCTTTAACATCCCGATTATTGAATCATCCTCGCAGCCGCCGAAAAAGCCCGAAATTGAATTTAGTGCGGTTGTAAAATTAGGTGCAAATACATTAAAAGATACATTATCGGACGCGGAACTGATGAGCAATCACGCAGCCCTTAAAATGAACGGCGGCTTCAGCATAAAGGCAGAAGGTGACATAGGAAGCGCAAACATTGAATTTTCCGAGGACATGATTTTATCGCTTGATGTAAAGGAGGAGTCAAGGTCGGTATTTTCCATTGAAATGCTGAACAATTTACTTAAAGCCGCTGATTCAACAACAGTTGTTTCGGTAAATTTAAAAACCGATGCCCCGCTTATGATTGGATACGAGATTGGCGAGGGAAAGGTCGTTTATTTCCTTGCACCGAGAATTGAGAGTGTTTGAGTGCAAAAGGTTTCTGGTATAAATCACGGTGTAACTTCCGGCATCAAAATAATTGGAAAATTTTAACAATATTTTTCTATTGAATTTTAATTTAATTAATTAATATTATAATATTATTATTTTTAACATGGCTGAAGAAACAGAAAAACCAAACATTTATGCAGTAAAAACAACAACCGGGCAGGAAAGAATAGTTGCGGAAATCATGTACAAGCAGGCAAGAGACATAGGAAAACAGGATGATGATGAAAGGGAACCTGTGTACAGCATTTTCTACACAACGGGACTTAAAGGTTACATATTAGTTGAAGCAGACAACCCCGGAGCAGTTGAAGAACTTGCACGAAATGTTCCAAAGACAAGAGGATTAATTCTCAGGGTTAAGGGGGACATAAACTCTGCCGGGACAATTCCGCTTAAAGATCTGGAAAAAACCATGTTTCCGACACCCATAGCAACGGAAATAGACAAGGGCGACCTTGTTGAAATCATAAGCGGTCCTTTTAAAAATGAAAAGGCGAGGGTTGTAAGATTTGATAAAAATAAAAACGAGGTAACGATTGAACTGATTGAAGCTGCTGTCCCGATTCCCGTTACGGTGAGCGGCAGGGACCTTAAAATCCTGAAATCCGAAGATGAATTTTAAATAATTTAATAATTTAAATAATTTAATAATTTAAATAATTTTTTAAAAATGACAGAAAAAAAAGTTGGAATTATAGGCGTCGGGATGACAAAGTTCGGCGAGCACTGGGACATGAGTTACAGGGATCTTGTTATTGGGGCTGGAACAAAAGCCATAATGGATGCCGGGATAGAAGGAAAAGATATAAATGAAATTTATGTCGGCTCAATGAGCCCGGGAACATTAATCGGTCAGGAGCATATAGGGGCGCTTGTCGCGGATTATGTCGGCTTGGTGGGTATCGGGGCAACAAGAGTTGAAGCCGCGTGCGCTTCCGGTGGATTGGCACTCAGGCAGGCGTATTTATCTGTAAAATCAGGAAGAAACGACATCGTTGTCGCGGGAGGTGCCGAAAAGATGACAGATGTTCCAACACCCCAGGCAGCAGTTTCTCTTGCAGGAGCAGGAGACGAGGAATGGGAAGCATTTAACGGTGCGACGTTCCCTGCGCTTTATGCACTGATGGCACAAAGACATATATACGAGTACGGAACAACGCTTGAGCAGATTTCGGAAGTTTCGGTAAAAAGCCATTATAACGCAAGTTTAAACCCGACGGCACAGTTCCGGTTTAAAGTCACGCTTGAACAGGTTATGAATTCCGCACCGGTTGCTATGCCTTTGCGATTGTTGCACTGTTCACCGATAACAGACGGTGCCGCAACTATTATACTTGCAAGCGAAGAAAAAACAAGGGAGTTAACAGACAATCCCGTGTGGATTTGCGCCTCTGCACTGTCAACAGATACTCTTGCGCTGCATGACAGGAAAAGTTTGTCAAGAACAAATGCCGCGGTAATTGCCGGGAGAAACGCTTATGCACAGGCAGGAATCACGCAGGAAGATATTGACTTTGCAGAAGTTCATGACTGTTTCAGCATTGCAGAGATTATGGCAGTTGAAGCACTCGGCTTTTGCGATTTCGGCGAGGGAGGAAAAATTACGGAAAACGGCGAAACCGGAATTGACGGGAGAATTCCAATCAACACATCCGGCGGTTTAAAAGCAAAGGGGCATCCCGTTGGTGCAACAGGCATTGCACAGGCGATTGAGGTGGCATTACAGTTAAGAGGAGAAGCAGGTGAAAGGCAGGTTAAAGATGCAGAGATCGGCTTAACCCATAATGTCGGCGGCTCCGGTGCAACCTGTGCCGTGCATATTTTTTCAAGATGATGATTCATAAATTTTAATAAAATTCAATGTAAATAATATTATAATTAAACTATATTGCGATGAAAAGAGCAGAAGTAATCATGGAGGAGAATGATGTTATAGAAGAAGAGATGCTTGAGAAATTTGATGATAGAAAGTTGCTTGAGATTATGGCTGGCGGCATACTCAAGATTGATGAACAATGGGGAATTATGGCAGGTTACTTGGATAACATAAATAAAAACCTACAAGGACACTTGATAAACAGACCATACAATAGGGATATTACAGATACAAAATAACTAACTTAAAACATCAATAAAAATTTAAAAAATGACAAAGGGTCTCGCATCATACTGGCGGAAAATTCCCCAGAGATATAATTTAATCGGAACCGTGTGCAGGAAATGCAATAATAAATTCTTTCCCCCAAGGGATTTCTGCCTGGAATGCAGGCGGCTCGGAAAAATAGAGGAATTTAAATTTTCAGGTAATGGCGAGGTTTATTCTTATTCCGTTGTTCACGCCCCCCCGGAGGGTTTTGAATACCAGAAGCCCTATATCATCGGGATAATAAAACTGGACGAGGGACCGATGCTTACAGCACAACTAACGGACTGCAAACCGGGAGATATTGAAATAGGCAAAAAAGTAAAGGCGGTTTTCAGGAAAATTATTGAATGCGGGAGTTCAGGTATTATCCAGTACGGGTATAAGTTTAAACCCTGCAATTGATGATAATTGATTTGCAGAATTTTTTATAAATTCATATTCTAATTTCATATTAATTTTCCTTTTAATTTTCATATTAATTTTCATATTAATTTTCATATTAATTTTCATATTAATTTTAATTTAATTGTAATTCATAATACTCATAAAATAATAAGATGGTCGCAACATGGAAATATAAGGAAGTTGATGAAATAGCAGATGAAATTTCAAACACAAAGGTAATCGGTCTTGTGGATGTGGCAAACATACCGTCAAGGCAGTTCCAGATGATGAGAAAGACGCTCGCAAATGATGCAAAAATCAAGGTTACAAGAAACCGGCTGATAAAGCACGCATTTGAAAAGAAGGGCATGAGTGAATTTTCAGGCAGCATCCGGGGGCAGACAGGTCTTATATTCACGGATTTAAATCCATTTAAATTAAAGAAAATACTTGATAAAAGCAAAACAAACGCATCCCCGAGAGCAGGAAGTATCGCGCCCTGTGATATTGTCGTTCCTAAGGGTCCGACGCCCTTTGCACCGGGTCCTATTTTAGGCGACCTTCAAAAGGCAGGAATTAAAGCAAAAATTGAAGGAGGTAAAATTGTGGTTGCTTCGGATTCAGCAGTTGCAAAGGAAGGTGATGTAATCTCGCAGGCACTTGCAACCGTACTCTCAAGATTGGGAATTGAGCCGATGGAAATCGGTTTGAATATACAGGCGGTTTATGAAGATAACCTGATTTATTCTCCCGAAATGCTTTCAATTGATGATAATGAAACAATAGCAAAATTGCAGGGGGCTTATTCGGGTGCTCTTAATTTAGCGGTAAATGCGCGTATATTTAATTCCGTATCAATCATACCAATTCTCCGGGGCGCGTTTACAAAAGCAAGGAATCTTGCAATGAATGCCGAAATAATAAATAAAGTTACAATTCCCATCCTGATCGGAAAGGCAAACGCACAGATGCTTGCACTCGCATTCGCTGTTTCTAAAAGTCCTGATGCAATTGACGATGATTTAAAGGCAAAAATTGAGGGTGCTTCTGCTAAAACACAAACGCCTGAGGAAAAGCCCGCCGAAAAGAAAGAGGAAGAAGAAAACAAGGAGAAAGAAAAAGATGAAAAGGAATCCGAGGAAGATGCATCAGCGGGTTTGAGTTCTTTGTTCGGTTGAATTTTAAATTTATTAAATTACCTGGATGAAAGTCAGGCAGTCAATTTTAATTATATTCCAATTAATTTTAAAAAAACCCTGCAAAATACGAGCAATAATTTACCCTGAATTTTAATTTCATTAAATTACCGAAATGAAAGTCAAACAATCAATCCGCGAGTTAAAGGCAGAAGGAATAGACCCCTTATCGGTTTACTCACTGTTCAGGGGCAAAGACACCTACATCCTTGAATCGGCAGAAGGCGGCGAGAAGGTTGCAAGATACTCGTTTTTAGGGTTCAACCCGGTTTATGTGCTTAAAATAAAGAACAGCGAAATTGAACACAAAATTTTTGACGAGAATTTGAAAAAAATTATACCGGAAGGAGAAACACCGCTTCTCGTGATGAAAAATTTAATGAAAAATTTTGAGATAGAGCATCCTCCGGAATCAAGATTCATCGGCGGTTTTGTCGGTTATTTTTCTTATGACCTTATAAGAAGCATCATAAAACTTGACGACATACCCGACGAGTTATGCGAGCCGGACTGCGAGTTTGTGCTGACTAAAAATAATATCGTAATTGACCACAAGGCGGGAAAAATTCAATTAATTCACAATTCATTTGCAGGAGAGAACGACAATTTAGACGAAATTGAAGACCGGTTACTTGATGTTGAATTAAAGCCCTGTTATGAAACAAAAAATGAAAATTCAATAAAAAAAGAATTGAAATTTAATTCAAATTTGACAAAAGAGGAATTTGAAAAAAATGTTTCCGCAGCAGTTGAATACATAAAGGCGGGCGATATTTTCCAGGTTGTTTTATCGCAGCGGCTTTCGGCGGATTTTTCAGGCAGTGCGGTTGATGTTTACAGGAATTTAAAGAAAATTAACCCGTCGCCTTACATGTATCTTCTTGATTTCGGAGAGAGAAAAATTGTCGGCTCAAGCCCGGAGATGCTTGTCAGGGTTGAAAATCGGAAGGTCTATACTTATCCTATTGCAGGCACGAACAAGCGGGGAAAGACCCTCAGAGAAGACAAGGAACTTGAGCGTGAAATGCTCGGCAGTGAAAAGGAGTGCGCAGAGCATGTAATGCTTGTTGATCTCGGGAGAAATGACATAGGAAGGGTTGCAAAATTCGGAAGTGTTAATGTCAGTAAATTCATGAAGGTTGAAAAATACTCTCATGTCCAGCACATCGTCTCTGAAGTTATGGGGGATTTGGCTGATGATAAGGACGAGTACGATGCTTTAAAATCAATTTTTCCCGCGGGAACTGTCTCTGGAGCGCCGAAGGTAAGAGCGATGGAAATCATAAATGAATTAGAACCAACGAGGCGGGGAATTTATGCCGGCTGCGTCGGTTACTTTTCATTTAATCACAACCTTGATACCGCAATTACAATACGCACGCTTGTTTTTGAAAAAGACAGGGTTTATGTCCAGGCGGGAGCAGGGATTGTTGCGGATTCTGTTCCGGAGAACGAGTATTACGAGTCAATGAATAAAGCAACGGCGATGCTGAAAAGCGTTGATGGGGTTTGATAATTTTATAAAAATTCTTGGTGGGCTGGAGCGTAGCGGAACGCCCGCTCATCTCCGAGTCATACGAGGAGATATCGCGAGCGACAGCGAAGCATATTCTCGTCGGGAATTTCCGACAGGGCAATGGAAATCATAAATGAATTAGAACCAACGAGGCGGGGAATTTATGCCGGCTGCG
>MCBE01000267.1 GCA_001723845.1 Candidatus Altarchaeales archaeon WOR_SM1_SCG
ATCATGTAGTCAACTTTATCTTTTACCCATGTGTTTTTGATACAACTCAATAACCGCCGCCAGATCATCCACCGACTCAACCTTCGCAGGCGCAGGAATTGCGTCAAAATAATCCCTGAGTTTTGAATGAACCCCCTCCTTATCCGTCAGCCGGTCATAACAGTACTTTCTCACAATAGGATGCAGGTCAAATTTATTATGCTTTTCGTCCCTGAATAATAAACCCCTGTCTGTAAGTTCAATTAAGACATCATTGAATTTTTCCTCGCTTTCAAAATCATTGAAAATTAACAGTGAATCGTAATCCATCGGGTTTCTGAACGCGGAAATTTTGCTGATTAACGCCCTCTTTTTCCCGTCAAGGGAGTCGTAGGCAAGTTCAAGGATGTGATGCTCTTTTGGGACTAATTCCGGCAGGGGATTATGTATAGTCCATGCTTTGATGTCGCCTGCGTATTTCATGTCTTTAACAATCATTCCGGAGAGAAGCCGCAGGCAGAGGGGGTGGTAGCCGTGAGCGCAGCAGACCTCTTCAATTTCCGCTCTTGTACCTTTGACGCCCTGCTTTATGAAGAATTCAACGGCATCTTCTTTGTTCATCTTTTTTAATTCAATGTAATTAACTCCGTCCAACTCGTCAAGTCCCTCGGGACATATTCTTGTTGTGATTAATGTTTTTGTTTTCGGGATTCCGGCAAGCATTTCAAGGAATCTTTCAAAGTTCGGGTCAACGCATTTTTTGTAGTCCTCTTTCTCATCTTTTTTAACTTCATCACCCTGGTATGGAGAACCCATGCCTGCATAAGCCCTTAAAATTCTTTCCACGCCGTCAAGAATAAGGAGGAATTTTTTTTCACTTAGAATACTCTGGAATTTGTCCATCTTGTCCCTTACTGATGCTATATCTTTTGGATTGGTTTCTCCGCCGCTTGCGTATTCAACCGCGTGGTTCAGGAAACTTTCAAAACCTGCTTCTTTGTCATAGAAAGACCACCAGATAACTCCTTCCGGTTTTGATTTTCTTTTAAGAATGTCCTCGTTGAGCCAGTACCACGCAAGAGCGGACTTACCCATGCCGCCGATTGCCGCATAGACAAAGACGGGGTGGGAATCGCTGTCAAGCCAGTTAGTTAATTGTGTTCGCTCTTTTAATCTTCCTGTGAAGTTTTTCTGGAGAGGGTAGGGATGAGCGAAGTAGGGGGTTGGAGGAGTTGGAACAGTGGTTGGTTCTGGTTTTTTTGGAGTTTCAATCTTATGGGTTACTTCAATTTTTTCAGGGACATTGCGCTCTTTTTCTTCAGGTTTATCCGCTGCTAATTCTTTTTCTTCCTGTTTTTTACGAATGTAGTTAAAATAGACTGCAATAGCAACTGCGACAAATACCGGGATTGTAAATGGATAAATAATTCCAATACTTGTTACAAGTAAAACAACAATTAATAATGCGACAGATGCCCAATACCATAAGCATTTCCGGTGTTTTGAAATAGGATTCCCCATTTTAAATTGAATTATTATTTTAATTTTTCAAAAATTTAAATCCACTAAACCATTAAATATTTCTCTAATTATATCCATAACTCCACTCTCCAACACAAATTTCATTAAAATTTTGTAAAATCATATCAGGTAGCATTGGCAACATCTGTTCTCACTTCATCAATATTTTTAAACATCGGCATTCCCATATCGCCTATTGGAACATACATCACGCTGTTGTGCTTGTCAAGGTTGTTTATCCAGTACCAGGTCAGGTAATGCGGGGTTAATGAATCCGCTATTATTTCGTTTGCATCCGCTATTCCCTGTGCTTCAACTCTTTTCCTTTCCGCTTCCAGCGTTTCTTTCTCAAGTATGTACTCCATCCTGAGTGCATCCTGCTCTGCTCTTTTCTTTTCTTCAATCCCGTCTATTAAATGCTGCGGGAGTTCAACATTCCTGAAAAGAACACTTTCAACAACTATGTTTTTTTCTTTCATTCGTTCACTCAGTTTATCAAAAACCCTCTGCTCAAGAACCGCTCTTTTTTCAGTGTAAATATCTATTGCCTGGTATTCGGCAACAACTTCCCTTACGACTGATCTGAACTGCGTCATAACAACAGTTTCCTCATAGGGGGGAGTAATTCCTTTATGTATCTCGTTTGCCTTATCCGGGACGATGTGGTACAAAATTGTTGCGTCCATGTTCACGCTCAAGCCCTCGTTGGATAGTGCATGCATCGGCTCTGTTTTTTGTATTGTTTTGACACTGTATTTTGTTATGGAAATCCACGGCGGCTTCAGGTGCCAGCCCTCTCCGAATTCCGAATCCTGGACACCCCCGAACCACGAGTATTTAACCCCGACATGTCCTGCGGGTATCGTCACAAGAAGGAATGCGACAGTAAACATAAGTATAAAAAATAATACAATAATTACCCCGATAACTTTCCATATTCCTGAAGGGATTTGCGGCGGGTGTCTTGCTCTTCCTGTTCTTCTCATGGTATCTCCTATAACATCATCTATATCAATTGTACGGTCCATTTTTGTTCTTATAATAATTATTTATATTTTAATTTTAATAAATATTAAATATACGAAAATGGCGGAAATAACAACAGTATGGGTTTTGCATTTTATTGTCCTGTCTCTTGTAGCAGCGGTATTTATCTGGATTGGCGTAAGGTTCTGCGGTGCGAAAGGAGGAGATTATTTCACCGCGGTCTGGGTGGGTGCTGCAACAATACTTGCTATTGAACTTCTAAGGTATTTCTTCCCCCTGGGCGTAGGCATAGTCAACGGGAATATTGTAAGTGCAGTAATCGCGTTGTTAATCCTTACCCTGTTTATCTCCATGTCTTACGACATACCCCTGATAAATGCACTCGGCGCCGCTATAATTGCAACCGCTGCAATTTTAATTGCAATTATCGTTCTTCCGACTCTTGGCATTGACCCCGGCATTGTAAGCGAGGCGGGCTACGGGCTCGGGACAAGCAAGTAAGCAGGTAAAATGAAATATACAAAAGGCAAAATTAAAAGAATATTCGTAGTTAAATTTGAGCATAATGACAATCTTTTATCTGAACTTACAAAACTTGCAAGAAAGGAAAAAATAAAATCAGGAATTATTCATCTTCTCGGTGCGCTTGAGAAAGCAGAGTTTGTCGCAGGTCCAAAAAAAGTTGAAATCCCTCCTGAACCTATATGGAGAAAATTTGACGACGGGAGGGAAATACTTGGCTTCGGAACGATTTTCTGGAAAGGAAATGAACCGAAAATTCACATTCACGCATGCATCGGAAGGGAAGATAAAGTTAATCTCGGCTGCATAAGAAGTGGTGCAGAGGTTTATCTTGTAATTGAAGCAATAATTATTGAAATTGACGCAACCGTCGCAAGAAAATACGATGAAAAAACAGGGCTTGATTTGATTGACATAAATTAAAATTTAATTCTTTCAGTTGATTTTTGCTTAATTTATTTAACTCAAAAAATAATTAATTATAAGATGCCTGAACAAGCAAGTCAAATCAACACGAAAATCGGATTGGAAATTCATGCTCCGGTCGGGTCACGCTCCCGACGACAGCGGAGCGTATTCCTTTTCAGGAATCACCTCACTTCGTTCGGAGATTTCATCGTATAACTCTGAAATACACTGAGAATTTAATTAAAATTACTTAAATCATGTTAAAAGTTAAATTATTGCCAAGATGCCAGAACAAGCAAGTCAAATTAACACAAAAATCGGATTGGAAATCCATGTGCCGTTGAATACGAAAAGAAAACTGTTCTGCAACTGCCCGACAAATTATTACGATGTCTCGGAGCCGAACATAAATACATGCGAGGTCTGCACGGGAATGCCCGGAGCAAAGCCGTTTCCGATAAATTCCGAAGCATTAAAGACGGCGGTTATGGTTGCGAAACTCCTGAATTGTAAAATTATTAATGAAAATAAATTCGTGAAAAGAAAACGACAATTCTTAAATCTCGATTAAAATTTTTAAACTTGTAAACTCAATAAATAAAAACATGGTAAAAATAAAACCCGTAGAGCGTTCATTTTATGCACCCATCATAAGGTTATTGGAAAATTTAGGTTTTACAGGAATCTCAGAGGTAAAACCCATAGACACAGATAAGTATTTAGACATACTGTTTGAACATGAGGGCAAATCATATATTCTTGAAGTTAAGATAGCTGATAAAAAAGAAGACTTGCTCCCTGCTTTAGTAGGAGGTATAGTCCAAGTGTATGAGTATTCTTTAAAATATGAAACTAAAAATACGATAGTAATAGTTTATCCTTATGATGTAAGAAAAGAAGGGACAATAGAAGAAGTAAATGAAATAGCGATTGATAGAACTTGTAAAGGTATATTTTTGACAAGGGAATGGGATGAACTTGTGGACCTTTCATTGAAAGAATCCATAACTCAGTTAAAAGGGAAAATAGACAATAAGTTACTATCTGCAAAAAATATTGAAACAGCATCCAAAGTATTACAAAGCAGCATAAAATCCCTATCCAAGTTGATTAACAAAGAGTACAAGGACGAGTTATCAATAAAAGAGTTAGCAAACTCTCTTACTGATGAACACGGACTTTTCCTATCATTAAGCAGAACAAAAAGCGAGAAATTACTTAGAAACCAAACAATTGACTTGATTTCGTATATTCTTGTAAACCAGATACTATTTTATTTTCTATACTCAAAAAAGACAGGAAAGGTAGATGAAATAAGAAAAATCCAGACGATACGCGAACTCAATAATTATTTTGACCAAATAAAAGAAATCAATTTTGAACCTATTTTTGATATTGATGTAATCTCCAAAATCCCTGTAACCAAGGATATTATAGAACAAGTAAATAACATAATTACGGTTTTGTATCCTTTAGGAATTGAGGAAATGAAACAGGATATTTATGGAAAACTCATAGGGAAATGTCTTCCAACGGAAACTCGCGAGGTATTAGCATCATATTATACAAAACCCACTTCTGCTAAATTATTAACAAACTTAACGATAAAAACATGGGATGAAAAAGTGTGGGACTTAGCTTGTGGCTCTGGAACATTACTTGTTGAAAGTTACAATAGAAAGTTGCAGGTTCACCCAAATAAAAGTATTCTAACATCAGAGGATAAAAAAGATATTCATCGAGATTTTTTAGAGGAACAATTAACCGGGACAGATATTATGTCCTTTGCCTGCCATTTAACAGGGTTAAACTTATCGGCTCAAAACTTGAGCACTGAGACCAAATTTATTAGAGTATCAAAAAGAAACTCATTGGAATTATTTAAGCTCCCTGCAGATGTTAAAGAAGCTTATGGAGATATTTCCAGTGTTATAGAACATATTAGTAGAAAGCAAAAGACAATACTTGATTTTAAAACTCCTGGCGATGAGATAACAAAAAAAGAATATCCTGCAAAAAAGTTCAAAATTGATAAAGTAGACACAATAGTTATAAATCCTCCATTTACAAGAATACAAGATGTTCCTGAAAAACTTAGAGGGGAATTTCTCAAACATCCTGTGTATAATATATGTGGGCGAAGAGTGGGATTATGGGGGCATTTCTTAGCATTATCTGATAAAAATTTAAAAAATGGGGGGCTGATTGGTGCAATAATCCCTATTAACTTTTTGAGAGGAGAAGACTCAAAAAAAATTAGGGAATATTATCTAAAAAACTATTCTTTTGAATATATAATCAAGCCACATAGGGGCACATCATTCAGTGAAGATTCTAACTTTACAGATATGATACTAATCGCTAGAAAAATACCTCCTGAATCCAATCATGAATTAAAGATAATATCACTTCGCAAACCAATTGATAGATATACAAGCACTGATGTTGAATCAATGGTGCGGGAACTTGAAACTGTTAGAGAAAAGGAAAAAGAAACTAAGGATTTCAGTATAATTAAAGTAGAGCAGAGCGAACTTTTAAAGAATAAGGAAAATTTAATGTCTTTTGTATTCGCCAAGAGTCTTACAAATAAAAAAAGGATATCTGAAGTCTTAGAAAAGTTAAAACTAATGGATAAAACAAAAAAAATAGAAAAAGACATTATATCAGAAGGTTTTCACGCATCCCCCATGGGCGTTTCGCAAATTTTGTTTATTAATAACCCATTATCTGAAAGTAGATTAAGAAGGGCACACTTAATATTAGATGATGATAAGAATACAATTTTTAAGTTTAAGATTAAAAACAAAAAGGAAGTATACTCTATAAACAAAAAGCAGTTAAAAAAATCTATTAGAACAATAACCAGTATCAAAAACACATGGGTAAAAGATAAAGTTGACTACATGATACAATCAATACCTAAAGATTTTCAAAAGATAATTAATACGTCCAACTATAAGGGGTATTTGTTTACCTGGGATGATGTCCCCGGAGACGATAGCGAGCGACTCCTAAAACATTTAGTGGATGACATAGAAATAGATTGGGTAAAAGATACTGAAATTAAGAAAAGCGATAATAATAAAACGATAAACGTTATAAAGGGGGAAAACTCGCTCATATTCAAACTTAACAATGAAGAAAACAAAGTAAAATTAGAAACCAGTGGTGGAAAAGTTTATAAATACATTTCAAAAAAGGAAAATGGTAAACTAAACATATACCATAAAGGGAAGGATATTCACTGGGAAAGAATCAACAAAGAAGTAAGCAAAAAAGAGTCGCATATCCTGATACCTAAGAGATTCAGGTTTAATTCTGATGAGACATCTGTCACTGCATTGCATTGTGACGAAAAAATAATTGCCCCTCACTCCTTTGAAGTTCTACCATCGGTTAGCAAAGAGGAATCTATTATATTATCATTATACATGAATAGCGTGTTATATTGGATACAACTTCTTAAGGTAAAGGAAGAAACTACAGGGTCATGGATAGACATATCACAATCAGATTTGACACTCGTAGATTTACTTGACATTAAAAAGTTAAAAGACGATGAGAAACAAAAATTGATAAAACTTTTAGATGAATTAAAAGATGTGGAGTTTGACCCTATATGTAAACAAATCCGGGATAAAAAAGATTACCGAATTAAAATTGATAAAGCGATACTTAAAGTTCTTGGGTTTCATGAAAAAGAGTCAAACAATATCATCAATGAGTTGTATTCCATCATATTAGACGAAATATGTTAATGTAATATTTAACTCAAAAAATAATTAATTATTAGGGTGTCATGAGAGTCAAAAAAATCACTTATCAAATTCAACTTGAGAGCGTCGTTTTTCTTTAAAAAACGGCACAATTTTGGATTTTGTGAAAAATCCATAATCGACATATATCGAGGTGGTTTTTTTAATTGTTAGGACACACTATTATATTCCTTTCAAAATGCCTGAGCAAATCAATACGAAAATCGGATTGGAAATCCATGTTCCCCTGAACACGAAAAGAAAACTGTTCTGCAACTGCCCGACAAATTATTACGATGTCTCGGAGCCGAACATAAATACATGCGAGGTCTGCACGGGAATGCCCGGAGCAAAGCCGTTTCCGATAAATTCCGAAGCATTAAAGACGGCGGTTATGGTTGCAAAACTCCTGAATTGTAAAATTATTAATGAAAATAAATTCGTGAAAAGAAAACACTATAATTACCCTGACCTGCCGTCGGGCTACCAGAGAACATCGGAGCCGGTAGGCGAGGGCGGGAATCTTGAAGGCGTGGGAATCTGGGAACTTCACTTTGAAGAAGACCCGGGAAGGTATGATTTGCAGACGGGAAGGGTTGATTACAACCGCTCAGGCGTTCCTTTAATTGAAATCGTAACAGCCCCGGACATGAAATCGCCCGAGGAGGTAAGAAATTTTTTAAAAATTTTAATTAACCTTTTGAAATATACCGAGAGGATTGTCGCAGTCGGCGGCGTGCTCAGGGCGGATGTGAACATTTCAATTGAAGGCGGGAACCGTGCGGAAATTAAAAATATAAATTCAATTAAAGGCGCCTACAAGGCAATAAATTACGAAATCATGCGCCAGAAAAATATCATGCGCCGCGGAGCTGAAGTAAGGCAGGAAACCCGCGGCTTTAATGAAAAGTCGATGATTACCTTTTCGCTGAGAACAAAAGAGACGCAGGCGGATTACCGTTACATTCCCGACCCCGATATACCGCCGCTTTATTTTGAAGAAGGTTATGTTGACGGAATTGAACTGCCCGAAACGCCGCAGAGCAGGAAAGAGCGATTAATTAATGAATTTAAAATTCCCGGGAAATATGCAAAAACATTAATCCGCGACAAGGACATTGCCGATTTATTTGAAGATGTTGCTGCAGGAAAAATTGACACCGAACTCGCTGCACAGTGGATTTCACAGGAGGTTAACAGGCAGCTTAATTACAGGACATCCGAACTCATGGAAACAAAATTAAATTCTGCAATTATGGTTGAATTATTAACTTTGCTACAAAATACAGAAATTACTGAAAATGTCTGCAAGAAGTTATTAGAAAGGGTGATTGACTCGGGCGAAAGTCCTCTAAAAATCGTAAAGGATGAAAAACTTGGAAAGGTCTCCTGCGGGGATAAACTTGCCGAAGTTGTTGCCGAAGTTGTTGCCGAAAATGAAGATGCTGTTGATGATTACAAATCAGGCAATAAAACCGCAATCAATTTTTTGATGGGAAAGGTAATGCAGAAAATGAGGGGTGCGGCAGAAGCAAAGACCGTTATTTCCCTGCTAAAGGAAAAATTGGATTAGTAAAATCAAAAAACCCGGAATTTTATTAAAAATATTTAAATTTAATTATTAATTATTAATCGGAAAGTTATTTAAAATGAACTTAAAAACATGGATTATGGCTTCAAGGGCACCGTTTTTTGTGGCGGTTATAATTCCCTCGCTGGTAGGCGGTGCAATCGCATACCATCACGGAAGTTTTGACCCCTTCCTATTGTTTATTGTAATTTTAGGTGTTGCCCTTGCAAACGGCGGCACGAATTTTATAAATGATTATTTTGATTTCAAGAGCGGTGCTGATGCTACAAACAAAAACAGGACGCAGTTCAGCGGCGGAAGCCCATATCTCCCGGAGAATGTGTTAAATCCGAAAAAGGTGCTTTATGCAGGGCTGTTATGCTTTGCAGTTAGTTTATTGATAGTCGCGTATTTGACAGTAAAGGCAGGGTATCTCGTGCTTGTGCTTGCGGCAGTCGGCGGATTTATCGGTTACTTCTACACCGCACCCCCGTTTAAATTCGGGTACAGGGGAATTGGTGAAATTGTAACAGGTATCGGAATCGGATTAATCGTTCCCGGATGCTATTATGTTATGGCGGGAGCAATTACAATTGATGCGGTAATTGCAGCAATTCCCATTGGAATCCTTGCTGCAATGATTCTTTATGTAAACGAAATCCCGGATTACAGTGCGGATAAGGGTGCTGGAAAAAGACATCTTATTGTCATGCTTGGAAAGGAAAAAGCCGTGAAATTCATGCCGTTGATATTTCTTCTAGTGTATCTGAGCATAATTTTCGGGGTTGTTTTTAAAATCATGCCCGTATGGACACTTATCGCACTTCTCACAATCCCGATTGCATTAAATGTCGTAAAAATCGCAAAAAACAATTACAACAACACAAAAGGATACATCCCTGCAATGGCAGGTACGATAAAAATATATGCCGCAACAGGAATTCTATTGTGTATAGGTTATTTGATTCCCGTGTTTTTGGGCTAAATAAACCCTGCAATTATTGATTACTGCATTATCTTTTTGATACAGAAAAATCAGGTAAGTCATGTAAACGAGAGCAGCCAAAATATTTCCGTTTACAAAAATGAAACAACACATAAAATAAATGTTACGGAAAACAGAACAGGGAACGCAACGGTTGTAATACCGCTTGAAAAGCCGCCGTTTATTTAACTGCGAGAAATTTCAATTTATTTTTTATAAATCCTTATATTTAATGGATAACAATATAAAACAAGGAAAAAATGAACACCCAGGAATGGATAGTAAACCACTTTGAAGAACTTGTAAACAAGTACACAGGCAAGTACATCGCAGTAGTTAACAAAAATGTTGTAAGTACAGGAGGCGAGGCAGCGGATGTTGAAAAGGAAGCAGTTAGTAAATACCCTGGTGAAATGCCATCAATTATTTTTATACCAAGAAAGGAGGATTTAGCATGTCTTCTAATCCAATAGTATTCAGGTACAGTGAGTATAAGGACATAACAATTCCAATAGATTAAAATCAATTAAAAAATAAAAACCCAATGAAATCAATGAAACCGAAAATTTTAGAGAGGCATGAAAAGTCAATAAATGAATTTGTTGAGATGCTTTTAGATAAGTTTAAGGATAGGATTGCGGCAATTGTCCTTTTTGGCTCGGTTGCAAAAGGCACGGCAAAGAGAACATCAGATATAGACCTGTTGATTATCGCACACGATGTACCAAAAAGAATGCTGGATAGAGAAGAAATGCTTGCAGATGAAATAATGAAGATAATCAAAAAACATTATGTACGGATAATGCCTATATTATTAGAGCCGCAGGAGTTGTCCACAAGATATATAAATCCATTGTTTTACGGCATGCTGACCGGATACAGTGTCCTGTATGACCCTCAAAAATTATGGAGTAATTATCTTTTGAAAATAAAGCCGAGGATATTACAAAAAAAACCAATATATATTGAAAATGAAAAAAGATGGCAGATAGCAGAGATGATATAGATATAAACCTTATCAAAGCATTTGAACAGAGAAGCAGGGCAGACCTTCATAGTGCGAACTCGCTTTTGAAATCAGGCGACTATGCGGATGCTGCATATCACGCGCAGCAGTGTGCAGAAAAGATAGTAAAGTGCATACTTATTCTGAATAATCAATTTGAGAGAACGCACCTAACATCAGGTATTTTTGAGGAGTGCATATCCCTGCTTGATGATAAAAATGAATGGAAAAATAAACTTAATGATGCTGTTGAAGAAGTAAGGCGGTTAGAAAAACACTGGATACTTCCAAGATACCCGGAACCATATAATGAGGATGTATGGAATCCGATAGAAGAATATACAAAAAAAGATGCCGAAGAAGCAATAGAAAAGGCAAAATTCGTGCTTGATACTTTAACGGGATTTATGAAAGAAGTTCACGGAATTGAATTTTAGTTGTTACATGATTAATAAATTAATAAAGAATATGTACGGGCAGCAGTAGATTAGAGCAATGTGGATTGATTTGTTAGTTCATGTCCTGCTTTCTATGCAACAGCAGATAATAAATTATAAATTTTACCTACATGATTTATCGGGTTTTCAATCAAAACAATTAAATTTCTTTTAATCCATATCTTTAATATGGGGTTAAAATTTGCTGCTCTTGCAGAAAATAATTATTTTATTATTTTCTGCGGCGGGTGAGGTGATTAACATGAAATATAAAAATAAATTAACCGGGCTGGCAGTGGCTTTTTGTTTGATCTTGTTAGCGGGGAGCGTGTCCGCTGTAAAATTAAATTCTCATACCGATTATCAAAGCAGAGCATTGATTAAAGAAATTAATGACCCGCTATCATGCGGACTCTGTAAAAGTCATTTCACATTCATTAATACAGGGCATTTACAAAGAGTGAATGCTTAATTAAAGTCAAATGTTTCAAAAATTAAAAATAAAATTGAGTATAGTATAGAATAAAACATGAGGCATAAACAAAAGTTAATCGGACCAGCAGTGGTTTTTTGTTTCATTTGTTTAATTGGAAGTGTCTCTGTTTATGCAGAGATTAATGCAACAATTACTGCGGCAATTATAGAATCTGGTAATTTTACGGCAGGTGATGGAGTAGATGCAGATGTGTGTATAGAGAATATAGGTAATGAGACACATACATTCTGTATTGGCTATTCTGTCAGGGACGGTAATTATAGTGGTCCAGATGGTGGATGGTGGGATATATCTTGTGAAAATATATCTTTACATCCAAAAAGTGGAGGAGGTAGTTATTCTGGATGTAAAACTCTTACTTGGATAGTCAATTCGACTGCCCCATCTGGTTCTTATTATGCTCGTGTAGCAGTATGGGCCAACCCACCTTCGCCTGGAGACACATGGCTTGATTATAACGATACGCTCGATGCATTTAATGTTGTTCCTCCAACAGTTGATGCAACAATTACTTTGAATGATGTATATCCTGATAATTGTAAAGAAGGCGATAGTGTTTATGCCAATGTATTTGTAAATAATACAGGGGATTTAGATGTTTGCTTTGACATTGACTTTTATGTTTACCCTTCCGATGGTGGCTTCTGGAACGGGTCCTCTGAACTTCTTTGTCTTGATGTGGGCGAAACAGGTTATGAAACTCTTAACTGGACTGTTCCTTCAGAGGCACCAACTGGTTATTATGGCGCTTTTGTGTATGTATTAGATTTTGGAACGCCGCTTGATTCAGATACCGAATATGATGCATTTAATGTTGTTCCTCCAACAGTTGATGCAACAATTACTTTGAATGATGTATATCCTGATAATTGTAAAGAAGGCGATAGTGTTTATGCCAATGTATTTGTAAATAATACAGGGGATTTAGATGTTTGCTTTGACATTGACTTTTATGTTTACCCTTCCGATGGTGGCTTCTGGAACGGGTCCTCTGAACTTCTTTGTCTTGATGTGGGCGAAACAGGTTATGAAACTCTTAACTGGACTGTTCCTTCAGAGGCACCAACTGGTTATTATGGCGCTTTTGTGTATGTATTAGATTTTGGAACGCCGCTTGATTCAGATACCGAATATGATGCATTTAATGTTGTTCCTCCAACAGTTGATGCAACAATTACTTTGAATGATGTATATCCTGATAATTGTAAAGAAGGCGATAGTGTTTATGCCAATGTATTTGTAAATAATACAGGGGATTTAGATGTTTGCTTTGACATTGACTTTTATGTTTACCCTTCCGATGGTGGCTTCTGGAACGGGTCCTCTGAACTTCTTTGTCTTGATGTGGGCGAAACAGGTTATGAAACTCTTAACTGGACTGTTCCTTCAGGAGCACCAGCCGGTTATTATAATGCTTTCGTGTATGTATTAGATTTTGAAACGGGAACGCAGCTTGATTATGACCGTGAAGATGACGCATTTAATGTTTATGAGGAATCCAGGAATTATACCCTAACCGTTCAAGTTTATGACAATGACACTAATCAAATAATTAGGAATGCCTTTGTTTATTTAGATGATAATCTTATAGGAACAACAGATTTAAATGGAGAGATTTCCATATTTCCCGTTATAGTGGGTATTCATACAATAAAGGCAACAAAAAGTGAGTACTATGACGGAATAATAACTGTAAATGTATCTTCAAACAAAACAGTTCCAGTTTATCTGGTTCCAATTGAGCAGGGCAACTACACCATAAGAATTCAAGTTTATGACAACGAGACAGGTTACATGATTAGTAATGCTGAAGTATATCTGGATAATATTTATAAAGGAAAAACAGATTCAGACGGGGAGATTTTCATCTTTAATGTTACAGGGGGGAGCCATACAATAAAGGCAACAAAAAACGACTACCATAATGGAACCAGAAATATTTATGTAGGTCCAAACACTGCTTTTACGATTCCACTTATGCCAAAAACAGAAAGTGTAGAAGGTTATGTTAGAAATTCAGTTACTGGAAATCCTATTGTTAGTGCTGAAGTGAGTATCGGAAACCACACAGATTTTACTGATTACAACGGGTATTACTTATTGGAAAAATTACCTCTTGGAACACAAACAATCACAGCATCAAAATCAGGATATGTTCCTTATTCAGGAAATGTAACGATCATAAAAAATACTCAGAGGACATTCAATATACTGTTAACTCCCTATAGTACTGGTAGTGTAGGAGGTCACATCAACGATTCAGTTACTGGAGATCCTGTTATTGGTGCTGAAGTGAATATCGGAACTTACTCTGATTACACGAATTCTAATGGATATTATCTGTTAGAGAATATTCCCATAGGGAAACATGAATTAACTGCATCAAAATCGGGATATATTTCTCATTCGGAAAATGTAACTATCACAGATAATACTCTAACAACATTAGATATATCGTTACAACCTTCTGAACTTAACTTGCCTGATTACATAGTAAATAATGTTGAATTTGAGCCATACCCAACCTTATATGAAAACATCACAATTAAAATCTCACTTGCTAATATTGGTGGTCTTGATACTCAAGACGGATGGAAGCAGATTACTGTTAAAGTTTATGATGGAACAATTGCCAATGAAATAGGGGAAAATACTATTCACTCAGATTTCAAAGGACACGACCTTGAAGTACAATGGTTTCCTTTATCTACCGGGCCCCGGGATATTATAGTAGAAGTTGATGCAACAAATACGATGCTGGAATCTAACGAAAAAAATAATGAATGGATTAAAAACGTGAATGTGAATAAAATTTATGTCCGGCTTGTTGAGCTTAGTAAAAATTATAGACCAGAGAACTATGCACTTATCGTTACTCCCAGTGTTCAAGAAGGTTACCTTCCTCTTGATGTTGATATGAAGATGTACAATCAAAAGGCAACTTGGTATGAAATTCAAATTAACGACCCTGATGGCGAACAAACTGGATGTTTTGATTGTGGTTTTTCTGATCTTTCAGAGATTTTTTCTCATAGAGGCATCCAACCAAAAGGAACTTTCTCTCGGAGTCGTATTAGTTATAATCCTCTTGAAGCATGGGTTGATAATCCCCTTGGATATTACCCTGTCACTTTTGATTATACTTTAGATTATCAAGATACTTGCATGAGCATACAGGCTAGCAGAGGCACTACATACGCAAGAATATTTAACACCGTAGATGCATTTGTTTTAGCAGCCACAGGTGACCATATAGATTATAATATATTTGTTGAGGGCATACTTAAAAAGATGGATCTTTCAACTCGGCAAAAAGTGATATATAAAATTTCCCAAGGAGATGGAGTTGGAGTAATTGAGGAACTTGCTAAATGGTTTGAAGATATGGACAATTGTGCAGAGTATGCGCAATTCTTGATTTTTTATCGTAATAAAGATGAGGTTGAACTAACTAAAATGAAAAAGGACGCAAAAAGATTTGCAAAGAGATTAGGTATAGTGGTAAGATTTTATACTATCACTCAAACCTTTGGGGATACATACCTTGCGACAGTGGATGATCAAGTTATAATATCCTTTGAAAAGATAGAAAACCCATCCACAAAAAGTACTTATAGTTCTACACAAGGTGCATTTACTGCTCAAAGCATTTCTACTGCTCAAAATGTTCAAGGAGAGAATAATGAAACGGAATTTAAATCGCCGATAATTAATTTGATATCACCAAAAAATGCAGAGTTAACCAGTACGAATATTACTGTGTCAGGAAATATCACTAATAGAATATCCGATAAGCAGTTACTTGCATATCTTCTTGTTGACGGACAAGCAGTAAATCAACTAATTCTTGATGAATTGGGACGATTTAATCAATCTATCATAGTTAGTGAAGATTATGTGTTCAGCTGGGATGATGTCCCTGGAAATGAGAGCGGCAGACTTATAGATTTTCTGGAGAAGAATCAAAATCTGGAGTTAATATATGTGTTCAGCTGGGATGATGTTCCCGGAAATGACAGTGATAAACTTATAGGTTTTCTGGAAAATGACCTGAATGTAAGCTGGGTAAAAAACCCCACAATAAACAAAGCTGATGATAACAGAACTATAAATGTATCGGACGGATTGAATTTAATTACCCTTGAACTTAACGGTACTGAAAATAAGATAACAATAGAAATCAATGGTGCTGGGACTTATGAATATATTTCAAAAGAGGAAGACGGTACGCTGAACATGTACAATGCAACACTGGAAAAAACCGAGGATAACAAAACAATTACACTTGCAAACGGAGAAAACTTAATTATTCTTGAACTTAATGATACGGAACATAAAGCAACCATGGAGGTTAATGGTGCAGAGGTTTACGAGTACATCTTAAAAGAAGAGAATAGTGGATTAAACTTATATAGTGAAGCGGTTCATATTATAACTGTCAGAGCCAACAATACAAATATAACACTAAAACTCAATAATACAAATATCTCAATTGATAATACTGCTGAAGTATCTGTCGCGATTTTGGCAGGAACACATCCTAACCGGACATTTTTTTCATATACCGGGGCAAGTCCCTCCAGAGTATCTACAAATGGCGAAATTAAAATACATGCAAAAATCGTTGGCGGGTTCACGGGCTATGTTAATGCAACAGTTAATGATACAACAGTTCCATTGATATACAACTCAACGACAGGGTTTTTTGAGAATGTAATTTTTGCTCCAAGTGTCAATGGGACTTATAGGATTAATGTAGCAGCAATTAATTTGACATGGAATATAGTGGCACAAAATAATTTAAGTATAATAACTGTTGAGAACCCATCACTCATAATTAATGAGGCATATTCAGATAAATTATCATATAAATTAAATGAAAGTGTAACGATATATAGTTTAGTACAGGATGAAAATGGAAATAGTATTTCTCCAGATAGTATTTACGCCACCATCAAAAATCCTGTTGGTCATGTAACTCAAATAGTTCTAAATCAAGAATATCCGGGGCACTATAGCGGATCCTTCATTAACACTACATTATTAGGAGAGTATGATGTAACAGTATATGCCAACAAATCAGGATACGCCAATGCAACATATTCATTTACATTTGATGTATTTAATTACCTCCCCGCAGCATCAATTACTTCACCGGAAAATGGAAAATCGTATGGAGAAAATTATCCAATAACCTTTGAGGGTTTCGGTGTAGATAAGGACAGTGCGATCAATTCCTTTACCTGGACATCAAATATTGATGGAACATTAAGAATTAATTCCAATCCTGCTTGTTCAAAACAAACAGATACGCAATGTGATGATTCATTTAGTATCTCAAATTTATCTGTGGGTACACATATAATAACCCTCAAGATCATAAGTGATGATAATGGATTTGATATTGCACGAAAGACAATAAACATTATTCTGTGCTCCTGTTCAAATTGTAGTGACTGCACAGCAAAGTTAAGCGATCCTAATTGCAATGTTGTTGCCTTAACGGTGGACATAACAGATCATTCAGGAACATGTATTGATAATCCGATAAGTTTCAGCAATAAAATATTCAACTGTCAAGGATACATGATTGATGGAGATGAATCAGGAAACAGTTACGGTATATTCACAAATTCTCAAAATAACATTACAATACAAAACTGCAATATTACGAATTTTCAATATGCAATAAGAGTTGTAAAAACGCATAATTCTACATTTACAAATCTGAAGGTATCTACATTTGACAGAAGCCAAATTACAGCAGTAAGCTCATATGGCATATATTCAACCGGAAATAATAACGGGTTTTTTGAAATTCACGCGCACTCAATCAACGGAGATGATGATTCTGCGGGGTGTGGAGATAATGGAGGTGATGCCTATGGCATATATTCATCAGGGAGCAACTGCAATTTTTCAAATGTAACTTTAGATAATATTAATGGTGGCTATGGAGCATTAGAATCATCCTGTAGCCCAAAACAGGGTGATGGAGGTGATGCCTATGGCATATACTCAACAGGAAGTAATAACACATTTACAGGTGTAAGAACAAACTTAATTAGAGGAGGTTATGGTCAAAATGCTGCATTCTCAGGCGTTGGCAGATGCGACGGTGGAGACGGAGGTGATGCCTACGGCATATATTCATCAGGAAGCAACAACACATTTACAGGGATAAACACAAGCAACACCGTAGGTTTTCATTGTGGATATGGAAGTTATAGTACAGGAACTACAGGAGGCGATGGCGGAGACGGAGGTGATGCCTACGGCATATACTCAACAGGTGACAATAACACATTTATGAATACAAATGAATATTTAACTATCGGGTACTCTGCATGTACTGGAGGTTACGGCGTTTCGGGTTATGGTGCAAGCGGCGCGGAAGGGAAAGGTTACGGTTTATATATTTCAGGCAAGGGAAATAAATTAATCTCAAATGCGATCTGTTCAAATGAACACTATGACATTTACAACACATACTCAAAATCGGGTAACAACAACACGTGCAACACAATAAATAATTGGGGTGATGTTGGAATTGAAAGGGGCTGCACTTTCAGATGCGATGGTGCTGCATGTGATTTTGATAATGATTTCTATACAAAAACTGCTTGTAATGGAACGGATTGTGATGATAATAATTCAAATAAATTTCCCGGAAATCCAGAAATTTGTGACGGACTTGATAATGACTGTGATAAAAGTATAGATAATGGTTTAACCCCTTATCTAAACAACTCAAATCAGAAAGGAGTTTGTGCAGGTTCTAAAAAAACATGTAAAGGCGTATCTGGATGGCAAGATGATTACTCTGGAATACCTTATTATGAAGAAACCGAATTAAGCTGCGATGGAAAGGACAATGACTGCGATGGAATTGCTGATGATAACCTAATTGCTCCAAACAACACAAACCAGGCGGGAGTTTGCAAAGGTTCCACAAAAACATGTAAAGGTGCATTGGGCTGGCAGGATGATTACTATAAAATAGGTTATTATGAAGAAACTGAATTAAGCTGCGATGGTATGGATAACGACTGCGATGGAAAGATTGATAATGACTTACCTACTCATTTGAACTCAAACCAGAAGGGTGTTTGTGCAGGTTCTAAAAAAACATGCAGCGGTGCATCTGGATGGCAGGATAACTACTCTGGAATATCTGATTATCAAGAAACTGAGACACTTTGCGATAAAAAAGATAATGACTGCGACGGGGAAATAGACGAATACGAGGGATGCAGAGCAGACCTTACTATAGAGTCATTAATCTGCTCCAATGAAAGCGCAATGATCTGCGATGAGGTAAATATAACCTCTGTTGTAAAGAATCTTGGGTTTATTAATGCTTCGGGTCTGGATTATGTCAGGGTTTATCTTTTCGTTGATAATGTTTATGAGGACTCAAGAACAATAAACTTAACAGGCAATGATGCTGGAGAGGTGAATTTCACATGGACTGCTGTTCGTGATGCTGGTGTGCATAATTTAAAGATTTTTGCCGACTATGATAATTTGATAGAAGAGAAAAATGAAAGCAATAATTTTAAATCAAAGAATATAACCGTAATCATCAAACCGCCTGTTGCGTCCAATCCGTCGGTTGTTCCGGCAGTATCCACAGTAGATGTTAAAACTTTATTTAACTACTCCATAGAGGTCAGCGACAGCTACGATAACTGCGATGATATGATAAATGTACTGCTGGAAGTGCGCGACCCGTCATCAGGCGAATGGAAATCATACAGCATTGTAAATATTTACGGCTCTGGAACTGCGTGGTGGCTGGTTAAGCCATTTGATGAAAATGATGAGAATATGAATCCATCATACAGGTTCAAATACAGCGACAGTTTTGATCAGACAGGAACATGGGGCGAATACGATGGACCAACTATTCTTGATGAAGATACTCAGGGACCAGTGTTTAATCTTATATGGAAAAGCGGTAATGTCTCATCAGACCGGTTTTATATTGCAAGTGTTGAAATTGAAGATCCTTCAGGCGTTTTATATAATTCAACTTCACCTGTATGCTACTACAGTTACGGTCCAAATGTCAGCGATTCAAATTATGCAGGTTATGTGAGCATGTCCTTAACCGACACCGGACTGCCATTGGGCTTTACAGGATATATTCCTCCGTCAGGGGATGAAAACGAGAACAAAACAATTTATTTCAGGATTTACGCCCACGACAATGACAACAGCCCTGCACGAGGAGATAGTGGCGTGATTGAAGGCGGCAAAATACTGGACGATGACACTGAACCGCCTGTAATCCATTTAAACTCGCATTATTACCCTGAACAGATGATAAGCGGGAAAAATATATCTGTCTTACACATCAAAATCAATGATAAATCAGGAATTTCAAACACAACATTAAAATATTCCTATAATAAAAATTCATGGAGTACCGGAACACAGTCATATTCGGGAAAGGACTGGACTTTCACAATCCTGCCGCAGAGCGAAGACCATGAAGGAGAGACGCTATATTTTTATGTAGAAGCATGTGATGATGATAATTCAAAGGAATGCTCAAGGAATGATAATGATGGAAATTATTATAATATTTCAATTTTAGATGAAGATATATATCCCCCGTTCATACATGCGGTAAAGGTTGAAGAGACAGTTTATGATAACGGTGTGATCTCACCGGGTGAAAATATTACAATTTCCTGGGGTGCAAATGATATGAACAATATCAGTGAAACCAGCTGCAATGTTACTACAAATGGGTGCAGTAGTGTCGGTTCCGTGCAAAATTCTAACGGCGGCTACTATGTTATTGTTGAAAACTGTGCGGCATCAAATGCGAGCAACTTTACGGAATATGATTTCACAATAACTGCCGAAGACAATGATAATTCAAAAAATTCAAGTACAAAAACAGGAACTTTCAGGGTTTATTCAAACAGAACCGAGATGACAACTAAATTTTCAGATAATTCAACGAGTAAGATTATAGTGTTTGAGGGGGCAGGGTCAAAGGTGGTTAATGTTACAATTCCAACGCAGGGTGAAGTTATAGATGCGAGTTTTGATCTTTATTCACTGTTTGATGAAGCGGTTGTGGTTTTGAATCTTAAGTCAAATCCTTATGTGGGTGGGAATTGGACTGTTGATTTTGTGACAACAGGTTCTGGGGCGGATGCGTTGAAGGTTACTGCGATTGATGGGACTGAGTTTGGAGTTGATATTGATTTTTTGGGGTTGTACTGCGGGGATGAAGAAGTTGATTTTAATGTTACGGGCAATGAGTATTTTTCTAATAACTGGGACTGCCTGGAAGAAGGGCATATTGTGAATGAAGTTTTGACAGAAGGGGAGCATCATTTGAGGGTAGAGTTTGGAGATGAGGTTGGTTTTGCAGATAATTATGCTGGTTGTACCTGTAATACATGTGATGATTGTGAGGTAAAGTTAAATGATTCTGGTTGCACTGAGGTTAGATTAACTACGGATATAAACGATTACGGTGGAATTTGTATCAACAATCCTGCAAATTTTAACAATAAGATATTTGACTGTCAAGGACATACAATTGATGGAGATGGTTCCGGGGGGGATTATGGAATTTATTTAGATGAGAATTATGGGAATACGATCAAAAATTGTGTGATACAACAGTTCCAATATGGAATTAAATCTACTGGACCTACCAATACTTTTTTAGATATAACTGCTTCGGATAACCGGGGCAATAATGGTTACCATGGATCTGGAGATGATAGTTATGGAATTTACTCTTCAGGTGATCATGTTATATTCTCAAACGTGATTGCTTCGTCTAATTATGGGGGTAGTGGTCATCACGATGGTGACGACGGCTACCCGGGTGGTTATAGCTATGGGATTTATTCATCTGGCGACTATGTTACATTCTCAAGCGTGACTACTTCGGTTAACCGTGGGGGGGATAGCAATGGTGGCTACAGCGGTGTTTTTGCTGGCTATGGCTATGGAATTTACTCTTCAGGTGATCATGTTATATTCTCGAACGTGATTGCTTCTTCTAATCGTGGTGGTGATGGTAGTGGTAGTAGAAGTAGCTATGGGGGTACAGGATATGGGGTTTACGTTTCGGGTAATGACATTACCTTTTCAGATGTGACTGCATCTTATAATCATGGCGGCAGTGGTACGGGTTCTGGAGATTACGAAAGTCGGGGAGGAGTAGGGTATGGGATTTACGTTTCAGGTAATGACATTACCTTTTCAGATGTGACTGCATCTTATAATCATGGTAACGAGGGGTGGGGCGGTGGTCCCGGTGGATCAGGGTATGGAATATATGCTCCAAATAATAATATTGAATTTTCACATGTAACTGCTTCGTCTAATTATGGAGCACATGGCGCTTATGGCGCTTTTAGTAACCCGGGTCATGGAGGTAGTGGTTATGGGATTTATGCCCCAGGTAGTGGAGTCACATTCTCATACATAAATGCTTCTTATAATTATGGAGGCGATCGAGGAAGTGGTAAACGCTGTGCACCTGGTGGTCAAGGTTATGGAATTTATACATTAAGCAATAATATTGAATTCGTATATGTGAATGCTTCGCATAATTATGCAGGCAGTGGAGCTAATGGGAACGCTCACAGCAATGTAGGATCTGGAATTAACGCTCCAGGAGACAACAATATTTTCTTGCATGTGAATGCTTCGCATAATGGAGGAGGTGCAGGAGTATATTGCCAAGACTGTAACGAACATGGTAGTCCAGGACATGGGATTTATGCCCCCGGTAACAATATTGAATTATCAGACATAGTAACTTCATATAATTATGGAGGGGGAGCTGGAACTGCTCGCAATGGTGGTCCAGGTTATGGGATTTACTTATCAGGTGATGGAAGTACTTTCTCAGATATAACTGCCTCGTATAACAGGGGAGGAGGAGGGGGTAGTAGTTATAGTGGTCCGGGTTATGGGATTTATTTAGATTCTTCATCAAATAATACTCTAAATTATATAACTACTTCTTCTAATCGTGGTGGTAACGGAGGTTATTGGAAGGGTGGAAAGAGTGGCGGTACAGGTTATGGAATTTATTTAGATTCTTCATCAAATAATAATCTAAATTATATAACTGCATCTTCTAATCGTGGTGGTAACGGAGGAGTTACTTATAGCAGTGACTATAATGGAGGTGATGGAGGTACTGGTTATGGTGTTTATTTATTCTCATCATCAAATAATAATCTAAATTATATAACCACTTCTTCTAATCATGGTGGAAATAAAGGTTGCTTTCATACCAACCCCAGTTATAAATGTGGTGTTGATGGTTCTGGTTACGGAATTTACTCACATAGTTCAACTTCAACTATAGATTCAAGTATTGTTTGCAATAATACAAATTTAGACCTTAGTTCTTCTGACTGGTTATCAAGTTCT
Organism: Candidatus Altarchaeales archaeon WOR_SM1_SCG; assembly: GCA_001723845.1. Lineage (GTDB taxonomy): Archaea > Altiarchaeota > Altiarchaeia > IMC4 > WOR-SM1-SCG > WOR-SM1-SCG. The sequence goes on from MCBE01000267.1 coordinate 23,094, forward strand.
GGAGATAATAATTATTGTGATAAACCGGATGGGTGGAATGATGATGGAGCGACCGGATGCACTTTCAATTGTCCGTGTCCGTGCTCAAGTTGTGATGATTGTGAGACGCAGTTAAGTAACGCTTCTTGTGATGTGGTTATGTTAACAGCAGATATATCAAATTATGCTGGGATTTGTATAAACAATCCTGTAAATTTCAGCAATAAGATATTCGACTGTCAGGGGCATATGATTGATGGTGTTGGTAATATATTTTCTTGGCCACCTGAATATGGGATTCATCTGAATGGGAAATCGGGGAATACGCTTAGGAATTGTATAGTTAATGAATTTGGCTGGGCAGGAATTAGGTTAGAATCTTCTTCAGGCAACACCGTAACCAGCAACACATTAAATTCAAACGGTGTTGGAATTTGGGTAGACTACTCCTCAAACAATAATATAATAAGCAATACTGCAAATTCAAATTTGTATGGGATTTATTTCTACAGTGCTTCAAACAACAATGTTAATGAGAACCAATTATGCAGTAATTCAAATACGGATATAGATATTAGAAGTGGTTCAGGTAACACGGGTGATAACAATAAATGTGATAAAACTTCTGGATGGAATGACGGTGGGACCACAGGATGCACTTACTGCTGTTCAGATGCTGGCTGCCCTGCAGACACTGCATGCGCAGACCATTATTGCAGTGGAGGCACTTGTGCTGTGACTTATAGTGATAAGAACACTCTATGTGATAGTACTTATAGGTGTAGCTCAGGTTATGGATATAATAAGTATGGTACAGGTGGAGATTATAGGTGTAGAGGATATTGTGATGATGTTTCTGGTAATTGTATAAATGCAGATGACTGTACTCTTTGTCCTACAGGTGCAACGGATTCCGATGGTTCATTAACAGCGTACACAACCGCAGGAACTGTAACTGATTATACTGGTTGCTCAGGCGGGGAGTGTACATCAACGAATTACAATGATTATTGTTTCAGTGGGACTTGGTTAAAAGAACACGGCATTTCTGGATTATCTTATACCACCGGCGATAAACAATGCCAGGATTATGAAAATGATAATTGTATTGGTGGAAAATATTATCGCCAGGAATGGGGATGTTCCGAGTCGCCGGGTTATTGTAATGATGGAGCGGTTGCAGATACACACATAGGAACTGATACCGATGGAGATGGACACGATAATGAATGTGAGAGTTGTGATTATGAACACAGTAGAACATCACCAGCAACAGAAAGCGGTTCAGCTAATTGCAACAATGGAATAGATGATGATTGTGATGGAACATCTCTCACTGAATTTGAGGCGGATTATGATACAATGGACAGAGGTCCAGCAGGTCATGTACCAAGTCACGGGGATGACGGATGTCCTGTTGGCATAGATTCAATAAGTGTTTCAGATTCCAATCCGTGTCCCGGAGAAACTATTGAAGTCAAATGTAAATCCGGTGTGGGGGTTGTAAACAGTATAAATGCCTATATAGATTCTACACTTTGCACTTTTATTGGCTGGTCCGGTGACGATGCGAGATTTAGTTGTCCTGTTGGAAGTGTAGGGTCTAAAACTGTAAAATGTACTGTGGACGCCACAAAATCATATCAATCCGAGAATGATAAAACTACAACAATCACCGTCGGGGGACCTCCTTGTTGTTCTGGATATGGAACATCCAATGTATGTGAAGTTGATTCAGCATGTGACTGGTGCAATGAATGTTCTGGAACAAAATACAGCGGCGGAACAAACAGATGCGTAACAACAGGAAATTGTAATTATTATTGTTGGAAAAATAAATGTGGCGCGGCATGTGATGGCACACAGGGTGGATGTGATGATACAACAAGGTGTAATGGCAAGATATATCAAACAAGAACCGCTGCTTGCACTGGTTCATGTAATTGTTCTTATGGCAGCTGGATTGATGGAACATGCAGTGAATCAGTAAGCAATTGCGGAGCAGAATGCGATTCAGATGATGATTGTGGGAATATGGATTGTGATTATTTAGATGGTTGTTATGGTAACATATACCGGGATTATCAGGGTGTAACCAATACATGCCAATCTGGTTGTACCTGCACTTCTGGAATTTGTGATTCTTATAGTGAAGAAATTGATTATGACACTGACGGATATTCAGCGAGTTGTGGAGATTGCAACGATAGTGATAGAGACATGTTTCCCGGGAATAATGAAACCTGTGATGGAAAAGATAATGACTGTAATGGAAAAACCGACTGTATAAATGAAGTTGGAGATCTTATATGCAATGCCAATTGGATGTGTTCTTTGGGTTCTGGAGATAACAAATATAGCACGGGGGGAGATTACCTGTGCCAGGGATATTGTGATGGTTCGGGAAGTTGTGATTATGCGGTAAATTGTAATTACTGCAAGGATGGCTGCGTATTTGATTCATGCGTGGATGTTTCATTCGGAGATGAAATAAATGTCGGAAACTACAAAAGGAAACTTGTTACCATTTCAAAGTCCGAGAATGATGCATGGTCACGTGCCGTATATACAAACGTACCTGCTGGAATTTTGTGGTGGTGGGTTCAGGAAGGAAATGACAGCGGTTACGGAAATCCAAATAAACACTGTATGGGAGATAGTAAATTAAGTGATTTTGGAAGTTCATTGATATCATGGACAGCAGATGCTCTGGAAGGGGAAAAGCTATCTTATGAGACAATCTGCTATGCAAATACAATACCTCTATCACTTGATGTTGGCTCCGATGGAGATGATGAATGGAAGAATTCCAGTTTTAAAAATGAAACTATAAATGATGCAACTGTCCCAGATATTGTAAATGAAATGAATGATTATAAAAATAAATTTTGTTCTTCGGGTTCATGTAATATTCCGTTAAATTTTACTTCATCTCAAAAAGGTAAATTATTGATTTCAAACCTGAGAATTTATTATAATATTTTCAGGGAGGAATCTTCAGTTGCGATAAGTTCATCCGGAGTTGATATTGCAGAGGTGATGGAAGAAGGAGGAAACCTGACTCTTTCCGCAAGCGTTGCATGGAATGATATAGTCTCCGGGTCTGAAAATAAATCAATAAATTATACATGGATGCTTGACGGTAATGTGACAAACCAATCAACAATAAATTCCTCACAGCGAGGGATTGACGGTAATGTGGTGCTGCAATACAACTTTACACCAAACTACACTCAAGGGTGTACAAGAATATTTGATTTAATAATAGAAGCAGGAAATTTCAGCACTTCAAGAAGATGGTTTATTACAGTGTATGATGTTAACAGGGATCCGGGTATTGATCACGAATTTCAGATAGAAACAAATGAAGACACCCCGGTAAATATTCCTTTAAATAAATCAGACCCTGACGGGGATACGAATCTGACCTGGGACATCAGCGGTGTGGATATGAGTTTATTTAATGCAGAAATTGGCAGTGATGTGCTTACAATCACGCCGGTTAAAGATAGATACGGCGAAAGTAACCTCACGCTTACATTAACCGACAGCGGCGGTGCGCAGGATTCAAAAACACTTAATGTAAATATCACCCCGGTTAATGACCTGCCGGTTATCACTCCGGAAGTGCCGGGGATTATAACAGAGGAAGATACTCCTTTAACAATTGACCTCACTTCTTATGGAATGGATGTAGAGGATTATGGGTCTGGTCTGGTTTGGAGTGTAAGCGGAGTAAATGAGAATTTGTTTACAGCATCAATAAACACGGGAACTGATGAATTGATCGTAATGCCCGAACATAACAAATTCGGAGAAGATACTGTAACTTTAACGCTGACAGATAGTGACGGAGGTAAAACCACACAGGAAATTAATGTTAAAATTACTCCCGTTAACGACCCTCCGATTAATGAAATTGCAGATATATCATTTGATGAAGATAATGTTTCTGCAAAATATCTGGATTTAGAGGTCAGTGACATTGAAACAAGTAGCAATGACTTAAAAATTAGTGTAAATCCTGTTAAGAATCTTGATGCTGTGTTGGCTGCTGTGGATATAGATAACAATACTCATTTATTAACTATTACGCCTGTAGAAAATGCTTACGGCAGTGATACAATGATTATTGATGTTACGGATGCTGACAATAAAACAACATCCAGACTTGTGAAAGTCACAATAAATCCTGTAAATGACATGCCTTCAATTGATTCGGCATCTCCTGAAAATAATGTAACAATTACTGAAGGGGAATCTCAAACATTTGAAATTACTAAATCAGATCCTGACGGAACAGTACCAAAAGTGAAATGGTATCTGGATTCATCCCGGGTAAGTACAGGAGACAGTTATGTTTATTTCTCGGATTACGGCTCTGCCGGAACCTATAATGTGACGGTTCTCGTATCTGATGAAACCATGGCTAATTCGCATGAATGGACTTTAAATGTAAACTATAACCCTGACTACGACAATGACGGAGTTTCCAATGAAAACGACACATGTCCCGGTACGCATACCGGAAAAACCGTTGATTTAACAGGCTGCTCATGTTCACAGAAAAACTGTGCCGAAGACCAGTTCTGTGATGCTTTAGCTCAATGCCAGAACTTAAATTGTTCCGAGGGTGATTATCCTTTCAACCACACATGTGAAGCTAACATGACTTACTGCCCTATCCACACGAATTGTTTGAGTAACGAAACATGCAATACTACAAACAATAAATGCCAGACATTGAATTGTCCAACAAATCATGAGCCGTTCAATCACCACTGCTACCACAACTGCGACCGGAATTATGATAAAATTCATGTTCATAATTGGGATGACTTAATGACATCCTACAAATGCTTTTTAGGAATCAAAAATTGTAATAATTATTATCAAAATTGGAATTTAATTAAACAGGAATATGAATGCTTTGTTAATGCTCAATAAAATTTAATGATGTCCAGATGATGAAAGCGAAGTAGGCTGAACAGTGATGACAAGGGTAGCTGCTGATGGATATTATAAAATCTAAATTCTCGGTGGGGTGGAGCGTAGCGTAACCCCGTCATTTCCGAGTCATACGCGGAAAGCCCCCGACGGCGAGTCGGGTGGATTTGTCGTCGGCAAACTCCGACGATGACTCGCGAAGTAGGCTGAACAGTGATGACAAGGGTAGCTGCTGATGGATATTATAAATTCCCGCCATTATTTCTTTATTTTTATTGTCTTTTTTAATTATTAATACCTGTACTATGATTATTTAATTAATATAATTATTTCAACTAATATAATTATTTATCATATTTAAACATTAAGATATTAAATTAAGATGGAATACACAGTCGGAGCGGTAATCACAACACCCGGGAATTCAAGAATCACAAAAACAGGCGCATGGCGGACATTCAAGCCGATTGTTGACCCTGAAAAATGTATAAAGTGCGGCATCTGCACAAAAGTATGTCCCGAGGGCTGCATGGTCCTGGGAGAAAAATCATCTGAAATTGATTACGATTACTGCAAGGGCTGCGGAATCTGTGCCAATGAATGTCCGAAAAAAGCCATTGAAATGATAATTGAGGTGAAATAAAATGAAAACTATTATAGAAGGTTCAAGGGCTGCCGCAGAAGCAGTGAGATTAGCAAGAGTGGATGTTGTTGCCGCTTATCCCATTACGCCGCAGACACATATAGTTGAAGATATCGCAGAAATGTGTGCAAACGGCGAGATTGAGGCGGAATACATTAAAGTTGAATCGGAGCACTCTGCGATGTCTGCCTGTGTCGGTGCATCAGCAGCCGGTGTGAGAACTTACACAGCGACATCATCCCAGGGACTCGCACTGATGCATGAAATTCTATATGTTGCATCCGGAATGCGCCTTCCGATTGTTATGACAAACGCAAACCGTGCTGTTTCCGCACCCATAAGTATATGGAATGACCAGCAGGATTCAATGGGTCAAAGAGACACGGGATGGCTTCATTTATTTGCAGAGACATGCCAGGAAGTCCTGGATTTAACGATTGCGGCATATAAAATTGCCGAAAACCATGATATACTCCTGCCGGTTATGGTCTGCATGGACGGCTTTACACTGACGCATACCGTGGAGCCGGTGGATGTGCCTGGAGAGGAGGAAGTTGACTCATTCCTTCCCGGATATAAGCCGTTATACAAACTTGACTCAAAAAACCCGATGAGTTTCGGTCCTATTGCATTTCCCGATTCATACATGGAATTTCGTAAAATGCAGTGGGATGCGATGAACAAATCAAGGGATGTTATAAAACAGGTTTCCAGAGAATTTAAAGAAAAATTCGGGCGAAGTGCAGGCAACGGATTAATTGAGGAATACAACATGGAAAATGCGAAATACGCTCTTGTTGCCCTTGGCTCTGTTGCAGGAACAATAAAAGATGTAATTGACGGAACGGATGTCGGTCTTGTGAGAATTGTTTCATACCGCCCCTTCCCGACGGAAGAATTAAGAAATGCCTTAAAGGATGTTTCTGCTGTAGGAGTTATTGAAAAAGATGTTTCCCTTGGTCTTGGCGGTGCGGTCTGGATTGAACTTAAAGCATTGATTGACAACCCGTGTTACTGCTTTGTTGCAGGGCTCGGCGGAAGAGACATACGGCTCAGGGATATCCAGAAAATTATTGATGATTTAAAATCAGGGAATGTAGAGGATGTGAACTGGGTTAATTTGAATGTTTGAAAAATTAAAATCAAAAATGTCTGACACACCAACAGAAATCAAGCGACTTTACCGCTCAAAAAAAGACAGGATGCTTGGCGGCGTCTGCGGAGGAATGGCAGAATACTTCAATACAGACCCGGTACTTATCAGGATACTGTGGGTGATATTTTCATTGATAACTGCTGTTTTGACAGGGATACTGGCTTATGCAATATGCTGGATAATAATTCCTGAAAACCCGGATCAATAAGATAACTTCTGTGACAATTATAAAAATTATAAAATAAAAAATTAATAAATTAATAAATTAATAAATTAATAAATTAATAAAATTATAAAATTATAAAATTAATTATAAAAATATTAACAACGAAAAATGGATTCCCATCAATTATCACCCGGGCACAGAACATGCAGCGGGTGCGGAGCAGCAACGGCAATAAGAACTGTTTTAAAAGCAGCAGGACCTAATGTGATTGTCTGCGAGAACACCGGCTGCCTGGAAGTTACGACAAGCCCATACCCTGAAACATCATGGAATGTTCCATGGATTCATGTTGCATTTGAAAACGCTGCTGCTGTTGCAAGCGGGGTTGAAGCGGCGCTGAAGACACAGGGAAAGGACACAAAGGTTATTGCTCTTGGCGGCGACGGGAGTACATTTGACATCGGCTTCGGGTCAATATCGGGGATGCTTGAGCGCTTTCATGATATTTTGTATGTTTGTTACGATAACGAGGCATACATGAACACCGGCATTCAAAGGTCCGCATCAACGCCTTACGGTGCCGCGACCACAACATCTCCCGCCGGGAGTTTGAGTATCGGTGAAGACCGCCCGAAAAAGGATATGCCTTTAATTGTTGCCGCTCACCACATACCTTATGTTGCAACCGCATCCATAGGTTACCTTAATGACCTTGAAAAAAAGGTAAAAAAAGCACTCGCGATAAAGGGTCCGAAATACATACAGATTCACCAGCCGTGCTGTCCCGGCTGGGGATATAAAGACCACCTGACAATTGAAATTGCAAAACTTGCCGTAAAGTGCGGGATGTGGATGCTCTATGAAATCGTTGACGGGGAATTTAAATTAAATTTAAAGCCGAAGCGGGTTCCCGTAACTGATTATTTAAAAATGCAGAAAAGATTCAAGCACCTTAAAGACGAGAATATTGAAGAAATTCAAAGGACGGTTGATGAACGATGGAAGGGCTTTGAATGATTTTAAATATTTCAATTAAATTTTAATAAAATCTAATTTCATAAACCAATATAACAATGAGACCATTAGATATATTAAGCGGGCTTTCCAACCAGAAGATTCTGGTAAAACTCAAAAACGGCATGGAAGTGCGAGGTGAGTTAAAGGCATTTGATATGCATATAAATTTAGTATTGTATGATGCGGAAATTGACGAAGGTGATGTGACCCGCAAGTTTAAAAAAATGTTTTTGAGAGGGGATATGGTGATATTCATCTCATAAATATTTAATGATAACCAAGCAATAATTTAAATCAAGATGTCTAAAGGAACGCCAAGTTTTGGAAAACACAACAAGAAACACACGCATATTCGCTGCGGAAGATGCGGCAAGCAGTCATTTAACAGGAAACAAAAGGTCTGTGTAGCATGCGGATTCGGAAGAACCGGTAAAATGAATTGTTAAATTTAAATTAAATTTTAATTTATTTTTCGGGCTCGTAGTCTAGCTGGTTATGACGTCGCCTTGACGTGGCGGAGATCCCCAGTTCGAATCTGGGCGGGCCCAAATTACTTTCTGCCGGATTTTATCCCCTCTAAAGTTTATCGCAGCATCTCCCGTCTTTCAGGTAAGCAATCCTGTCTGCATATTTCCCGACATTTTTATCGTGCGTTACCATAACAATTGTCTTGCCTTCATCTTCATGCAGCCGGGTAAGCATTCCCATAACCTCTTCCCCTGTTTTTGAGTCAAGATTTCCCGTGGGTTCGTCGGCAAGTATCACCTCAGGGTCGTTTGAAAGCGATCTTGCAATTGCTACTCTCTGCTGCTGCCCGCCGGAAAGTTCAGTCGGCTTATGGTGCATCCTGTCTTTAAGCCCTACCAGGGTTAAATACTTTTTTGCCATCTTCTCCCTTTCTGCTCTCGCGACTCCCTGGAAGGTCATCGGAAGCATTACATTTTCAAGAGCGGTCAGGTTTTGCATCAGGTTAAATGACTGGAATATAAACCCGATTTTTTTACCGCGGATTTGTGCAAGGTCGCTCTCCTTCATCTTTGAAATATCCTTGCTGTCAAGAAAAATATGCCCTCTTGTCGGCACATCAAGACAGCCCACCATGTTCATGGCGGTGCTTTTCCCGCTTCCCGAAGGACCCATGATCGCGACAAATTCCCCCGGGAATATTTCAAGCGTCATACCGCGAAGTGCAGGAACCTCAACATCCCCCATCCTGTAAATCTTCCATACATCATCCAATTTAATTATCGGCTCTTTATTTTTCATTCCCTGCTTTGTGTTTTCGTTTATGCCGGTTTTCATATTTAAATAGTAATTAAATTTTTATTTTAATAAACCCGTGAAGCATTCAAACCTGCCCCCTTGCTTTAAGATAATACATCTCAAAAAATACAAAAATTATTCCTAAAATTAAAAGTCCCTTGAAAATATGATTTTTATTTTCCGCCTTCACTTTTTCAAAAACCTGTGCGGTTTCATAATAAGATACATTCCCCGGCATTATGTCCGACTCCCGCTCGTTGCACAAGCACACGACTTTTTCATCATGACCCGTTGATTTAATTAGATTATGCCAGAACGCAATGTATGAAATGTCTGTAGGGATTTCATTTATATTTGTCCATTCCGAATTAAAGCCGATATAAAACATTCCATTGTTTCTCGCCGCTAAAACGCTTTCGTCTTCCGAGAGAGCGAGAATTGTTGAATTTTTATTCCTTGCTGCATAATATTTTTTAATTCTCAGGAAATATTCATCGTAATTTATGTTCTTAAATTCCCCGGCATCAGATATTATTCCCGTGTCCTTTACCGTTAATTTCGCCTTTGCCCCGTCCATTTCAATCTCCACGGGAAGAATTTCCGTTAAATCATCATATTCCCATTTATAAAATGTTTCGGGTGCGATAAATATGAAATTCCCCCCCGCATTTACATAATCCGAAATTTTATTTTTATCATGAATCTTGTCTGAAATCACAATATCAAAGCCGTGAAAATCGGAAATTTCGCCGCCTTCTTTTTGAACGACTAAGTTTAAATCAGGGATTGCGTCAAGAATATTTTTTAATTCGGAGTCACCGGAAATAAAGAGAACTTTTTTAAACTGCGGCTGTGGAATATATGCGGTATTGTCTGTTTTCAGCAAATCACTGCCCGAAACTTCAGGATTAATTTTAATTTTAATTTCTTTATCCCTGCAAACGACCTCTCCTGTAAATTCTTCTCTTGTGTCTGCTTTCATAAATTTATTTTCAATTTTTTCCCCGTCAATAGTGATTTGCACAACATCGTCTTCTTGATTGTAATTTGCCAGTTCAAGATTAATATAGCATTTATTTTCACCTATCCTGTAGGAATCAACATTGATAATTCCCGTGTTTTTCCCGCTGACACCGATTTTTTTGAGAACGACAATTATTTTGTCCGATTCAAGTTTGCTTTTACTAATCAAGACATTTTCCAGGACATCTTTTCCCGCGAAATCAGAAAGCACATACACAACGATTTTATCATCTTTTTTTGAAACATCAATTATATCTCTTGCAGAAAGCATGGAATACGCAATGTTGCCCGAGCTTTCCCCCGGCTTTAAATCGCTTAAAATTTTTATTGCATCATCGGCTGTTCCCTCCTTTAACCTGGCATCCCATGTATCGCCCGATGTAATGATTGTTATCTTATCGGCATTTTTTATTATTCCTTTTGCTTCATTAATTGCAGCGGAAAACCTGTTTGGCTCCACATCTTCTGCGAGCATGCTTGCGGATGAATCAATAATTAAAATAATATTTTCGGAAAGAATTTCCGATTCTGTTGTGTAGAACGGCTCCGCAGCCGCAAAAACCATAAGTGAAATAATTAAAATTTGAATGAGAAGCACAGGGTCTTTTATCAGCCGTTTAAGAAGCGACCTGAACCACTCCCGCTTCTCAATATCCGTAAGGAACATGAGCGTAGGGATTTTATACTCCCTCGGCTTTGGCTTTAATAAATACAAAATTATGAGTACCGGTATTAGTACCAGACCGATTAATGATATTGGACTTTCAAACATTTTTATTTTTTAAGAATTAGATTAAAAATTTATTTTTTATTATTTACTACGGCATTTCCCGTCAGATCCGCACACTCCAGTGCTCTTCATAAGACCCCCGTGTCCGGGGATGACTTCCATCATCACAAGAAAACCAAAAACAGCCAATCCCGCTGCTAAAAGCAGGATACGGGAAATTAACTTACCTGGGATGCGCATTTTTTTCATTAATATTGATAATCGCTAAAATTCCACCACAGGTACCTTTTCAGCCCCTTCTTCCGCTTCAAAGTATTCTTTGTCTGTTCTTCCCATCATGCCTGCTATAAATGAATTCGGGATTTTCTTTATGTATATGTTGTGTTCCTTAACAGCCGTATTGTATCTCATTCTTTCAACTGCTATCCTGTTTTCCGTACCTTCAAGCTGCGCCTGTAATTCAAGGAAATTCTGGTTTGCTTTCAGGTCGGGGTAATTTTCAACAACAAGCAGTAACCTGCTTATGGCACTGTCCAGTTCATTTGCCGCCTGTATTTCCGCTTCCCGATCACCTGACTTTACGGCTTCACCCCACTGGCTTCTCATCCGCGTCACTTCTTCAAAAATCTCTTTTTCATGAGCAGCGTATCCCTTGACAGTACTTACAAGATTCGGGATTAAATCCGCCCGCCTCTGGTACTGGTTCTCAACCTGCGCCCACTTCTCTTCAACTGTATTTTCAAGCGTTATTATGTTGTTGTATATGCCGATAAACCATAATCCCGCAAAAAGTGCTATAAATGCAATAGTTCCGATTCCGGCAATAAGGATTGTTGTTTTCCTATCCATTTTATGTGTAATTATAGTAATTATATTTAGATTATAAATTAAAATTTCATTTAAATTATTTTATCAACATCCCCGATCAATTTTTCAAGCATCTCTATAAGTTCCCTGATTATGCCTTCAAATTCCTCTTCCTTAAATGAACCCTCGCTAATCCTGTTTAAAATTCCAATATCCACCCCGTAATCGGCACTCAAAATCTGTTCCGTTGACCCAGGGATTTTTTCATTTTTAAGGAATAAAAGCCCGGAGCATATCGGTCTCATTGTCGGGACAGCCCTCGTAATCAATTCTTTTATTTCCTCGTTCGAGCTTGCGGTCAGGTACGCCTGGCGCAGTGTTATTAACTTCGTCCTGAGTTCAAATTCTAACTCACGAGCAACATCCTTCTTTTTAAAAATCATGTTTTTTAGAATGTCTTCGCCGTACAAAACTTCATAATCAATTTTCATATTTATAAATTCCATGGGGAACACATCACAGGAATTTAAAATCCCGCTTCTCTTCAGGAACAACGGTAATTTAGAACTGGTTCTCTTCTGCACAAAACCCAAAATTCTTTTGACTGCCGAAAAATCCAGTTTTTCTGTAATAATAACATATTCCTCGTAATCGTATTTAATTACTGAAACAAGGTTTTTGCCTAATTCGTTTTTTATTTCTTTAATAAATTTTTTTTCCATGTCTTTGTTTGCCATTTTCATTATTGAATTATAATTTTATATTCATTAAATTTTTTTATAATCACCATTCACCAGCTTCCTCCGAAGCCGCCGCCGCCCGACATCCCCCCTCCGAAGCCGCCGAAGCCGCCCCCTCCGAAGTCTCCTCCTCCGCCCCATCCGCCGAAGCCGCCGAATCCTCCATAGTATGTGCCGGTTTCAGATTTTTTGCGTCGGTATTTTTTATCTTTTCTTCCTGAAAACCCGTCAATTAAAACATAGATAAATATTGCTGCAAAAATCATCAGGAATAAAATACCCCACAGTAATGTGGTATTCATGCTGTCATCTCCAAGTTCTGAAATCACTTCAGGATGTCCTTTAATAAGAGCGTCTATTGCAGCCACCGCATCATAAATACCTTCCCCGAATTCCCCTTTTTTAAAATGCGGCTCCATTATTTTCACCCCTATATCCCCCTTATGTGCGTCCAGTATTACATGCTCCAGCCCGTAGCCGACTTCAACCCGGTACACCCTCTCCTCCTTTGCAAGCAGTATAAGCAGCCCGTTATCCCTGTCTTTCTTTCCAATACCCCACTTTTCAAACAGTTCAACTGCATACTGCTCTTTTGTAAGCCCTTCAAGAGAATTTACGGTAACAACCGCTACCTCAACGCTCGTATCCTTTTCAATATCCTCGCAGAGTTTTTCAATTTTTTCTTCATAAAAGGGGTCTATCATGTTTGCGGTATCTGTGACAAAGCCCTCGTGTTCGGGATACTGGACTGCAAATGCTCCGGGTGCAATTGCAATTGCAAAAAGTATAAAAAAAATTACTATCGTGGGGTATTTCATGGTGCTTTTGAATAGTATGTTAAGAATAAGATATAATATAAAATATATTAATCAACCCCTTGAAAGCAAATAAATCGCAATTACGGAAAGCGCAACTCCCGCGGATGAAGTAAAAGTTAATTTCTCCTTTAATATTAAAACAGCAAGGATGACAACAATAACCATATTGAGATTCACCAGGGGAATAACGGTGCTTGCATAACCTTTGACAAGCGCGTAATACATGAACAGGATAGCGATAAAGAATAACAAACCGATTAAAAGTATTATCCCGTAATCCTTTGCCGCCATATTCTCAAAACCCATATCCGGCTTTTTAATTGAAATGTAAATCAAAAGTGCTAAAAGTGCCACCGCCATTTCTCCGAGGTAGAGGGTCATCGGTTGAATGTCGCGGAGTGCGTACTTTACAAGAAAGCCGCCGATGCCGAATGCAAGCATTGCCCCGGCTGCAAGCAAAAGTGTTTCGTTTTCCATTTTATGGGTGTTGCCGTTGAAATTATTTTTAATATTAACAAATTAGAAAACAGGAAATATATCAAAATAAAGAGATTCTAATTTAATTATAATTCTTTAGAGAATGCAAAGAAGAGTTAATAATTAATATAATTACCGTTTAGCATAATGATCCCGGAAAGAGAACTCAAAAAAAGGATAAAAAAGATTCGCGAACTTGCAAATACCGACGCAGTGTTAATTTCAAAACCGAAAAATTTATTGTATATTACAGGCATTGAGTCCTGCCGCCTGTTATTGACGCAGGACTCATGTGTTATGTTTACCAATGAACTTGATTACAAAAAGATTAATCTTCCGGGGATTTTTGATGTTGAACTTTATGAAAAAAATAAAATAAAAAATTATATTAACAAATTAAAGCCGGGAAAACTCGGGATTGAGAATATTGACATCAGGTCTTATGAAAAATTAAAGGAAAATATTAAGCAGGAGATAATTGTTTCCGATGTTGTTGAAACAGCGAGAATGGTAAAGTCGGGTTATGAAATTGAAATGCTGAAAAAATCAGCGGCAATTGCAAAGAAAGGGATGGAAAAAGCGTATGAAGTTGTAACGCCTGGAATTTCTGAAATTGCGGCAGCAGCTGAAATTGAATATGAAATTCGCAAAAATGGCTCCGAAACGCCGCCGTTTGAATGCGGGATGCTTCTTGCATCAGGGGAAAACGCAAGCAAAATTCACGGGTTTCCGGCACGAAAAAAGATAAAAGAAGGAGAACTCGTAGTAGTTGACCTCGGTGCAAGATACGGGAATTATTATTCTGACATGACACGAACAATTCCGGCAGGGAAATTAAAACAAAATTCAGAACAGGCAAAGGTTTATGAATTTATAAAAAATTTGCAGCAGGAATTAATTGAATGGATTGAAATTGGAATGAACGCCTCGGATGTTCATAAATTCGCAGAGGAAAAAATTAAAAAATTTGGATATAAATTTTATCACGGCATAGGTCACGGCATCGGGCTAAATATTCACGAGATGCCTCATTTTAGAGATGCAAAAACAAAACTTTGCAAACATACTGTTTTTACAATTGAGCCGGGAATTTATACAAATAAATTCGGGGTGCGATTTGAGGATATGGTGCTTCTGACCGGGAAGGGCAGTAAAATACTGACCTGAAATTTTTTCAAAGCAGACCGAAGTCCTTCAAAGCCCTGCGAATTTTTTCCTTATTTTCTTCACCAGGGAAAACCATCGGCAGCCGAAGTTCGCCGGCAGGCATTTTAAGTTCATTCATTGCAAATTTCACGGGCGCAGGGTTTGTTTCAATAAACATCGCACCAATCAGCGGTAAAAGTTTATAGTGAATTTTTCTTGCCTCGCTGAAATTTTCTTCATCGCACAATCTCACAAGTTCGGCAGTCTCTTTCGGAACTATATTTGCAACAACCGAAACAACACCGACCCCGCCCAGAGCCATCATCGGAAGCGTCATTGAATCGTCTCCCGAAAGTAATACGAAATTTTCGTTTTTCGTGAGCATTAAAATTTTTGAAACCTGGTCAATGCTTCCCGATGCCTCCTTGACGCCAATAATATTATTAATTTTTGAAAGCCGGAGGATTGTTTCAGGCGTAATGTTTACCGCGGTTCTTCCCTGGATATTGTATAAAATTAACGGTATATTAACTGCTTCTGCAATTGCTTTAAAATGCCGGTAAAGTCCTTCCTGTGTCGGCTTGTTGTAGTACGGCGAAACCTGTAACGAGGCATCAGCACCGCAGTCCTCCGCGTGTTTTGTGTATTCAATGGCTTCATCGGTTGAATTTGAGCCGGTGCCTGCTATCACCGGGACTCTTCCGTTTGCCTGGTCAACTGCAATTTCAGTTATTCTTTTATGCTCTTCCGGAGTAACGGTTGGTGATTCACCCGTCGTTCCGACCGTAAGTACTGCCGATGAATTATTTTCAATCTGGAATTCAACATTTTGCCTGAGTCCTTCCTCATCAATCCCGCTTTTTTTAAACGGGGTTATTAATGCAGGGATTGACCCCTTAATTTTTAAATTCATTTTTTATTTTTAAAAGAATTAGATTTAAATTAATAAGTTGATCGGGTATTTTTCCCATGAACACAACTTTTTAATCACGCGGGTTTGACTACATGAATATCTGAAAAATTTACAGGGTTCAGATGTCCGGTTTGTCCATTCATTATGATAAGATAATTTAAGAACCCAAAACGATGAGTTCTAATTTGATTTTATGCTTGATTTTTTTGTTTTCAACCCACTATTTTGACAGTTTATGATGAAATTCCTCTGTTTTGAAGTACAACGCCTGCTTTTTCAACCCGACAAGTTGTATGGGTGGCGTTTATTCCTTTTTTTGTTTTAGCCCTTTATAGATGATAGATGTAAAAACTGCGGTGCAGGGAATTTGCGGCGGATTAATAAGGAATTCTGAATTTTAATTTAAATTTGTGTCTATTTTTTAACTTAAAATACTAATAATATAATACCTAAAAAGTAATTAGTAAAGATTTTTTAACTTAAAATACTAATAATAATATAGATGAGGTTCATATACTCTATATGATCTGATTAGCAGATGAAATTATTGGAGACCAAACTTGGTGTAAACAATATTCCATTAATATTTGCGATAAAACAAAATTCCAGTTGATCCTGCTGGAGGCTACTGCTATTGGGGTTCGACTAAGCCATGCGAGTCAAAGGGTTATGACAATAACACTGGCGAAAGGCTCAGTAACACGTGGATAACTTGCCCTCGGAAGGAGTATAACCTCGGGAAACTGAGGCTAATACACCATAGGTGACAAGTACTGGAATGTCTGTCACTTAAAAGGGGCCGTTGTTATGTCCGACGGTCACCGTCTGAGGATAGGTCTGCGGCGGATTAGGTTGATGGCGAGGTAATGGCTCACCATGCCTGCGATCCGTACCGGCTATGAGAGTAGGAGCCGGGAGATGGGTACTGAGACACGGATCCGGGCCTTACGGGGTGCAGCAGGCGCGAAACCTCTACAATGCACGAAAGTGTGATAGGGGAACCCCAAGTGCTTCTGTAAAACAGGAGCTTTTGTAGTGTGTAAAAAGCATTACGAATAAAGGCTGGGTAAGACCGGTGCCAGCCTCCGCGGTAATACCGGCAGCTTAAGTGGTAGTCGTTTATTGGGCTTAAAGCGTCCGTAGTCGGTTTGGCAAGTTCTCTGTGAAATCCTGCAGCTTAACTGTAGGGCTTGCAGAGAATACTACCAGACTTGAGGTCGGGAAGGGTCAGGGGTATTCATGGGGTAGCGGTGAAATGTATTGATCCCATGAGGACCACCTGTGGCGAAGGCGCCTGACTGGAACGAGCCTGACGATGAGGGACGAAAGCTAGGGGAGCAAACCGGATCAGATACCCGGGTAGTCCTAGCCGTAAACGATGTGGCCTGAATGTTGCAGGAATCTTCGTGTTTCTGCAGTGTTGAAGGGAAACCGTTAAGGCCACCGCCTGGGGAGTATGGTCGCAAGTCTGAAACTTAAAGGAATTGGCGGGGGAACACCACAAGGGGTGGAGTCTGCGGTTTAATTGGATACAACGCCGAGCAACTTACCAGGGGCGACAGCAGAATGAAGGCCAGGTTGAAGATCTTGCCGGACGCGCTGAGAGGTAGTGCATGGCCGCCGTCAGCTCGTACTGTGAAGCGTGCGGTTAAGTCCGTTAACGAGCGAGACCCGTACCTCTATTTGCAACCTATGTCTATCAGATATGGGGCACTATAGAGGGACCGCTGGCGATGAGTCAGAGGAAGGCGCGGGCTACGGTAGGTCTGTATGCTCCGAATCTCCTGGGCTACACGCGGACTACAATGGCGCAAACAACGGGATGCAACTCCGAAAGGAGCGAGCTAATCTCTTAAATTGCGTCCCAGTTCGGATTGTGGGCTGTAACTCGCCCACATGAAGCTGAAATCCCTAGTAATCGCTGGTCACTATCTAGCGGTGAATATGTCCCTGTTCCTTGCACACACCGCCCGTCAAACCAATCGAGTGGGTCAGGGATGAGGCTCTCTCATACGGGAGAGTCGAATTCCAGGTCCGCAAGAGGGGTTAAGTCGTAACAAGGTATCCGTAGGGGAATCTGCGGATGGATCACCTCCAAATCTACACCAAGGGTTAAATCAATAATTTTATCTTAATCTTAATCTCGTCGGGAAATTAACCCGGCACCCTGCATTTCCTGGTTATACGAGGATTTACGAATTATACGAATACTTAAAACGACAGTGAAAAGAAGTGAAGGGGAATACTGCAATTTTAGGGCCCGTAGATCAGGCTGGTAGATCGTCCGCTTTGCATGCGGGAGGCCTCGGGTTCAAATCCCGACGGGTCCATGTAAAATTTTAATTTAATTTCAAAAATATAAAAAATTATAAAAATTTAATTTAATAATAATTTTCATAATTCAATATTTTATGCAGTCCGCAATGCAGTTGCGGATGAAGGGTTGATTATGTTAACTCAAAAACATGAATTGAAACCATACATAAATGACTCGCCATAAAGAGTGTGTTAGAAATAAACCACACAGGGGAGGGTTCGGCTTGACTGCTGATGAAGGACATGGCAAGCTGTGATATGTCCTGGCAAGGCGCATGCAGCCTTTGAACCAGGAATTTCCGAATTTATCCTGATTTATAATCAGGATAGGGAACGCGGGGAATTGAAACATCTTATTACCCGCAGGAAAAGAAAGCAAAAGCGATTCGGTTAGTAAAGGCGATCGAAACCCGATTAAAGAGCAAACTGAATCCTTAATGGAAACATTGAGGAGATGTGGTGCGGCCCTAATTTTATCGTAATTAAATCAGACGAAGTTTTTCTGGAATGGAACACAAAACAGGGTGACAGTCCCGTAGTCAAAATTTAAACGATATTTTGGAGTCCGAGAGTAGCAGGCATTGGATATTGCTTGTGAATACGGGAGGCATCCACTCCCAACTCTAAATACATGTCAAGACCGATAGCAGACTAGTACCGTGAGGGAAAACTGAAAAGGATCCCCGTAAAGGATGTGAAAAGAGCCTGAAACTGTGTGGTGATAGTTAGACGCAGCGTTTAAACAATTACATGAAGTTTACGAATGTAATTTTGTATGTTGCGTCGTTCGTCTAGAAACATGAGGCAGGGAGTGTAAGCATGCGGTGAGGTGAAAACCGTAGCGAAAGCAAATATCCGCATTGCGCAAGCAAGAGGGATGTGGTATGATAAGTGCCATAAATCGCATGATTACGACCTGAAGCCAATCGATCTAACCCGGGGCAGGATGAAGTCCATTAACTAATGGATGGAGGTCCGCTAGAGGTTCTGGGCTCAACCCGTTCTCGTGACCCCGGGATAGGAGTGAAATGCTAATCGAGTTTGGCAATAGCAGGTTCCTTCCGAAATGGCCCGCAGTCCAGTCTGACCGGAGATGGATTATGGGGTAGAGCACTGATTGAGTAGCCCGGGGAAGAAATTCCTCACTATTCTGTCAAACTCCAAACCCATAATCATCGTAGAAGGTTGGAAACGGGGCCGGGGGGTAAGCTCCCGGTCCGAAAGGGAAACAACCCTGATTGTGGTTAAGGCCCCCAAGTATTGACTAAGTGTAAGCAAAGGCGTCTTAGGGCTAAGACAGCGAGAAGGTTGGCTTAGAAGCAGCCATCCTCTAAGGAGTTCGTAACAGATCACTCGCCGAGTTCTAGGGCCCTTAAAATATACGGGGCTCAAGTCAATCGCCGATACCACAATGCATAATGGTAATTATGATCAAGTAGGAAGGTGTAAAGCGAGGAAAGAAGCTTTTTCGTAAGAATTGGTGGACCTCGCGTTAATAAGAATCCTGCCAGTAGTAACAGCAAAGTAATGTGAGAATCATTACCATCTGAAGGGCAAGGGTTCCTCAACAATGTTTATCAGTTGAGGGTTAGTCGATCCTAAGGTATCCGTAATTCGGGTGACGAAAGGGAAACTGGTTAATATTCCAGTACCATACAAGTACACGCGGTAACGCAATTTCATTTCCTGACATTTCGGGGTAGTCCGAGCATCATTGTCTTGATGTCTAAAAGAAATAAGATTGTGGAGTACTATAAAAGTGAGAAGCAGTCTAAATCTTGAATTAGTTGTTAGATTCAGACAATCCCTGGAATTCGTAAAAAGGGAAATGATAGGACCTTGTATGATCGTACCAAGAACTGACACAGGTGCCCCTAGGTGAAAAGCCTCAGATGTGACAAGATAACTCTCGTTAGGGAAGTCGGCAAACTAGCCCTGTAACTTTGGGATAAAGGGTGCCTGCCATTCGCATGGCAGGTTTCAATAACAAGAGGATTCCGACTGTTTAATAAAAACGTAGGTCCCTGCAAATTCGTAAGGACGTGTATAGGGGCTGATACCTGCCCAGTGACAGTATGTCAAACTCCGGTCCAACGGAGTGAAGCACTGTTAAACGGCGGGGGTAACTATGACCCTCTTAAGGTAGCGTAATACCTTGCCGCTTAATTGGCGGCTTGCATGAACGGTTTAACGAGATTCCTGCTGTCCCAACGAGAGACTTGGTGAACCAACGGTCTTGGTGTATAGGCCAGGGACTTCCAGCGGGACGCGAAGACCCCATGGAGCTTTACTGCAGCTTGTTGTTGGATTGCGGTTATGGTCGCGCAGTGTAGGTGGGAGACACAGATCCCGTGCTTTTGGGCACGGAGGAGTCAAAAGTGAGACACCACCCTTCTGTCACTACAATCCTAACTCTTTATAAGAGGACACCTACAGGTGGGCAGTTCGGCTGGGGCGGTACACCGTTGAAAACTTATCAACGGTATCTAATGGTTGGCTCAGACGGGTCAGAAATCCGTCGTAGAGGACAAGACCAAAAGCCAGCCTTACTAAATTCTGACCAACAAAGAATTTAGTGACGAAAGTCCAGTCTAGCGAACCCCGGTACCCCATTGATGGGGGTCCGGGCTGATGAAAAAGCTACCCTGGGGATAACTGAGTTGTCGCGGGCAAGAGTACACATCGACCCCGCGGCTTGCTACTTCGCTGTCGGCTCTCTCTATCCTGGGTGTGCAGAAGCACCCAAGGGTGGGGTTGTTCGCCCATTAAAAGGGAACGTGAGCTGGGTTTAGAACGTCGCGAGACAGTTTGGCGGCATCTACTGGAAGTGTTGTTTACCTGAGGGGCAGGTCCAGTTAGTACGAGAGGAACACTGGGTCGGGGCCTCTGGTCTATCAGTTGTCTGACAAGGCACTGCTGAGTAGCTACGCCCTATATTGGTAAAGGCTGAAAGCATCTAAGCCTGAAACAATCCCCAAAAAGAGGTAAACTAAGACGCTTGTAAAAGACAAGTTTAATAGGTGAGGGGTGTAAGTACCGAGGCAACGAGGTATTAAGCCCACTCATACTAACAGTCATATCTAACATTAACACTCTTTCACGCTCTTAGCGATAAGTCATTTATGTATGGTACAACCTTTTAAGAAAAGGTTGATCAAAACATAGCGGGCGTAAAGCCCGCTTATTAATTTTAATAAAATTTGCATTTAACAGAAATACTTAGACAAAAAATATCAGCAAAATGAGTGAGGAATCAAACAAACAGGATAATAAAAGGTGGTGTCCTACTTGTAAATTAGTCATAGATATTACATCCGAAAATTATGCAGTAATTGACATTAAAACTCGTGAGATAATTTGTAGGGATTGCGGCACAGTATTAGGTAAACTACCGCCACCACCTTCTAAAATCAACTGGGGGTACTGGCACACTGGAGGGGAACGCAAATCTGAAGAGAGAGAATTAAAAAGAGAATTATTCTAAATATTTCGCAGTGTGGCATAATGGGACATCTGATTTTCTTCTTATGTCCCATAATTCCTCGCTCCGCAGTCGTCGGGGGTGATGCTCGACAGGTATTTAAGCCCACTCATACTAACAGTCATATCTAACATTAACACTCTTTCACGCTCTTAGCGATAAGTCATTTAT
>MCBE01000268.1 GCA_001723845.1 Candidatus Altarchaeales archaeon WOR_SM1_SCG
AACATATTTTAATATGTCATTCCCAATTATATAAGTGGTGAAGTGGTCCATAATATTACTTCACCACACAAATTTAAATAAAATTTAACGAAAATTAGGGATTTCTGAGGGATACGCCCTTTTTATTATATTACATTTTATTTGACATAGTCATTTACCTCGTCAATTTTAAATTCATCCGCATCAAGTATGCCGTGCACGAGGTTAAACAGCATGCGCCTCTGTTTTTCCGTGATGTCCGGGTAGAACATCGGATTTGCAACAACAACCCCCCTGAACGCGTAAAACAGTGCCGAGACACTCATTATCTCATAATCGCCGGTGAATTTCAAGTAATATTCATAAAATAACCTTAATGCTTCCTCGTAAGCCCCTTTTAATTTCCCGTGGTGTATTATTGACGAAAATATATAATTAATTGTGAAAGCCGTAACATCATCAGCCGCATCTCCGTATTCGCCCCTGCTCCTGTCAAGCACCGTGAAATCATCATCTGAAAACCAGATATTTCCCCTGTGAAAATCGCCGTGGATCTGGCAGCACCTGTGATACTTATGTTTCAGTTTCGCCATCCAATCACAACATTTTTTCTCAATCTCCGCCATTTCAAAATAATCGGTAAATTTAATATCATCAGGGTAGGTGTCAAGAACGCCCATCAGGCATTCGCCGTGACCAATCGTGTCCCTGAGTTTTCTAAAGTACAGGATTTTAGCATCCTCGCTTGTGCATTTTACGGAGTGAATACCTGCAAGATACTTCGTGAGTTTTTTAATTTTTTCAATATCCTCCGAATCAAGGGAACTTTTATTTTTCATTTCTCTAAGGTCATAGGAATAGTCAACTCCCTTTGCTTCTTCCATCAATAAAAAAAATTCCCGTGCCTTTCCGATTGAAGTTATTCCATCCCCGGAGATGCCTGCAACATCCACGGCTTTTACATGTTTCGGAAGATTATTGAATGTATCGTTTGCCCACATCAAAACCTGGCACCTGTCCGAAAAATGATCATGTCCCAATCCGATGCCTGATTTAAGTGTTTTTGCTACGAGACGCTCTTTTTTTGAATTGTGCAAAAATTCAATTAAAAAACCAGAACCATGGCAGCCCGATCCCAGGGGCTCGAATTTCAGGACATTAATTTTTTCATTATATATTTTTTCAAGGTAATCCACTAAATATTTTTTCTTAATTTTCATTTAATTTCATTTCAAAAAATTTAAAAATTATTCAGAACAGGTCCCTTAATTTATAATTAAACTGGACCAGGTCAATAAACTCCATAACTCTCTGGGTGATTTCTTTTTGAGATAAACCAATAAGTTTTTCCGTTCCGAATTTCTCAACGCAAAACGATGCCATGGCTGAGCCGTAAATGACTGCACGCTTCATGTTTTCAAAGGATATATCGCTGTTTTTTGCAAGGTAACCTATAAAACCTCCTGCAAAAGTGTCGCCTGCTCCGGTCGGGTCAAAAATATCTTCAAGAGGCAGGGCTGGTGCGAAGAACACTTCTTTTTTGTCAAATAACAAAGCGCCGTGTTCGCCCTTCTTTATTACAAGATATTTTGGTCCGAGAGCAAGGATTTTTTTAGCGGCTTTAACAAGCGAGTACTCTTTTGATAACTGCCGCGCTTCTTCGTCATTGATTATTAAAACATCCGTGAGTTCAATTGTTTTTAGTAATTCGTCAGGTGAGTTATTCATCCAGAAGTTCATCGTATCCATTGCAATAATTTTGGGGCGTTTTTTAAAGCGCTTAATCACCTGTCTTTGAACAACAGGAGATAAATTACCAAGCATTAAAAAATCCGCACCCTGGTAGGAATCGGGAATAATCGGATTAAAATTTTCAAGGACATTTAATTCGGTAACAATGGTATCTCTTGAGTTCATGTCATTATGATATATTCCTTTCCAGAAAAAGGTTTTCTCCTGTTTTTTTATTTGCAGCCCTTCAGTATTAACATTATGTTTTTCCAGGAGTTTGATATATTGTTCCGGAAAATCCCCGCCGACAACTGAAATTATTTTAGGTTCGGCGAAATATGAAGATGCAAGGCTTATGAATGTCCCGGCACCGCCGAGTATTTTATCTGTTTTACCAAACGGCGTTTCAATCGCATCAAAAGCCACACTGCCTACAACAACCAAACTCATTTCAATAATTTTTAAATTTTTAAATTGATAAATTAATTAATTTCACGAAATAATAAAAATGTTCTGCGCTGGGGTTGTCTTGTAATCATTAAAAGGGATTGGTCATACAAGGGCCTTTTCAGCGCAGAGTAGTGTTACCTCAAATTTGCACCTGTGTTCATTGTTCGCGCAGGTCTTCGCATGAGGTGTTATTTATTAATATTATTTATTAATATCTTAATTAATAAAATCCAAAAATTCAAACACCTAAAAATATGCTTTATATAAATCAACTGCTCAAATTTAATTAACTTCAAATTAACCGGCAATTTATAAACCAAAATGCTCAAATTTGATTAACTTGAAATTAACCAAAAATTAACTTCAAATTAACCAAAAATTAACCAAAAATTAACCAAAAATTAACCAAAAATTAACTTCAAATTAACCAAAAATTAACTTCAAATTAACCAAAAATTAAAAATAAAATTAACCAAAAATGAAATTAAAAGTCGGAATACTTGGCGCGACGGGAATGGTTGGTCAGAGGTTTATTCAATGCATTCAAGAACACCCTTGCTTTGAGATATCTGCTCTTGCGGCATCAGAAAAAAGCGCGGGCAGTAAATACAAAGATGTTGCTAAATGGTATCTTGCAGGCGATATGCCTGAGCATATTTCAGGGGCGGTTGTTGAAGAAATTGATACAAAAATAATTTCCAAATACGACCTTGATATTGTTTTTTCAGCAATTCCGTCAAAGATCGCGGGAAAAGTTGAGTCGGATTTTGCAAAACATATCCCCTTATTTTCAAATACCGCAACATACAGGATGACAAATGATGTCCCGCTTGTCATTCCCGAAGTCAACCCGGAGCATCTTAATTTAATAAAAATTCAGAAAGAAAAAAGAAAATGGAAGGGATTTATTGTTACAAATCCGAACTGCACAACTATCGGGTTTGTACTTCCTCTAAAGCCCCTTATGGATAATTTCGGAATTGAATATGTGAATGTCGCAACAATGCAGGCGCTTTCCGGAGCCGGCTATGACGGCGTTCCTTCAATGGCAATTATTGACAATATTATCCCGTTTATAAGGGGTGAAGAGGAAAAGGTTGAAATTGAAGGTCTTAAAATTTTAGGAAAATTTAACAACAAGGGGATTGATTTTGCCGATTTCAGCGTGATTGCGGCATGCAACAGGATTCCCGTTCTTGACGGACATACGGAATCCGTTTTTGTGAAATTAAAAAATGACTTTGAGATTACCGATGTCATAAAAATTTTCAATAAATTCGGCGGCGTTCCGCAGGAAATGAAACTGCCAACAGCTCCCAAAAGACCGCTAATCGTTTTAAACGACGAGGACAGACCACAACCGCGCCTGGACAGGGACAGGGGCAACGGGATGAGCATTTCCGTCGGGAGATTTAAAAAGAACAAGGATGTATTGAAATTTACCTGCGTGAGCCATAACACTATCAGGGGGGCGGCGGGAGCAAGTGTTTTGAACGCAGAACTCGCACTCAAGAAGGGATGGATTTAAATTTATCATATCTCATACATCACATTATTTAGTATATTATAATATTTATTTAATAAAATTTATACTAAATTCGTATAATAAAATTCCAATACTACACAATAAAAATTAACAAAATTATAATTTTTTCTTTGAAAATGAAACATCCTTTTTAATAGAACAAATTCTACATAAGTAATAGATAAAAAAATCAACAAACTCAAAATCAAATTAAATCAAAAATGAAAACAAACACTAAAAAATGGAATAGCGGCATGGAAAACATGTCCAAAAAACATAAAAAACAGAATCAAGAGACAAGATTATCTGTTTTTATCTTGATAATTGCAATTGGTTTTATTTTAACGGCAGGACTTGCTTCCGGCGCGGTTACGGTTACCAAAACCGCATCAGGCAAGGTACTTGAGTCGGGAGGATACCCGACCGCTTTCCAGGGGGAAAATATAACATTTACGATAGAGGTGAGTACTACTACCACTTCTCTTACTGATTTCACCGTTCATGATGTTTTCCCACTTAATAATGGTAGTACGCCGGGGTGGAAGTACACTGGAACAATAAGTTGTAAGTACAGTAACGGCAGTGATTGTTCACCGGATATTCACGAAGAACAGTATGTTATACCCATTGCCACCACCACAAAGTATGTTAACTGGACCATTGCAAGTTTACCTCAAGGAAAACTGACAATTGAATACACTGCAATGCCCACAGTTGAGGCAGATAAGGATACTGACTGGCAGTCACCCATTAACTGCAACAATGTTACAGTATTTGATAACGGTATTGCTATATCAAACACGCCTGAAGCATGTGTCTTATATGTCCTATCAAGAATAGAGTATAATAAAACCGTTACCGAGGGAGAGAACAATATGTCATTGATTACTATATTGTTAAGGGGTGAGGGAGGTGAAGGTATAGAATTCAATAAAACCGATGATGTACTGGTTACTGACCTGTCCGGCAGTATGGACAAGTGCTGGGCTGGGGTGAAGTCATGCGGGATATGTTCTCCCACTAATCCATGCAGGATAGATAGAGCAAAGGATGCAGCTAAACTATTTGTAAATATTGTTGTGAAGCGTAATGATTCCCTTGGTCTGACCACCTATGCCACGAATACAAGATCCACACATGACCTGACCACCAATGACACCCGTCTGGAGGATAGAATAGGTACTTATTCTGCTACTTATCCATCGTACCCCACGCCCGGGTGGAATGAAGGTTTTACCTGTATCTGCTGCGGGATACTGAATGCAACATACCTGCTTCATGACCAGGGTAATGAAAGCCGCCAGTGGTCAATAGTAGTAATGAGTGACGGGTATGCAAATCGCCTGTGCGGCAGTCCGGGCACAATAGTCGGCGGCGTTCCGAAGTGGAATTGTAATAATGCAGGTTACCAGGATGAAGACAATGGGAAAGATGTTGATGCATGGGAATTGAACGATACCGGCTGCTGTCATCCCCGCAATAATTTTTCAACCTGCGACTTCAGTTATTTTAAAGGAGCCGGTGCTACAGCAACGGGAACTGGAGATGTTCTTCAGCCGATCCAGGCAAGGTACGATGCAATGGCGGCTGCATACTGGGCAAACCATCCGGAAAATGCCGCCAGTGTCGGCTTAAATATCGGAGACCACAGCACAAGGGTATTCTCTCTTTCATTCGGGCAGGGTACTGATTCCGACCCTGCTACTTTACAGGATATAGCAGAATACGGCGGCGGAAACTTCTATGACGGTTCGGATTATGCCTCGGTTTATTCGGTTTACAGGGATGCTGCATTCGGGTCAATGGGCTTGAATCTTACGGCAGAAAATTATACAGTTGAAGATACGGTTTCACCCGGGCTTCATATATTGTTTGATATGGGTATAAATGTTACCAAATATGCTTTAAGGGACTATAATATGCCGTATATCCACTGCACAAACACTTCTGAAAACTGGACATGTTATGAAAACACGATAGAGGTTTTCACGACAAAAGTAAACAACAGTGAAAAATTAACGGTAATATTTGATAAATTATTTTTTGATGAATCAGCAGAAATTAAATTTCATGTAAACGCAACGCCCTGCGGAATTGTAGAATTGATTAACCCTATAGGTTATGTTCTTGAGCCGATGGTGATAACCGCAAATATTACCAACTGCAATGAATTTCTTCCCATGTTAAATGTTAATGTAACTTTCAATATTACTGACGAGAACGATGATACAATTGACTGCGACCTTGACGGAATTCCCGATATATTATGGAATATGACCAATATTTCAATACTGCCGAATAATTGGAAAATTGTTACGGTTAACTGCATTCCTAAAAAAGAAGGAGATCTCACCATAACAGCCGCCATTCACGGCGAATATGTGACCATTGTAAATAAAAATATTACCGCGAGATTCAATCACGCTGCAACGGGAGGCGTTTTGGTTCACCAGGAATTTAATATAACGCAGCAGCTTAATACAACACAGGGTGTTTTTGAAAACGACACGGAATTTGCAACAATCGCGTATGGAATACCTGATATAATAATAAATAAAGAAATTATTGGTGATATTAATGATGTCCCTGTCGGGGGAACCGTAAGTTATCTTATAACAATGTATAATAACGGAACCGGAAGCGCTGTAAATTTCACAATGTGGGATGTAATTCCTGAGAACACGACACTTTTAAACTGGTCTTCCTGGTCTTCTCCCACATCCCCGGCTTCAACGGTCTTTAATTGCTCGGAAGGAGACATGCTCGGAAATTACCATGGGAATTGTTCATGGAATTTCACAAATTCATCTTCCGAGTGGTTATACCCGGGAGATACATGGAAGATAAACATTACGCTCCTTGTTACCTCCAATGCAACAATTATTGAGTCCAATAATGCAACCGCTTATTATAAAAACAGGGAACCTGGTACTGAGTACCATACCAATACATCGGAACCGACAGATAGTGTTACAGTTAATCACCCATTTCTAACCGTAACAAAGGACTCGGATGTATATGAATCCTATATAGGGCATAACATAACCTTCATAGTGGATATTTCGGTGGAAATAGAAAATACCGGTGCTGCAACCATACATAATATCACGGTTGTTGACAATTTCCCCGAATACCTGATAGTTATAGGTGCAAATGTTACTTACCCCGACGGTACAACTTCCGAAATATTTAACGAGAGTTCCGATCCTCACAGGTGGGTAATAGATTATGCTTTAAGTTCCGATGATAGTCCAATGTACCTGCATATATTCTGCAGGGTTATAGATAATTTAACCGAAACACAGGATTTCATAAATGAGGTAAATGTAACAGGTTACTATTTTGACGGAAAGCAGGTGAACTGGACAAACGGAACAAAGGCGGATAATGTTAAGATTCACAGTATGCCTGACTTCATGATGCTTAAAATAGTTGAAGTACCGGGAAATAAAAACGCAGAGCCGGGAGGTATTGTGATATATAAAATAGAAATTACAAATATAGGTGATTCCAATGCAACGGATGTTGTATTAAGCGATCTCATACCAACAGGTGACTGGGGGTTTGAATTAATTAATTCAACAATTGACGGGGTCCCTGTAGTTCTTTCAGAACCCAACCTGACCTGGAACTTAGGAACGATAAGGCCCGGGATTACACACCCTCAAAAGACCGTGGTACTCTCTTTAAGACCCAAATCTAACGACTCATTTAACGGCGTAAACTACACAAACGAGGTTATTATGAAATACACTGATCCGGCAGGCAATGTACACACGATTTCAAATACGAGCGACATGATAAATGTCCACAGACCCACGGTTGATGTAAGAAAATTATTATCCTCCGGTTCGTATGAATCAGATGTCGGCGACTATCTTACCTATAACATATCCGTAACAAACTACAACGGTTTTACGCACACAAATGTCACCGTGACAGACATAGTCCCGGTAGGATTAATATATGTCAGCAGCAATTACGATTCAATAAAAACCGAAACTACAAACGGCACCCACCGGAACATAACCTGGGATTCCATAAGATTAAGCGGGGCAGATATCGGTATTAATTCAAAAAGAATTACCGTAACATTCAGGATAAACTCATCAGCCCCCGAAAAATTCAATAACACTATCCACCTGCATTATAAAGACGATTACGGTTCAACATATTATGATTATGTTTCCGAAAGAGGACTTAATGATAAACAGCACAATTCAACAAACCCGTACAATCCCGGTCTTACCATAAGCGTTCATTACCCTTCAATGACGGTAACAAAAACTTCCGATAAGGAAGTTGTTGAGCAAAACAGCATGATAAAATATACATTAACTCTTACTCCGAACGGCACAGTGTACAATGTACGCCTTACCGACAACCTTCCGGGTGGCATGGAATATGATTCCCAGGACCTTTCCAATCCCCCGCATGTACTATGGGTGTCCCCTGATAAGAGAACAATCAAATGGAACCTCACAAATCCCGTTAGCTCACCAACAGATGTAGTATTCTATGCAAGGGTGGTTACAACCGTTGATACACCAACTGGTTCTACAAACAACATAACCGTAGATTACTGTGATGCCATGGTACAGTGCAACCAGACAAAAGACAATAAAACGGTAAGTCATATCCCCCTCTCCGCGGTATCGGCAAATAAGATATTTGCGCCGGACAAAAAATTACAGCCCGGGATGCCCGTTAACTACACCATCACAATTAAAAACAACGGGGTTACTTATGTTAACATAACCAATGTTACGGATGAAATTCCGCCTGACTGGACATTTACAGCTAACGACAGGGTTGCGGGTCCGAACGGTCAATTAGGTGCAGGAGATTTCTCGGTTTCAGGCAGTCCCGCAAGAATTCTCAATCTAACTCCGCCTGTAAAATTAGAATCAAACCAGACATTGAACTGGACATTTACGGCGTATCCGCTCTCAACCGCAGCAGAAGGTTCTCATATCAATTATCACTCGGCAGGGTATATAACTTCGGCAGGCGAGAATAACGGAACAATTATAAGTTCAAGGTCAATAAATGTTTACTACCCTCACCTTGAAGGAGACAAGACATCAAATCCCAGCGGTACAATATTCAAAGGCAATAACATCAGTTATGAAATAATTCTATTTGCAGGCGGGACGGTTCCGGCGTATGATATTACCTTATTGGATACACTGCCCGAATTTTTTTATTATCTTAATCACAGTTGTGAAAAGATTTTAAGCAATTCAACAATTCTAAATGTCCCATGCAGCGTTGAAAATGATACGCAGGGAGGGCGTGTTACACTTAACATAACCGGCATTGGCAACCTGACCAATGCGCAGGAAATGTTTAAAATCCGCATTAATGTAAGCACACTGCTTATATGCCCGGGCGGAATATACATAAATAATTTTACAGCATACGCGAAGGATTATTCTAAAAATGTGACAACAGAATTTAAAGGAGTACATCCCGGCGGAATTATACTCACATCATCGCCAACCGATATGAGAATTGCAAAAGACATGCCCACGCGTGCATGTATAAACCTGCCGACTTATGTTTCATTCATTGTCAAGAACAGTGCGGACCCAAGCGGTATCGCGACTTCGGTTAATGTTACGGATTACCTGCCGGAAAATGTAACCTATATAACCGGTTCCTCCAGGATACTTCGCCCCGCGGTACTTCAAAGCAACGGCACACTTGTGGAAATAGAACCCACAATCTTGACGGTGGACGGTAAACAGGTACTCTCATGGAACGAAGAATGGACTCTTGCAGGGCAGGAGTGGATGATTTTCAGGTTCTTTGTTGAATCAACCGAGGTCGGGACACTTACAAACATTTACAATATCACATATATTGACACCAACGGCACAGCAAGAGAGAATACAACATTCGCCTCATTAAAATTTATAAATACCACGCTCTGCACCCAGAAAATCCCACCTATAAATTTAGGATATCCCTGTGAGCCATTGGATATGCACATACCAATTTACAACCAGAACAACGATTCCAGACTTTGCAGTGTCAGGATAACGGACTATCTTCCAACCGGCTGGGTATTTGTTAGTATGTCATCGGGTGATATAGAGTACAACTGCGGGAGTACACAAAGTTCGGTAACATGCAACCTGACCCGGTGTCTTGAACCTCTTGAAAATGTAAACTTCACACTTATTGCAAAACCCGATACTACAAAAGGTGTACAGGAGGAGTCCTGGAACAACCTGTATGTTACCTCGCTGGAAACAACAACAGAACCGCCTTACATCGAAAACGAGCTCAGTATGTATTCCGCGACCAAAATCCGGACATGGTTCCCGAATGTGTATGTTAAAAAAACGATACTCAATCCGACAGTAGAACCCGGGGATGTTGTATTGGTCAGGTTCACAATAACAAGTTATGATGCGCCCATATATGCGATAACTATAACCGATACTATCCCTCCAGCATTTCAATATTTAGGTTCGGATAAATGTACTGCCCCGGGCAGCACCGTTACATGCACTCCCGCAATAGGGACACTCGGCTTTAACTACACTGAGACATATACCTTCAATTATACAATGCGTGCTCTTTCCGGCGGGCATACTTCTGATTTTTCTACGCCGGTGACTGGGTTTTCATACACCGCCCGGGATAAATGCGGAAGAGTTTACAGCACATTAATTTCAACTGATGCGGATTATTTAGAAAAAGAAATTGATGATACTACATTAACAATATACACAAAGATACCTGACCTCGGTGAGCTTCTTAAGGATTCCGATAGATATACTGCGTATGTCGGGGAGACAATAAACTATACGATTAACATTACAAATCTTAATAACCCTCCCGCAACAGCGTACAATGTAACCGTGGTTGACGAGTTCCCGGATTATCTTGCAGTCCTTTCGTCGGTATTATATAATTGCAACGGTTCAACTATAATTGCGGACCAATTCAGGTCAAATGCCAGCAACATATTTACATGGGATACATCATGTGACATTGACCCGGATGATTCCCTGAGACTGGATATAATGCTCTATGTGAACCCCCCTTCAGCAGGCATAGATGTATTCAACAATACTGCCAATGTATCGGGATATTACGGTGACGGCGTACACATGCCCTGGTGGAGTGTAACAACAGAATCTGCCCTCACGGTTTACGGGTACGCAAACCTGACCGTGGAAAAACGGATGACTCCTGAAATAAATTCAACAGAGCCGGGGAACCTGGTAAACTATACTATCCGTGTAGAAAACCTCGGTCCGGGTCCGACATTTGATACAAACATTACGGAATATTTACCAAATTACGGCGCGGTTACGACAACCTTTGCAGGATATAGTGTTATCCAAAATGACCCCGGAAATACAATCACGGTTGATGACAGTAATCCCGGTTATGTTATATTTAATCCCGGTTCAATGGATAAAGACGAGGTTGTAGAAATTTTAATAACAATTTATGTTAATTATACCGGGGAAAATAATATATCTAATTTTGTTAATGTGACCTGGTTGGATGGTACAGGAATTTATAGTGTAACAAACACCACACCTGAAATTGATCTTTGCGAACCAAGAATTAATGTTGAGAAAGACAAAGACCCGGATGATGTGTCTGCCGGGGAAGTCATTACCTTCACCATAACGGTTACAAATGTTGGAACCTGCGAATCCACAGTGCATAACATAACCCTAGATGACCTGATGGGCGCAGGATTTGAACAACCTTACAATTTTACTATAAATTCAATAGATGTTTCCGCAGGTATAACAAACCTGGCAGGGAGTGCCACAACTGGCTGGAATTTCACGGCATCATATTTAAACATAGCACAATTAGAAACATTGGGTCATCAAAATGTGACAACTTTAAAATTCCAGGCAATAGTTTCTCATCTAATGGGTACCGGTAATTTCACCGGCGTAAATGACGCGTACGCGGACGGGTATATGGGTGACGGCTACCCTATTCCACCCAACCAGGGTACTACAACATACAGCGGCAAGATAGGAAATATGAGCGCAAATAAGACAGTGGATGCTACATCGGTAGCCCCTGGGGATACAATCAAATTCAATGTAACCATGGAAAATGTCGGGCCCGGAAAAATATACATAGAGACAATCACAGATAAATACCCTGCAGGATTTATTTACATCCCGGGATCATCATACCTCATTAACGAGACCGATCAAACACAGATTTCCGAATCAGATATTGATAAGGGAACCACTAACCTTACCTGGAATCTTAACAATCTTCTTATACCCGGGTATAACACGACAATATTAACATTTGAGATGAATATAAGTAATGAAGTAGGAGCAGGAACCGGAATTGTGGATAATATTACAATAATATTCAAACAAGGAATTGGTGTTCCAACTCAAATTCTCAACATTCAGTTATCAAATCCAATCACCATGAATCTGCCGGATCTTCACCCGGAGAAGGATGCGAATGACACGGAATTAGACCCGGGCGACTACCTGTTATACACGATATCAATAAACAACACGGGAGGAGCATCCGCATACAATGTTACAATCTTTGATTATCTGCCGTACTACCTACAGGTAGTAGATAATTCAAGTAACTTAAACATCATAGGGTACACAAAAATATCTGGTGCAGCAGGTGGGTTTGATTACAAATGGATTATTGAGGAAATACCTGCAAATACCATACTTATTCTGAATGTAACCTGTCTTGTCAGCACAGTGAATGAAGGTAATGTGAATTTTACAAACGAAATAAATATTACAAGTTATTACGGTGACTGGACCCAGATGCCGTGGATAAATGGAACAACTGCTCCGGAAATAGGAGTATTTCATCCGAACGTTACAATAAGTAAAAACTACGCCGGAGCGTTCACCGATCCTACAAGCGGCGTGGAAATACCTGCTCAAATAGGCGGCTTTCTTAAGTATGACATAACCGTGACCAATAACGGGGACGG
>MCBE01000269.1 GCA_001723845.1 Candidatus Altarchaeales archaeon WOR_SM1_SCG
GAAAACCTATCAATGTTGTAGAATTTGTAAAGGCATGTTCCTCCCTTGAAAACCAGTTCATTTTTTGTGTTTTTAGATAATGAAAGAAGCAGTATATCCTGGAGATAATCCTTTTCAGCACTTCCCCGTTGTTTTTTGATAACTTAAGTATTCAACCGGATGCTGCCATAACCTTAAAAATAAACATAACCATAACATCAAATGCAACAGAAGGTTTAAATATAAATAGTGTGGATGTGAAGGGGTTAAGACAAGATTTGTGTAACGAGAATGAATATACTTTAAATGCTGCCTCGGATGTTGAGTTTATAAGCATCCTTCAATGCACAAAGCCATACAATAACATATATGTTAATAATGATACAATCCTTTGCCCTGAAATTTACAACTTAAATATTATTATAAATTCATCGGATGTTGTTCTGGATTGTAATGGTGCTGTTTTGGATGGGGGTGGTTCAGGGCATGGAATTTATCTTTATAATAAAAATAATGTGACAATTAGAAATTGCATAATCACCAATTTCGGTGCTGGAATTTATTTAGAAAATTCAGACAATAATACGGTGGTAAACAACACAATGATGTATAACGGATTGGTAGTTGATGATGCTGGCGACCCCTGTCAGTACTTCCATCCCGAACCAGGCGCCCTGTACATCTGGACAGGTGTTAATGGCATCACTGTACTTGGATCCGATGGTAATAACATTTCAAACAACATCATAAATTCAAACTGTGACGGGATTATTCTACTCGGATCAAGCAATAATTACCTTTTGAATAATGAGGTAATTTCAAATAAGATAAATGGTATAAGTTTCTGGAATAACTGGGATGACTCAAAGATAAGTTTTAACAATACTGTAGTTAATAATACGGCAAATCTAAATACATGGGGCATGGTCTTCTGGGGTGGAGGATCAAATATCATAATCAACAACACTGCAAATTCAAATAAGGGCAGTACTTTTTCTGCAGGAATATATTTAAGTTCATCTACAAATATCGTGAGTAATAATACTGCAAATTCAAATCACAGGGGCATTCATATTAGTTACTCTTCAAACAACACAATACAGGAAAACATAATCTCAAACAACACCATCGGAATCCAATCGCAGAATTCAAATTCAACAATAAATTCAAATATCGTATGTGGGAATGTAAATTTTGATTTTGATTCTCCTGAATGGCTCTCGTCTTCCGGCGACAATAATACATGTGATAAACCGGACGGATGGAATGATACCGGAATAACAGGATGTCTTTATAAATGCGTCCAGGAAGAATTTGACTGCGACCTCAACCAGGATGGAATAATAGTCAAGGATTACAACGACCTTATGTCCGCCTACAAATGCTTCCTGGGAATCAAAAATTGCAATAAAATTAACTATCAAAACTGGAATATAATGAAGCAGGAATATGAATGCTTTACAAATAATAAATAATGAACAATGAACATTACATGGACAATTACAAATTCAGAAGGCGTTGATTATGATTTATATACTTTAGATAACGGCTCGTGTCCTTCTGAAAATTCCTGGGATTGCAGACCTTATAGTACCGATACACAGGAAACATGTTTCCATGCTTCATTACCTCCCGGCACATACTATGCCCTGGCGGGTAATTACGAGGGTAATGGAACATATAATATAAATGTAGAGATTGGTAATTGTATCGGTCAGGACGGCGCAAACATAACATACACAATAAGTTCAAACAAAGTTTTTCCCGGGGGAACAGCATCCGTAAATGTAAATATAAACAGCCCTTCAGGTGTCGCATCATCTCAAATTAAACTTTCCATCCCTCCTGATTTAACGCCCGGTAATGCCGTCATGTCGGGATTTGTAACAGGTTCAAATCGTATGCAAACCGGGAATGAACACAGGTGGTTCAAATTAATTGCCAACGGAAACAACAGCGGAATCTTGAGCGTTCCCGTAACAGTGCCTTCATCTGCATCTTACGGGACACAATATACGATAAATTTAACCAGCGTAAACATAAAGGATACAAACAGCCAGGGCATACCTCTAAACCGGCAGATTCCGATTACTCAAACAATAGAGGTCGGATGCCCGACAGTGCAGGATATCTTTGATGCCATGGATTCATACTTTAACGATTATCCTTCATCGCTATGCCGCAATAATATATGCACGGTACCTGATATATTCCGGATGATAGATGATTATTTTGCATGTTAATTAAAAATTTGAAATGATTAAAATGAAATTTAAAATACTAAAATTTTTATTAAATTACCGGCAGACCCTAATAAAATGGATTATCCTTGCATTATGTCTCACATTCGCAGCCAAATCGGTTTGTTCGGATGCATCCGTTGATTACGGATGGAATGAAAACAATCTGGTCGTGAATGTTACAGGCACAAAAGGCGTTGGAATTGCACAGGTTAAGTTGAATATATCTTCTGACCTGATAACCGGGAGTGCATCATCAGGTGGTTTTATGGCAGGAGCATCGCACATGCAGTCCGGAACAGAACACAGGTGGTTCCGGTTAACTGCAAACGGAGATACTAACGGGACTCTTGAAGTTCCGATAACCTGCTCTCATGCGGCAGGTTCTTATGAAATAGAATTAATTAGTATAAGTATTAGGGACAAAACCGGGGATTTAATACCCCTCGCCGCGAAATTACCGATGCGAAAAACAATAAACTGCGGCGGAAATACTGCCCTGGAAAATGAAATCAACGAATCATCCGATAATTTGACAGCAAATCTTGAAGAAGAACCTGAAGAACCTGCTAAACCAGAGAATGCGAATTTATCGTTTCATGAAGAATTACCGGCAGAAAAATTACCTGAAGTAAACGATACAAAAAAGCAGGAAAATGAAAATGAAATAATAGATCAGGCATTACCTGCCGAGCCGGAAAATATAACGGAGACAGCAACCGGCGAATTAAAAAATATAACCCCCGGGGAAGAAAAATCTCCGGTAAAGCCGGATACATCCGCTTCAGATACATTAAAACATGAAGCACAACCACAAAAAGAAACAAGTTCAAATCATTGGGTGTGGGTCGTTGTTATCCTATCAATGTTAATCCTGATGGCGATAATTATCAAAAAATTATAGAAAAATTAAAAATTGTATAAAAATTATATAATGAAAAAGATTTTATTTGAAATGAACAAACACGCAAAAAAAATTGTTTCAAAGAATTGGAATAACATAATAAAATTTATAATTTTGATACCGGTGTTTATATTTACTGTTCAGCCGGTTTGTGCGGGAGCGGATATAAACTACAACTGGAACGGGACGCACTTGATTGTAAATATCACAAGCCCCGAAGGTGTTGGAAGTGCGCAGGTTAAGTTGAATATATCGTCTGACCTTGCAGTTGAAAGTGCAGGATTAAGCGGTTTTATGACAGGCGCAGAACATTACATTACAGGCACAGAGCATCGGTGGGTCCGGTTTAACGCAAACGGGGATACTAACGGGGTTCTTATAATTCCAATAAACTGTGCATCCGCAGCGGGTTCTTATCAAATAAAATTAGTTGATGTCAATATTAAGGATACAAACAACGATTCAATACAGGTTGATACGGCAATGCCGATGGAGCATGCAATAAACTGTGGAAATCAAGAAACTGCAAGTATAAACTACAACTGGAACGAAACACACTTGATTGTAAATATCACAAGCCCCCGGAATGTGGGAAGTGCGCAGGTTAATTTGAATATATCTTCTGACCTGATAACGGGAAATGTATCATCCGGTGGTTTTATGGCGGGCGCATCGCATATACAGAACGGTACGGAGCATCGGTGGGTCCGGTTTAATGCAAACGGGGATACTAACGGGTTTCTTATAATTCCAATAAACTGTACATCCGCAGCAGGTTCTTATCAAATAAAATTAGTTGATGTCAATATTAAGGATACAAACAACGATTCAATACAGGTTGATACGGCAATGCCGATGTACCAGACAATAGACTGCGGAAATCAAGAAACTGCAAGTATAAACTACATCTGGAACGAAACACACCTGATTGTAAATATCACAAGCCCAAAAGTTGTTGGAAGTGCGCAGGTTAAGTTGAATATATCGTCTGACCTGATAACAGAAGGAATATCATTAGGTGGTTTTATGGCAGGGGCATTGCCTATGCAGTTCGGCACAGAACACAGGTGGTTCCAGTCTAACGCAAACGGGGATACTAACGGGGTTCTTGTAATACCGATAATTTGCCCATACACAAAAGGTCCTTACGGAGTAAAATTAATTGATGTAAATATTAAAGATACCGGCGGAATTTCAATACCCATTAACGCAGAAATGCCGATGTATCAGACAATAAACTGTATCGGAAACTTTTCTGATTTAACTGTAACCAATATAACATTCACGCCGCAAAATCCGATTCCGGATGAGCAGGTAAACATCACCGTTATAATCAAAAATTTAGAGAATGTTAATTTAAATTTAGAGAATGTTAATGTTTCAATAAATATTTCAGATAATTTCACGGAATGGCGGATTGTGAATTTAACAAATAAAACCGGGGTTAATGTGACATTTAACCGGACTTTTGTTATCGGGAGGTATAATATAACTGCTGCTGCTGACCCTGGTAATGAAATTAATGAGATGAATGAAACAAACAACGAATGGGGTATGAAATTGTTTGTTTATCACGAATGCGACCTCAACTGCGACGGGATTTACACCCGCGACTGGAATGACCTCGCGTCCGCCTACAAATGCTTCTTAGGAATTGAAAAAAATTGTAAAATTAATTACCGGGATTGGGCAAATATGAAACGGGAATATAATTGCTTTACAAATAATAACAATGAAAATTAATTTTTTATAATTGCAGTCAAATTGTAATTATATTTTTTTGTTTTAAAATGAAACTTGTAATCGGCTTAATCGGGCGCATCGGCTCTGGAAAAGGATTTGTCGGCGACTATCTGTGTGAAAATTACGATGCGAAAAGACATACGATTTCGGAAATACTTTCGGATATTTTAAAGCGGCTTCATCTCCCGGTTAAAAGAGAATATTTACAAAAATTAGGTGCATCGCTTCGCTCCGGATTAGGACACGGCGTAATCGTAAATGCCCTGGAAGGAGATATCAAAAAAGATAAGTCGCATATAATCATAATTGACGGGATACGGTATATGAATGAGGTTGAAATGCTAAGGGGTTTTGAAAATAATTTACTGCTGGGTGTTGATGCAAACCCAAAATTAAGGTATGAGCGGTGCGTTTTGCGAGGGGAAAAGGATGAAGGAAAAATAACTCTTTCGGAATTTTTGGAAAACGAGAACAGGGAAACCGAGAAGTATATCAATGATGTTATGAAAGAATCCGATTACACTTTAAATAACGACGGGACAAAAGAGGAGTTGATAGAAAAAATTGAGGATATATTGAAAAAATTCAATTGAATTTAAATTAAATTATTCCTTTTCCATCTCTCTTTTCATCATCCGCCTGTATTTCCCGTACCTGTCTTCAGGAGAAAACTTTGCAGGTCTCGGGTTTTTTGTCTTTTCACCGCACCTCGGGCAGGTTTCTCTTAATGTGTACTCATTGCATTTAATACATTTTGAAAGTTTCATTTCATTTTTCATTTTTTAATCTCCCGCAACCTTCTGAAAGGTTGACCATCAGATGCCATATTCACTTCGTTCAATGACATTATAATTTTAGTTATTATTTTTAATAAAGCATTCGTATTCCTTTTTCATTAAACCCCAATCTTGTTCTTATCCGTTCTTTCCCCTGCCGGAAGGGGTTTTTGTTTAAGTGTTTTTCCCTTCATTTTAATTTTTTGGTAATTGAATTGAATTTTTATTTCATTTTCCCGTAACTTTGTAGTTGCAGGTGTACACATTAATATCCTTAACTCTTGTGAAATCAATGTCTGTTGTGACTATATTTTTTACGCCTAAGCCGAGCATGGTGGCTAAATGGATGGCGTCTCTTGGTAGAAGAGAGTATTTTTCTATGAAGTTAATGGCTTTCAGGGTCATTTCAGTTTTAACTTCAACCAGAATCACATTCTGCAGCATGGAGAGGTCTGCTGTAACCCGTTTTATAAGCGGGACATACTTCCGGAGTATCTCCGGTCTGTCTCTTACTTCAACATACCATTTATCGCCGAAGTCTTTAATTAAGCTCACTTTTATCAATGAGTACCATACCTCATCAAGGGTTAAATTTGAAACCAATAACGGAACATTTTCATTGCACAATTTTCTAACAAATTCAGTGCAGGGTTCATGGTATTTTGATCCCTCTACGGAGAAGTTGACTATAAAACTCGCATCCAGGTAAACTATTCCCGGGGTGGCTGAGTCAAAACTAAAGATGTTTGCTTGCATTTTTTATCGTATAGGAAAGTTCGTTTCACGATAAAAAATATCGCGAACGGTAGTGAAGCATATTTTTTAAACTTGTTTTAAAAATATTGCGTAAGTTTATTTTCAAAACCCTTTTGGTGAAGTATCTCTTCAATATCTATTTCTTTATCTATTTTAATAACCCCTATTAAATCCTCCAGCGGATCAAAGCATACACTATGTTCAACTCCGAAAACCACTACCTTTGTTGACTCTCCGAGTTCTTTATAGATTTGTTCTTGCATTTTTACTTTATAATTGTAAATTATTTTGTATTAATTATTAATAAGGATTTAAATACAATAAATTAGATTACTGTTCTTTAATTTCATTTTTCATTTTTTCATCTCCCTCAACCTTCTGAAAGGTTGATCATCAGATGCCATTTTCACTTCGTTCAATGACATTATAATTTTAGTTATTATTTTTAATAAAGCATTTGTATTCCTGATTGATTTCCTTCCGGTTTTTATATCTTATACCCTCCAGATTCAGGGTCCCATGAAAATTCCGATTTAAACCTCAAATATTGATTTTTAAAGAATGAATTCTAAAAATATTATGATATGAGGTATGCTCTAACAATTAAAGGGAAAGTGCAGGATGTGGGTTACAGGAAGATTATAGAACAAAAGGCAAAAGACAGGGGGTTGAAAGGTTATGTTTTCAATGATGTTGACGGAACGGTTAAGCTTGTGTGCGAGGGCGTGACGGATAGAATTGATGATTTTATTGATGTTATAAATTTACATGAAAAGAATATCTTTGTGGCTGATATACTAAAAAACGAGGTTGTTCC
This sequence comes from Candidatus Altarchaeales archaeon WOR_SM1_SCG, assembly GCA_001723845.1. GTDB lineage: Archaea > Altiarchaeota > Altiarchaeia > IMC4 > WOR-SM1-SCG > WOR-SM1-SCG. The sequence continues at coordinate 7,216 of MCBE01000269.1, forward strand.
TACCTATCCGATACCGAAAATATTCGGGCGGATTGAAACCGATACTTCCGGAGATGTTGTGAGGAAACTTGAAAAAGGTCTTGATACATTGGGCGGCATAAAAGATGATACCAGAGCATTGCGGGAAGGACAGGATAATTTACTCGTGGGGCAGGATAAACTAATCGGTGGGCAGGATAAACTAATCGGCGGGCAGGATAATTTACTCGTGGGGCAGGATAAACTAATCGGTGGGCAGGATAAACTAATCGGCGGGCAGGATAAGTTACTCGTGGGGCAGGATAAGTTAATTGGGGGGCAGGATAAAATAATCTCAATCCTGGAAAGCAGCCGGAAAGTCATGGAAAGCAGCCGGAAAGACCAGAAAACAGTAATCGGGCTTCTTGAGAAAATCGCTGAAAAGTAAGGAATTACTTTTTCATTTCCAAATTTCAAGACAGCATCCGGCAGAATATCAACGCGATCAAGTCCTAATTAATTGAATTCCCGGTTTACTTGTTCGCCTATTTTTTCATCTCCCTGTGAAACTCCCCGAAGCCCTGTGAATTTTTTATATATTCCATTCCCGCATTGGCAGAATTCCTCAATACTTTTTCCGCTGTTTTATAATCTTCCGCACGGATCTTGATCCTGTAAACCGGGGCGGAAATATAATTTACATTGATAATGCTTTCGTTTTCATATCCTTCAATTTTTTTAAGCGCCTCCCTGATTTGAAAAACGCCGTCCGGGGCATAACTTTTCAACTCAACATAACCGTCTATTTCAACAAACAGGGGCTTTATGTTTTCATTGACAATGTCTGTTAATGCCGATTTTAATTTCTTCCCGAGTTTTAATTTATCCGCGCATTTGTTATCTGCCGCTATCTCTTCCATCCCGAGATAAGCATCTGAAAATTTTTTAATTAATTCGCCATATATTTTTTTTGCAGAACCCTCGATACCCATCTTCTCTTCCAATAATTCAAGCAATTTTATCGCTCTTTGCCGCTGTTTCGTATCCATTAATTTTTCCTTTCTCATCGCGTCGTTCACCCTTCTCAGGGAAAGGTCAATGTGTCCTTTTCCAGGGTCAACCCGAAGAACCTTAACCACTACTTTTTGCCCTTCCTTTACATAATCCCTGATATTCCTGACCCATCTCGGTGAAATTTCCCTGAGATGCAGCATCCCTTCCTTGTTCCCATATTCATCAAGCATCATAAACGCTCCCTGGGAGAATATCTCCTTTACCGTCGCAATAACATATTCATCGTTTTCCGGATAATCGCCAAGTTCATACATCTTATTTTAATGTTTAAATATTTAACTTTAACACTGTTAATTAATTAAAATTCAGCGGAAATATTAATTAATGATTTGAATGGGGTAAATTAAATTTCAAAAACAATTTTTCAAATTTCATAGCACGCCTCCTTGAAATCACACGCATCGCATTTCTTCCCCGGAACACGAAAGCAAATACCGGGAATAATAATTTATTTTTTCTACTTTTTAATTTAATTTTTTAATTATTAATAAGAAAATGGAAGCCGCAGCAATTTACCCGAAGTTGAGTGCAATAGAAAATGACATTAAGAACCTGAAACTCTTGATTTTGCAGCACAAGAAGCCCGGGAAAATCGTCTCATTGAAAGGAATGTTAAAAGGGGTTAAAATTAATGAGGAGGATTTTTCGGAAGCGAAAAGGTCGTTATTTAAAATTTAAATTTAATTCCGGATGAAATGTATGTTGCCGATACACACCCTTTAATGTGGTTTTTAACCGGGGATGACCGGTTAGGGAAGAAAGCAAAGAAAATATTTATAAAAGCAGATAAAGGAGAAACATCAATTGTTGTCCCAACGATTGTTCTTGCCGAATCATTATTTATTGCAGAGAAAAACAGGGTTGATGTTTTAAAACAGTACTTGAAAGGATCAATGAGGGGTTTAATTATGATGTTTATCCCCCGGATTTGGATGTTATATTGGAATGCCAGAAGTTAAAGGGATTTGAATTGCACGACAGGATAATAATGGCTACGGCAAAACTTCTGGATGCTAAACTTTTATCAAGAGATAAAAAAATTAGAAGATCCGGTATCGTTGAGTGCGTCTGGAATTGATTTTCAAATCTCATAACACGCCCCATATTCCTTCCCCGACCCGCGTGGGCAAATTTCCTTCAAGAATTTCAACAATGTTATCAATAATTATTCTTTACTCTTTCTATTCGCCTCCCCTAAATGCGAATTAACCAATTTTTCATAATCAACAGAGTTTGATTCCTTCATCTTTAATTGAATAATATAACGGGCTTCCAAGATTCTTCATTTTGTTAAATTCGGCATCAGTAAGGTTTAATATTTCCGGCACAAAACCATTCATAAGAATTTTCCCGATGTTTTCATCAAGTGCCTTTGAAAGATGTTTTTTTGAAACAATTAATAAATCAATATCGCTTTCTTCATTTTCCCTGTGCTTTGCGACACTTCCGAACAGCACGATAGAAGATATTTCATCTCCGAATCTGGTTTTCAGGTCATCTGCCATTTCCTTTGCGAGTTGGTGGCGGTTCATAATAATGATAATTAAAAATTTGAGGTTAAAATGTTGTTGGGGGAATTGTGTTGAAATTTTTGTTTTTGTAAATCACTCAAAATTTCCTTTGATAAATTCTCTATAAACAAATTGAAACTTTTTGGGTTTTTAAGGTCCGTTTCACTTGGTTTATAAGATTTATTGGTTTTGGAATTTATTCTATTTTTCAGAGTAGATTCGTTGTGTACTTTACTTTTTAACTTTTCAAACACCAACATTTTAATCATTGAAATTTTCAATGCTTCATCCGTTGCGTTTTTTAGTTCATTTAAAGTTATATCCATTTTTAAGTGCTATATTAAGCGTAGTTCATACCTCTATTTTTAATTTCATTTAGACAACCACTCAATGATTTTTCATAAAAATCTTTAAAATATTTAGTATACGATTCATCTAACCTAAATGATTCCGTAATTTCTTTAAACACTTGCTTTTTTTCAAGATATCCTGAGGAATTATCTACTAATTCCTGAACAACATAACCAGAAGCATATTTGATAGTGGATTTAATAGTGGCTTTTGCAACATCTTTAACGGTTTCATTTAAGGCATTTTTAGCTTCCATTAATTTTTTAGAGTCGTCAGAGGTAATGTCCGTTATTTTACGCAGGTTTTCAATTTTTTCAGGTTTAGAAATAAGAACATATCCAGCGCGTGCCGGAATTGCTACTTGTGGGAATGCATAGTTAAATGCAGTATTGCCAACAATTGATGTTATTTTCCAAGCGATTTTTAGTGGCTCATCAGGAACCTTAACCTCGTCTTTCGGTCTGGTCATCTTAATTCTTTCCTCAAATCTTTCACGCATTTTCTTATAGGATTTGTTTTCGGATTCATTTATCTCTGCTTGATGGTCTCGTATTTGTGGGGTTATTGTTGGTTTCACCTGGAACATTGCCGGGTAAAATCTGCCTTTATTCACCGTTGTGCTAACGACTTGCGTCCCATCGCGTCGTGTGTAACTCCTACGAAAATGTTGTTTTGGGCGTCTTCGGGTCATTTTTGGTTGATTTTAGTTTTTATTTATATCCAATTAATTATATAAATTCAAAGTTATTATTTTGAATTAATACAATGCTTAGAAACCCATAAAAATAACTCCTCAAATCTCATAACAAACCTCCTTAAAATCACATGCCTCGCACTTCTTCCCCGACCCGTGCGGGCAGATTTCAGGAACTTTCCCTTCAAGAATTTCAATAACATTATCTCTCGTATTAATCACCGTCCTTCGCAATTGCTCTGTTGTCATAACGGGTCGCTGCTCATGGATTTTTGTGTATTCAACAAAACCGTAAGAAATTTTTCCATTAAATTTATCTTCAAGAAGCAGACAGTATGCACAGGTCTGTATCCTGTCTCCCTGCCAGACGCTGTGCGGCGGGCTTGAGGTCTTTATTTCAACAGGAATTAAATTATTATTTTGTTTCATTACCTTATCAATTCTTCCCGAGAGTTTCAGGTTTTCCGATTTCATGAAATATTCAACCTTCCAGGGAGTCACATACTCAAGTGCTTTATCAATCCCGAGTTCATCAACCACGAGCATTAATTTTTCATTTATTATTTTAATTTCCGGGAGCATCTCGCTTTTAATTTCCGCAAGTAACTTTTCATAGTCAATATCATTATCCTCAAGTAAATTTTTATAAATATAAGGAAAATCGGAAAGAACATTATCCAGCTCGCAAAAAAGGCAGTTTTCAATCTCGGAAGCGCAAGAAACCCTGCCTAAAAGTTTTGACTGCCTCAATGACAATTCCTTTCTTGCCGCATGCCCGATAAGCCCCTTTGTTTTCCTGATGCTCGCATCAGGCGCAATTTCCATAACCTCTTTTAAATAGATAACTCTCGGGCAGAAGTCATGAGCATTAAGCAGTGAAACATTAATCTGCATAATATAAATTTAAATTCATAAATATAAATTTAATTTTAAAGATAAGTTGTTGAATGCAGAAATTTTACTTTGAAATGAAGCACATAAAAATTAGAAAGCATTTAAATTGGTTACATTAATATTTCATTAATTTAGATAAAAATTCAAATGTTTACATATCATATGCGGAAGAATTTATTTATAAGTTAATATCTAATTATTATCAGTTAATAACTTTTTACAAAAAATGGAATCTGCGAAACCTAAATTAAAACACAGCCCGACATTAAACACCGTGCTGATGGTTGAGGACACCTTAAAAAGCACCGGTGAAAGTGCGATAACACTACCGGAACTTAAAAAGAGTTTACCAAAACAGGTGAATCATAACACGCTGCGGGTAATTCTTGAATACTTAGAGGACAGCAATAAAATCGTGGTTGGTATGAAAGGGGTAACATGGATATATAACACAAACCCGGGTCTAAGGAGAGCGGTTGCTCACGGGCTTGAAATATGAAAGCAGTGAGGGTAATACTTTCACCGGAAGCAGAAGAAGTTTATAATTGATGTCCGTAAAAATGAGAGGAGCATAACAAATGAAGAAGTAAAACGAACAATAATCAATGGATTGATTTTTGAATAGGATGACGCATATAAATCGGTTTGTAAAATTGAAAACAGGTACATAAGTGTTGTGTTTCATCTCACTTCAAGAAAATATCTATTTATCATAACTGCATACAACTCTAAAAATAACAGCCGGGATGTTGATTCATATAAAAGATGGCTTAAGCAGGGGAAGCGATAAGTTTCACCGATAATTTTACCCTCGCTCTTTTCTCTAACGCATCATCTATCATTTTTGCTCATAAGAAAAAAATTCCTCTCCGCATTCGCACAAACCGGCTGAACAGTAAATATAAACAGTGTCAGTTGGG
>MCBE01000270.1:0-7361 GCA_001723845.1 Candidatus Altarchaeales archaeon WOR_SM1_SCG
CTTGGATGAAGTAATCAAAAATAGTTCGCTTCCATGCACGAAACAGTTATCTGCACTTAATTCAGTGTACTCAATACTGGCGCTGAAATTGGTGGGACAGGAAAGATTGTCGCAGATAGACAATTATAATTTCGATAGAGGATTCGGGTTTTTCGCAGGATTGAATGTGTTGCCGAAACCAACGACGATATCCACCTATTCATACAACCTTGATAGAGAAACTGTCCAATCGTTCATGGAAAATTTCGTCTCGAAAGTAAACGATCTTGACAAGAAGTACTATGACGGTGAAACCATCAACATTGACTTCCACTCAATTCCACACTATGGGGAAGACCCTCCATTAGATAATAACTGGGTGAGCAATCGAGGTAAATCGATGAAAAGTGCCTTGGCACTTTTAGCGCAGGATGGTGATTCAAAAATGTTAAATTATGTGAAGGCAGATATAAACCGCAAAGATGCGTCGGATGAGATAATGAATTTTGTTGACTATTGGATGAGAATCAAGGGCGTGATTAACGAAACATTAGTTTTTGATTCTAAGGTAACAAATTATTCTGTTCTCGAGCAATTAGATAATCCAGGGAATAGAGTTAAATTCATAACACTGAGGCGAAGTAGAGGTAAAAAAATGATAGATGATGCGTTAGAGATTCCTGCCAGCGACTGGAAAGAAGTGAAACTTGATATACCAAAGAGAAAATATCCCACACCTTCAGTTTACGAACATAGATTCCAACCAAAAGGGCACGATATGGACTTGCGGGAGGTCATCATAACGGATAACGGCAGGCAGAAGCCAACATTTGTGATAACCAATAACGAGGATATTGAGCTCAAAGAACTTGTCACCCATTATGCCCGGCGATGGAGAATTGAAAACAAAATTGCAGAGTTAGTAAAGTTTTTCAATCTCAACGCATTAAGTTCTCCGCTTATGATTCGCATACAGTTTGATGTAGTGATGACGATGGTGGCAGACACGCTATACAAGATGTTGGCAAGTGATCTGAAAAGATTTGAGAACAACACAGCTAAAACACTATTTTCAAAATTTATAAACAGCCCAGGAGTTGTGGAAGTGGAAGGCAACAAAGCAGTCGTAAAAATGAGAAAAAAGGCACATACGCCAGTATTGAAATCGAACGAAGTCTTTAAGAAATCCTGGGAGATACCATGGTTTGGGAATAAAAAGTTGGGTTACAAGTGGGTGTCTTGAGGTAGGTGAAATTAAGGGATTTAAACGGGCTGTGAAACTCCCTGTTTAATAAAAAAGTTGTCAGCTGCGGGAAAAATCCGGCAAAAGTCAAAGAAAACGCAATACTGAAGGTAGGGAAACCTAAAATTCCAACACTTTTTATAGAATCAGGTGACCATGTCTATTAAATTATTTTTCAGGGAATTTTTTGATAAAGATATTGAAGAAAAAATAAAAAACTATGAGTTTATAAGGTTGATGGGCAGGATTAGCATTTGTTGAGGAGAAATGAATAAAACAGCAGCAAGTAACACTACTTCGTTAATGTTAATATTAGGATGCTCTGTTACATTGGTTGAATGAATAATTTAATGGTTGTGATTTTGAGATTTTTCAGATGAAAAACTTGCAGAGAAGGTAGGGTTAATTATGATAGATAATGCCTCTGTGAAAATCCCTGTTAAATACGGCAATCCACTCACCAGGGTATTTTTTCCTCAACTCGGAGTAATGTTCCTCCGCCCATTTATCATCTTCCCAGAATCTTTTTGGTATTTTATCCAGTTTATATAATTCATTATTGATTGTTATATTATTTATTATTTTTTGAGTAATAAATACTTGACTTTTTCACTCCATAAAAAGAATTTATTTCTTCCGTTTCCCGCACCTTTCATGTCTCCCGGGATCCATGTCCCGTGCAGGATAATATTATTTAAATTTTTGCCTGTTTCACTTTCCTGCCGCATCCATTCACCACCCTGCCGTTCTCATCTTAACTTTTTCATAACCCCGAAATAATCACAGAATTCTTCTCTGAATTTAAACTTTCACAACAATAATATCTCCTATTGAAACAATTTTATCTTCCGTAATTTTACGCCTTCCTATTTTAAGTCCTGCAAGTTTTGTTCCTCTTATCCAGATGTCCGAAACATTTCCCAGGTGTTTTCCCGTCGTATTAAAAACTCTTTGCTTCAATAATTTTTTTCTTAATTTTGTATCTGCTAAAATTTCATTTGCAAAAATCTGCTTTGTGAATTCAATTACAACAACAAACAGGAGAATATAAAGAATAACGCTTATTGCCATGTTAATCACCTCCGCATCTTCCTCAGGTGATATAAAGTTTGCTCCTGACACTACAATTTCTTTAATGAGGATTACAAGTGCAAGAATTATAAGATTGCGGCGAATTGATAAATAATTTTTTTCAATATATTCATCAATCATCCTGCCGCCGAGGGCAAATGCAGCCGCGAGAAGCACAAGATCCGCGGATGCTTTAATGAAAGCAGAAATATTTACAAATAATTCTTCAGACGCAACGGTTATGTACGCATGCCACCCGTTCCAAAGCCCGATGAACAATATCATAACCGATGTGAGGTAAGTCAGAAAACTGATTCTTTCGGGTGATAATGATTTTAAAAATTCCGAAATCATTGCAAAAAATCTTTCTTCAACGCCAAAGCCCTTTATTATAAGATAAATTCCCGTAATCCCGAGCATTAATGCAAGTGCGGAGAGAAGCTGATCAGTCAATATCCCTATTGCAAATAATAATAATATAATTCCGGGAAGACCAACCATAAGCCGGGAGTTTGCAGGTTCCTTTAAAAGTTCGTCAAGAAAATTCGTCAGTGTAAAATAAGCGCCCTCAAGTTCCTTGCTCTGTTTTACAATAACTCTTTTAACCGATGATATTTTAATTCTTGATTCAATTATCGGAATAATTTGCTCGTCCTCGGCGCCGTCGGTGACAAGAACAACATCGTCGGGCTTAATTTCCGAAATAAGGAAGTCAACCTGGTCACAAAGCATCCTGTCTGCAATTATCCCTGCATCCTTGTCCCCCGTTATCGTTGCAACCTCGTAGTGCATATCCATTGCAACTTTTACCGCAGAAAAGATTGCATTGACATCCGAGTCGGTTGGATCGGAAAGTGCAAGGTTCTCTGCCGCTTTTATGTTGTTCTCTATTCCTATTACAGGTCCGTGAGTGTGCGTCTTTCTTCCGAGGTCGTTATCCCTGTCAATACATAAAACTAATGTTTTTGCCATTATTCTAAGGTTTTTATAAATTTTATTAATTTTCATTGATTAAATATCAAAAAATAATTTTGTTTAAATTCAGTTTAAACTTGTTTGCCTCTAAACCTTCATTAAATCATTCAAATAGCATAATCTTCATACAGATTCAAGTGCAGCCCTTCTTTTCCTTTTCCCGAATAACAGGAATAACAATAAAATTATTGTTAAAATTAAAATTGACACTAATTCAAATTTGCTTTTGGTAATCAAATTAAAAACTGTTTTTTCCTCGTATGCAGGGGTTACCGAAACATTAATTTTCGCGGGATCATAACCGCTTTTTTCAAATGTTATATCAATTATTCCCGAATTTTCAGGAATAAAAGTAATTCTTCCATCCCCGCCTGTTGTTTTTATTATTGTATTATTTCCCATCATTAGTTTAACGGTTGTATCGGGTAGCGGATTGTTTTTGTTACCGGTCACCCTGCATTCAACCGCTTCTCCAATGGCGGCATCTTTTGTGCAGATAACCTCTAACCTGCAATTTCCGCAGTCCTCCGGGCAGGAAATGCAGTTTTCAGATTTCTCGCATAAGTTATTTCCACAGCAGGGAATAATCGGAGCGTGTTTGCAGGTGTAATTTGTTTCCCCGGAACAATGGTCATCCGTGCATTTGTTATCGTCGCTGCATGAATCAGGACATTTTTTAATTTCAAGTTCGGATTCATTTACAGGTTCTTCCGCTGCGGGGCATACGCCGCAGTCACAGGGGCAGTTTTCGCATGTCTCGTTTTCCTCGCATAGAGTATTCCCGCACATTTTTTTAAATGCAATTGAACTTGAACTGCCTCTCCCGCCAGTGCTTTTTTGCGATTTTGTTGTCGTTAAGCCAGGTGATGGACAGATGTTAGTGCATCCGGTTTTTCCGGTATCATTCCAGTTTCCCGTGCCGCAGGTGTTATTTGTACCAAAAGCCGCTTTCCAGTCAAAAGAATTAAAGTCCAGGTTTGCATTCCAGCACACAAGATTTGAATTTATAATCGTGCTTGAATCTTCCGAGCAAATTCCGATGTTGTTGCTTAAAATTTTATTTTCATGTAAAGTGCTGCTTGAGGAATCTTTTAAATAGATTCCATAAACACCCGACTTTACCGTATTGTTTTCCATTGTGTTGTTTGAAGAAGAACCTGAATAAATTCCCCAGTGACTTGACTTTACCGTATTGTTTGTAATGATGTTGTGCGGTGAATAAGATAAGGAAATGCCGTTGCTGTTTGAATTTGCCGTGTTTCCCGCAAGAATGTTGTTTTGCGAATAATACAATGAAATGCCGTAATAATTGTTTGAATTTGCAGTGTTTCCCGCAAGAATGTTGTTTTGCGAATCCCGTAAAAGAATCCCGTATTTATACCTGTTTGAATTTGCCGTGTTTCCCGCGAGAATGTTTTTTTGAGAAGAATATAAGGAAATCCCGATATAATTATTTGAAGAATTTATACCGGTCAAGTTTGAATTTTCGGTTTCAAAAACAACCACGCCGTTATTTTTTAAATCAGATCCTGTGATTGTGACATTGTCAATACTTGAATTGTCTGCACCGCATAAAATCAATCCGGATAAAATTTCATTTTTTAAATTCACTTTTGAATTGAAAAATTTAATCGGCATATCCCCTGAACCCGTGTTGTTCTCAATTACATTATCACACGCCCAGACGGAAATATCATAATCTGAATTTTCTTTTACCGTGTTGTTTGTTAATACATTACCTGATGATGAAAAGGATAAATAAATCCCGTAGTAATTATTTAAACTTCCGTTATTGCCCGCCAGTTTATTACCCGATGAATTCTGTAAATAAATCCCGTAGTAATTTGAATTTGCCGTTGAACCCGTAACAGAGTTATTTAAGGAATTCCGTAAATAAATCCCGTAGTAATTTAAATTTGCCGTTGTATCCGTAACAGAGTTATTTAAGGAATGATCCAGGTAAAGTCCCCAGTAATTTGAATTTGCAGTGCTGTTAATCAGTGTGCTGTTACCCAAACCCCCTAAATAAACTCCGTAAGTCCAATCTGTTAAAATGCAATTTTTTATTGTTAAATTTTCCTTGTTTTCCGCGTAAATCCCATGGGTCTTCCAGATGTCGGTTCCGTCTATTACATGCCCGTCACAATCCAAAATTATTCCATCGCCGATAATCAAAATACCTCTCTCTCCAGAACAATTCTCTAAATCATAATCCATTATATGTGACGATATTAAAACATCCCCGCATTCGCATTTAACCCCACCCCCGCAAAAACTTCCATTCCCCGGTTCAGATAATCTAATGTGTACATCTTCTTTTGTTTCACCGCAGGAAATCGTAACTTTTTTTGAGCCGGCTGTATAACCTGTTTTATCTGTTGCGACCAGCGTGACTTCAACAGAACCGCTTTTAGGAACATTTCCCGGGGATATTGCATAACCCCCGCCTGATGCGGATATTACATACCCGGAATTCCTGCCGTTTATATAAGCAGTAACTGAAGCTTCCGTGGCAGGAGAGCCGTCAGGATTTGAAACTATGCCTTTTATAATGGGAAAATTTGTACACAACTCTGATTCATCTACCACATAAAAAGTTTTCCTCGTGCTGCAATAACCTGACTCAATTCTATCATTTTCATTATCCGCCATAACTTCATAAGTTCCTGCCGGGGAATCCTCAAACTCGGATTCTTCATCAGGAGTAAAACTGAACTCCCCGTTAGAATCGGTCTTCTCGGTTATAGAATCGTCTGTATCTAAATTTGTGATTCTAATGTACTCTTCATCAACTTCATCGCCGTATTCATCCTCAATTGTAATTTTAATTTCATCATCAACAGAAGGTTCTTGAGGCGAAATTTTAATTCTGAAATCATCACCGGAGATTTTTAATGTTGCCGTCTCCTCCTCATTTTCAACCTCAACCCTGATTTTATGAGTTCCGCACCTGTAAGGGTCCCAATCGCCGAAATCATTTAATGTATAATTAAATTCCCTTGTTTCGCCGGCAGGAATGTTTTCACTTGTATCTTCCAATTCCAGATCATCACCGTCATCCTCGTATTCTTCCACCCAGATTTCAACATCCGCGGAAATATCATAATCCTCCTCGTTTTCAATTTCCACTTTAAGTATTGCATCATCACCCGGCTCAATTAATGAATCCTCAAAAGAAATATCCAGATTAACATCCTCGGCACCCGAAACTGTTGTAACTGTTCCAATTAAAATAAAAATTATTATTAAATTTTTTAAAAGCCCGGTATTTTTTGTTTTTGCACTCATTTTTGCACTCCATTATTTTCATATTAGTAATATTAGTAATAGTTGATTAAATCTTTATGAATATAATTTCTTTTTCGCAGAAATTCATGATTTATAAATTTGCAGATATTTCCGCTTTCTTATTTCAAAAAAAGTATTCTGATTTTATTCCCTCATTGCATTGGAAAATATAATTATATATCCTGTTATCATTCATGAAAAGAGAACCTTTTCGCGGTGATTTAAAAACAGTGGTGTTAAACGGTCCTCCGTAGTGCATGGAAGATAAATGAAAGGTATATCCCACTCCAAAGAAATAAAATTCATCATTTACAATAAGCGTGCATCCTGAGTAGTCATAACTGTTATTGTTTGTAAAGGTAAGTTCTTTCCCGTCTTCGCATGAAACCTCAACATTAAATTCTTCCTGCTCGGGACCTACTTCGGTTTCGTTGGCAACTGTTTTAGATTCGGTTTTAAAACATTGATATTCCCGTTTCATACTTTGCCAATATTGGAATTGGATTGTATTGCAATTCTTTTTGATCCCTAAAAAGCATTTGTATCCATTCATTAAATCGTTCCAGTCATGAATTATTATTCCATCCTTGTTTATATCACATATTCTTGGTAATCCACTGCATGTGTACCAACAGCCATTAACTCCGGTATCGTTCCAGTTACCTATGTCACATGTATTTTTATTTCCAGAACTTGAAAACCAATCAGGAGAATTAAAGTCTGAATTTGTATTTTCACAGGCAATATTTGAGTTTATTCTTGAACTTGAATTTTGTGAGTAAATTCCGATAGTGTTGTNTTGAAA
>MCBE01000270.1:7378-12516 GCA_001723845.1 Candidatus Altarchaeales archaeon WOR_SM1_SCG
AATCCCGTCAAAAATGTTTGAATTCACAGTATTGTTAATTATTTTGTTATTGTGTGAGTAAGTCCATAACTGAATTCCATGATTACCATTCAAATTTGCTTTATTGTTGGTTATGTTATTATTTTTTGAGGAAGCACATACATAAATTCCATCCCTCCGATTTGAATTAGCATTGTTGTTTGATATGGTGTTGTTTTTGTTTGAGGTACATAAAACGATTCCATCAGAATTTGAATTCGCATTATTTCCAATAATTTTATTGTATGAGGAGTAATATAAATCGATTCCACGAATAGTATTATTATTCGCTGTGTTGTTAGTTACATTATTATTTGAAGAATAACCTATACGAATTCCGTCGTAATTTGAATTTACCATATTGTTTTTTAAGATATTTCCTGAAGAATACCTTAAATAAATTCCATCATTGTTATTTGATGAATTTATATTTATGAAATTTGAGTTATCAGTTTCAAAAACAATAATCCCATTATTTTTCAAACTCTCAGAGCCAATAATTGTTATATTATTAATATTTGAATTGTCCGCATTACATAAAATTAATTCTGATAAAATTTCATTTTCTAAAGTTACGGTGTTATTGAAAAATTTAATTTCTCTATCTCCTGAACCTGTGTTGTTCTCTATAACATTGTTACAATAGGAATTGGAAGTTGTAAAAATAAAAAAATCCCTGGCTGAATTTTCTTTTGCTGTGTTATTTATAATTATATTGTTTGAGGAATAACCTATACGGATTCCTTCGGAATTTGAATTTACTGTGTTATTCGTTATGTTGTTGCTTTTTGAATAATCTATGTGAATACCAAAATCATTGTTATAACCGATGTTATTCACTATAGAATTGTTTGAGGAAGAATATAAGTGAATTCCATCATTATTTGAATGTGCAGTGTTGTTTAAAACATTACTATTTGTGGTATTTACAAGTAAAACTCCGTGCGAATTCTTACTCAAATTTGAATTTTTGACTGTAATGTTATCGCAGGAAACTAAAGCAACAAAACCTGCATTTGATAAATCAGAAATTTCTAAGTTTCTACAATTATTTGGTGCATTCTTCTCATCTGTCCAGTAATAAATTGGCTTTCCATCAACTGTGTTTGAAATGTCAATATTTTGATAATAATGAAGGATGTTGTAACCACTAATGTAGAAATTATGGGAGTTGTTATTCATCGTGTTATTCATAAGGTTGTTATTTGAGGAACGATATAAATGAATTCCATTCCGATAATTTGAATATGCGGTGTTGTTTATAACTGTATTGTTGTCTGAATAATATAAATTAATTCCATAATAACTATTTGAACTTACGGTGTTGTTAACTATTATATTGTTATTTGAGGAAGAATATAAGTAAATTCCCCAATTATTTGAATTTGCGGTGTTGTTAATGATGGTATTGTTTGAGGAGGAAACTAAATAAATTCCATAAATAAAACCACTAACATTACAATTTCTAATTGTATTGTTTGTTTTATTATTTAAATAAATCCCATTGCCAGAACCAGTGCACCAAACTCCAGCACAAGAAACATCTCCATCAATTGTATTTCCTTGGCAGTCAAAAACTTTATCGTTAAAATTTGCAGGGTTGTTAATGCAGGTTCCAGACTGATTTATAATACTTTGATTTAAACAGATGGTTTCTCCTCCAGATGCTGCATCTATTTCTGCTGTGCAGTTGCTACACGAGTTGCAGTATCTGTCACAAGATTCTGTTAAGTGCTGTTCTGATATTGTATTTGTTATTGTTTCCGCATCATCCTCTACCGAAGTATCGCTGTCCGAAGTTGCCGTGACATTTACCCTGTATGTCGTGCCTGCTGCACTGCTGCCCGGGAGGGTTACGGTTAATGTAAATGTTGTTTGCTGCCCGGATTTGAGGGTTACATTGTTTTTGCTTAAATTCACTCCTGCCGCACCGTCAATGTTATCAACTTCCAGTGTGAAATTATCCTGTGCATTACCTATATTTTTAATTGTTATCGTATATGTTTTGCTTCCACCCTGGTCTGCACTGTCGCTTTGTGTCCCGGGTGTTAATTCAACACCAAAACCCGCACCTGCTGTTGTTGTAAATGTTATTGAGTCAGTTTTGCCCGAATCCCCGTTTGAGGTTGCAGTTACTGTTGTCGCGTATTCATCACCGGCGTTAGCATTTGATGGGATTGTCACAGTTAAAGTGACAGTATGTGAAGCCCCCGGGCCATTGCCTGTGGTGCCAATTGTATCCAGATTTATATAAGTAGGGATTGATGCTCCTGATGCGATTAAGTTAAAGGAATCTCCCTTACTTCCTGTGTTTGTAATAGTTATTGTGTATGTAACATTCTCCCCGGGAATTCCTGCTTTTTCGGTCTCGGTAGAATTTATATCCACACCATATACCTCATTAATTGCTATATTTATTCTTTTTGTATCTGTCGCATGATTTGATGCAGCAGTCACATCAAAATAACAGGGTTCAGTATACCATACCATAGGAATCTCAACATTAAGTGTTTTAGAACCTACCACTCCACTATCAACACTTATACTTTCGGTTGTCCAGCTTACATCCGCGTTGCATTCGTTGTTTGAAATTGTTAAATTATAATCATCATCCTCACATCCCGTGTTTTTCACTTTTATACTGACAGATTTTGTTTCCGCGGGGTCTCCCTGGATTGATGAGGGAACAAAGCTTACTTCAACAGCATATTTATTGTAAACGGTAAAAGATTTTACAGAGGAATTCGTGCAGTTTGTTGCATCACACGATTCCACATAATACGGGTATGTCCCGTTTGCAAGTTGTCCTATAATGATTGAGTGTTGTTTTGTTTCAGAGTCATTGCTTTCTTCTGTCCAGGAACTTTCCCCGTTTAACCTGTAATAAACTTTTGAAGTTGAGTTTTCGTCTGTTGTCCATGTGACAGTTACATCCTCTCCCGTATCAGGATGACACAAACCCGCGGGTGAAATTTCCGTTCCGGTTATTGTTACCGTGGAAACCCCTGCACTCAAAAATATTAAAAAAATTATTAAAATTGAAATTCTACTTACTGTTTTTATTTCATTTGTTTTTTTACTCCCTGAAATTTCATATTTATTTTTCATTTTCATTCCCTCTTTGAAAAACACCATCTCGTTTTAAATTAAATTTTGATTTAATTACTTATTTTCATTTAATTTCTTTCCCCTATTCAATGCGCCCACCCGTCACAAAAACAATTATCGCGACAGGCACAATAAATTCAGGTTTCATTCTATGTTATAAATTAAGAATTCAAAGAAATTTAATTGTTACGCCCTGTCCTTTAATTTCAACTTCGGGAAGATGCACATGCACATAAGTTCATCTATCAGTAATTTAAAAGCATACGATACCTCAACATTTTCTGTCGGGACATCGCCGCAAAGAGGACATATCGTTCCCTTTGTTTCAAAATCACGAGAAGCTATAAGCCCGCATTTAGTGCATACGGGGATTATAACTTTATCCGATTCGTCAAGCAGCCGGTCTTTAAGAAGCATGGCAGTTCCGTGTCCTATCAAACAGTCGCGCTCCATTTCCCCGAAACGAAGCCCGCCTTCTCTTGATCTTCCTTCTGTCGGCTGTCTTGTAAGCATCTGCACAGGTCCGCGGGAGCGTGCATGTATTTTTCCCGAAACCATGTGGTGCAGTTTCTGGTAATAGATAACGCCGATAAAAATTTCCGATTCAAATTTCTCGCCCGTGTTCCCGTCATATAAGACCTCATCCCCGCTGCTTTTAAACCCGTTTGCCTCAAGTGCCTCTCTTAAGTATTCTTCTTCATCATTATCAAACGCTGTTGCATTTATAAATTTGCCTTCCATTGAGCCGACTTTTCCGCCGAGCATCTCCAGTATGTGTCCTACGGTCATCCTGGAAGGAATCGCATGCGGGTTCATTATCAAATCAGGAACAACACCGTCTTTCGTAAACGGCATATCTTCATGAGGCACAAGAAGACCGCAAATTCCTTTCTGCCCGTGCCGCGATGCAAATTTATCCCCGAGTTCAGGCACCCTTTGAGCCCGCACCCGTGCCTTTACCAGTTTATTTTTTTCAAGGGTCTCTGTCAAAACAACGGCATCAACAATACCCCATTCGCCGTGCCTCACGCCTATTGAAGAATCTCTTCTTCTTTCTTCAACTATACCAAACGGACCTATCTCCTCAAGGAATCTCGGTGGGGCTGTCTTCCCGATAAGGACATCACCGCCGTCAACATCCGCCTCCGGAAATATGACTCCTTCTTCACCAAGTTCTTCATAATATTCTTCCGACTTATAACCTTCAATTTCAGGTAACGGTTTTTCAAAAGTATCTCTCTGCCCCCCGGGGTAACTTCGCTCTTCAGCTTCATAAGTTCTCAGGAATGTTGACCTCCCGACTCCTCTATCAACCGAACTTTTATTGACAATTACCGCATCCTCCATATTATAACCCTCGTAACTCATGACAGCAACAACAAAATTCTGTCCCGCTGCTCTTGTCGGGTAATTCAAAACATTGGTAACATCAGTCCTTACCATCGGTGTCTGGGGATTTTGAAGTACATTTGCCCTGCTGTCAAATCTTGCCGGGTATGCCGCGGTGTACATTCCAAGCGACTGTTTTGCCATAGCAGCAGCCATTGTAACCCTCGGGGAAGAATTATGCTCGGGATACGGTGCAAATCCTGCACTTATACCGAGTATTAAAGCAGGGGTCACTTCAAGATGCGTATGCTCAGGGTTTAATTTATCTTCAGTTACTGCAATGTAGAGGCTTTCCTCTTCTTCAGCATCAATATATTCAATAATTCCCTTCTTTATTAATTCATTCCAGAAAACTTCCCTGTTTTTTAATTTTTCTTCTAATTCCCCTGTTAATAACGATTTCCCGTCTTCAACAACAATCAAAGGTCTGAGTACCCTGCCGCCGTCGGTGTAAATTTGAATTTCACTGTTCTCGGGGTGATAACTGATTGATATTTCAGATGGGATTTTATCTTCCCTACGCATATTTTTCAATTCCCGCACCAGAAGTTCGGGATTTTCATGCGATCCTAAAAACCTGCCGTTTAAATATACATTTGTCATTTTTGAGTGTGAAGTTATTT
>MCBE01000271.1 GCA_001723845.1 Candidatus Altarchaeales archaeon WOR_SM1_SCG
ATGTGCTTTACTGGTCTTACTATTCGAATGCGTAAGAAAGAAGGTCATCGGAAAGCCGTGTGAGGGAAAACCTCATGCACGGTTTGATGAGGGGGCGGTGAGCGAAAGCTCACTGCTCTACTCTACATACAAACCCCAATCCTCAATTAAGTCATCAAGAGATCTTCCGGCAAATAAAAGATAATGCTTTAACATCCCTCTTCTTTTCCGGTTCATTTATGTGCCCAACATTCATTATCTTGATTTTGAATTTTAAATTAATCCGGATTATTTTAAACCGCGGACATAACTTTTTTAATGTTTTTTAATGTTATTAATAATATAAATAATTAATGATATAAATACAACATTTAATAATATTTTTAAAATTATATACGAATTAGATGGACTCAAGCCAAAAATATTTAAATAAATTATTGGAAGAAATTAAAAAATCCGATCCGCTTACAAGGGCTAATGCAATCGGGCAAATTGGGGGATTAAAAGATAAAATTCCAATAAATATGCGAAGAGGCATTCTCATGGAACTTCTAAAATTTTCCGGGGAAAAAGATCAGATGGTGCGTTTGTCCTCTGTGCTGGCACTTGGAATGTTAAAGGAGGTTATTCCAAACGACCTGCTGGAATTGGTTGTAAAAAGATTACTTGAATTATCCGAAGATATTGAATGGAGTATTAGAGGTCATTCTGCCGTTGCTCTCGGTGGATTAGAACATAATATCCCTTATGCTCTGAGAGTTAAAGTTGTAATGAGAATTTTTAAGCTGACCAGAGACGATAACTATGAAGTCAGGGGTTTTGCATCTATTGCTATGGGAAAATTAAAAAACATTATTCCGAGAAGTATGAGAACAAGAGTTGTGAAAGAACTTTTAGATGTGAGTAAAGAGAAGGATTTAAAAATACCTGTAATAGATTCCCTCACCAATTTGATTGAAGTTATTTCCGGGGATAAGAAAAAAGAAGTTGTTGAGCGATTGATGAAACTAACCTGTGACGATGTATGGATTAGTGCAGCAGCTTATGAGACCCTTGAAAATATCAGTAACAGGATTCCGGCAGGTATAAGGCATGAAGTAGCAGAAGATGTACTTGAATTAACCGGAGAGAAAGATGAAAATATTAAAATCGCCGCGATTGATGCTCTTGGAAATTTAAATGTAATTATCCCGAAAGACCTGCAAAAACAAATTGTTGATAGATTAATCGTATTAATAGAAAACAGTGATTCCGGGGGAAAATTGAATCCCGTTGAAATCAGGGTTTCTGCAATAAGAGCAATCGGTAATTCAGATGCAATAATCCCTCATAATATAAAAAAAGATGTAATCGTAAAATTATTAAACTTAACATACGAGAAAAATTGGAAAATTAGAAGTTATTCTGCAGCATCTCTTGGTTTGTTAGAAAGTGGTATTGAAAATGCAGATAAGGTTACTCACCGATTACTTAACTTAATGGATGACGAGGATTGGCATGTGAAATCGGCAGCAGTACAATCTGCTGAAAACATGGGGAGCATAATCCCCGAATATAAGCGTAAGGCAGTTATTAAAAAAATATTAAAATTAACTTATGATTATGATCTTAATGTTAAAATTCCTGCGACAGTTGCACTTGGAAAATTAAAAAAGATTATTCCGAGAAGTGTTAAAGGGAAAATTATCAGACGAATGCTTGATATTGCCCCGGAGGATGGACTTGATGTGAGGGGCTCTGCCGTGTGGGCAATTGGAGAGCTCTGCGAGGCAATTCCAAAAAACATGCGGAGAGAAGTAATTGAGAACTTATTAAAACAGGGTGAAGAAGGCGGCTGGGAAACCGGGCGCCCTGTTGCGGAAGCACTTGGAAAATTAAAAGATATTATCCCGCATTTCATGGGCAGGGATGTTATAGAGTCATTATTAAAATTATCCCGGGACAGTGAATGGGGAGTCAGGATAAACGCGGCATGGTCTCTTGGCGAGTTAAAGCTAATTATCCCGAAAGATATGAACCGGATGGTGTTAAATCAATTGCTGGCACTATGTGAGGATCATGTCTCGGGGGTAAGAAGCAGAGCCGTACTTTCTATTGGAAAATTAGATACAATTATTCCAACGGACATGAATAAAGAAATCATAGAAAGAACTCTGCTTTTGAGTGAAGATTTTGACTGGATTGTTAGAAGACCCGCAGCAAATGCCCTTGGAAAATTAAAGGATATTATTCCAAAAGACATGGAAAAAACCGTTGTAAAGAGAATTTACGAGTTAGGTAATGACAGGGAATGGGGCGTGAAAGAAAGAGCAATTATTTCAATTGGTTTGCTGGAATTTATTATTCCCGACGATCTGATGAAAAAAACTGTCGTTAAACTATTAAGGTTAACCGAAGACCCCAACGATACCATAAAACTTGCATCTATCCGGGCATTCAAACGAATCGGAGAAAGAATTCCGGAGGACGAAGGTAAACCGGTCATTGAACAGCTGCTTAAACTAAGTTTTGATCTCAACTGGGTTATCCGGAGATCCTGTGCTTTAGCAATCGGAGAATTAAAAAATATCCCTGAAAACTTAAAAACAGATGCAACTAAAAGAATGCTTGTGTTGTGCAATGATAAGGACTGGAGTGTCAGGGATGCTGCGGCAAGGGCACTCGGCAGCATGAACACGGTTATTCCCAAAAGTACGGCAGGGGAAGTTATAAATAAATTATTGTCTTTAATTGAAGATATTAACCCGTCTGTGAGGGATTCCGCATACCGTTCCATCATACGACTTAAAGGCGTTATTCCTAAAACTATGAAAGGGGAAGTTGATGCGGCATTAAAACTGCATGACTCAAAAGAAAAAGAGTTGACACACGGGCATGGAACCGTTTAAAATTCTGAAAAACATAAAAATATAAATGTTGAAATTTATTTCGCAGCCCCCGGCGCGCTCTTCAATCTCCTCAACCTCTTTTCATATTCAATGATCCCGAATTCACCGGAAAACCATCTCCTCCTGAGTTCTTCTTCGGGCGTGATTTTTTCATCGGATCTGGAATAATCAATCCTTTTTTGCTTTTTTAATTCACCCTCATCAATTGCATTTAACTGCTCGTTATATCTTTTTTTCCAGAACTCGTAACTGTGCCTTCCCATGCTTCCCGAAGCCCTGTCAGATTCAAGTTTATTAAGATTATCAAGAATTTTTTGCTTTTCGAGACTTATCCCCGCACCGTAACCCGCCTTATAATCCGCAGGCACCTTAGCGGATTCAACCTGCCTGCTGATTGCTAAAAGTTCTTCATTTTTTGCTTTAATCTGCTGCTCATATCTCTCTAATTTATCTTCAAAGCCCGATATAAGAACCTGTTTTTGTTTTAATTCTTTTGCGACTTCTGAACTGTGCATTGCAATTTCACTTGCGGATTCCGTCATCTTTTTCAGTTCCCTGAATTCTTCTTCCCATTTTTGTTTTTCCTCTTTTTCAGACTTAAGTTCATCCTGTATGCTTTTTACCTTATCCTCAAGACCGGATATAATGCCCTTCTTTTGTTTTAACTCTTTTACGACCTCTGCCTTATGCGCTGCAATTTCCCTCCCGGATTCCATCATCTTTTTCAGTTGTTTTAGTTCCTCTTCCTGTTTTTGTTTTTCATCTTTTTCGGATTTAAGTTCCTCCTGTATGCTTTCTACCTTATCCTCAAGACCGGATATAATGCCCTTCTTTTGTTTTAACTCTTTTACGACTTCCTCTTTTTGCTCCGCGATTTTCATTGCGGATTCTATTTGCTTTTTCAGTTCAAAAAGTTCATCGGTTTTTGCCCCTATCTGCTCTTCATAAGTTTTTACCTTCTCTTCAAGACCCGATATAATGCCCTGTTTTTGTTTTAACTCTTCAGCGATTTCTAATTTATGCTTTTCAATACTTTTTGAGGACTCTATCTGCTTTTGGATTTCCAGGAGTTCTTCCTCATGTTTTTGTTTTTCCTGTTTTTTCTCTTCAAGTTTATTTTTTATGCCTCTTATTTTTTCTTGAAGGTCGGATATGAGGACCTGTTTTTGTTTTAATTCTTTTTCCAGCAGGTTTTCTTCTTTGCCTTCCCCTGATTTTAGTATCTTCTCCTCAATATCGGAAATCAGGTTATTGAGTAAATCTAAATTATCTGCATGCGTCTTTTTCAGAAAATTATACTTGTAATCACCTATCTTTCCTGCGCCTTTTTCAGTTTCAAGTTCTTTAAGTTCTTTCTGGATTTTTTGTTTTTCAGGTTCAAGTTCTGCTTTCTGTCCCGTAAGTTTTTTTACGGATTCTATTTGCTTTTGCAGTTTCTCAAACTCATTATTTTTCGCTTTAATTTCAGTTTCATAATTTTTAATTTCATTTTCAAACCCGGATATAATGTCTGTGTCCTGTTTTAATCGCCGGGCAAGTTCTGCCTTCAATTCTTTCAGCAATTTTGCAGATTCTATCTTTTCCTGGAGGTCATGAATTTCCTTTTCCCGGATTTCTTTTACCTCTTTTTCCTCTTCAAGTTCGTCTTTTATAATTTTTACTTTATCTTCAAACCCGGATATAATGTCCTGTTTTTCTTTTAATTCTTTTCCTGCCCGAATTTCCTCTTCACCCAATCCCACCCTCTGCATGTTTCTTTCAATCCCTGCTATTTTTGCGTTGAGTGCGTTCAAATTCTCTGCATGTGTTTGCTTCCAGAATTTGTATTCCGAATCTGGTATCTCGCCTGATTTTTTTTCAATTTCAAGCCGGTCAAGTTTATAAAGAATTTTTTGTTTTTCGGTTGATAAATGAGGATAGATTTTCAAGAGTTCAATATCGGTTCCATATTTATTTGCACTTTCTTCTAATTCCTTTGCAAATTTTTCATTCTCGTCTAAAATATCTTTCAGATTTCCGGGTATTCCGAATTCAGCATCTGCAAATTTATACAAAATATCGGGTAAAGAATCGATTTCCATATTTCCCAGTTTCACATCAAGAAGGTTTATTGAAGCCCCTATAAATGTTTTTGTTGCCTTTTCTCTTGTAAATTCAAATGCCTTTTTTAATGCGGATTTCGCCTTTCTTAAGCCCCTCAGTTTTTCATTGCATTTTGATATCTTTATATAATAATATGCCGCCTTTTCATCCTTTGATTTATAGATGGGGCTTTCAATTATCGCATCATACAGGTACATGGCATTTTTATAATTTTTATTTTGATATAACTCATCCGCTTCTCTTGCGATTGCCGCCTCGGCATACATTCGCACATGCTCATCACTGTCCCTCAATGCGTTTATTAAAGGTTCAACCGCTCCGGGGTCTTTAAATTTCACCAATAATTTAGCAGCGTTTATGCGCACCCATGCACTATCATCATTTAACGCGTTTATTAAGGGTTCAACGGCACTTTTATCCTTGATTTGTTCCAATGCTAATGAAGCACTGCTCCTTACCCGCAAATCATCATCCTTCAACGCGTTTATTAAAGGTTCTATTGCCCGCGGGTCTTTAATTTTTATTAAGGCATCCGAAGCTCTCCTGCGCACATTCGCATTCCCGTCTTTCAACAAACTTATCAGCGGCTCAATCACTCCAGGGCTTCTAATTTCTCCCAATGCAAAGGTAGCACATTCCCTCACATCCACATCATCATCCTTCAATGCTTTTATAAGCGGCTGAACTGAAGCAGCATATTTAATTTCACCCAATGCAAAGGCAGCACTGCTTCTAACCCTTGCATCACTATCCTTCAATGCGATTATCAAAGATTCCGCAGCCCCCGGATCTTTAATTTTCCCTAACGCTGAAGCGGCATCCGCACGGAGCCACTCGCTGTCATCCTTCAATGCTTTTATTAAAGGATTTACCGCCTCACGATCTTTAATCTCCCCGAGCGCCCATATAGCGTACTCCATGAGATATTTGCTGCTCTCGTTCAATGCGTTTATGAGGGGCTTTACAGCGCTTTTATCCTTAATCTCCCCGAGCGCCCATGCAGCGTCGCAGCGGACATATTCATTTTCATCCTTCAGCGCATTTATCAGGGGCTTTACTGCGGCAGGGTCTTTAATCTCTCCTAATGCAGTTGCGGCAGTTGCACGAGTATGTATGCTGCCCTCCTTCAATGCACTTATCAATCCGTCAACATCTTTCTTATCTTTAAGTGCAGGTACATATTCAATTCGCTTCATCTTGGTTTTAAATTTTAAATCAATTTTTTAATTCACACTTAACAAACCTGCGAACTATTGAACTTTGTAATACACGCTTATAATTAGTATTAGAATCTTTTTATAAAATTTAATTTAATTAACATTATGTTGTCTTCGTTTGTATGGTGGTCGGCAGTTTTTATCGTAAGCTTATCTGTTTTGATTAAAGCGTCGGATTCCTTTACTGACGCTGCCGAGAGAATAGGACTAACATTCGGGATCCCGGCATTTATCGTCGGGGTTACCATTGTTTCCGTCGGAACATCCCTGCCCGAACTTATTTCATCCATCTTTGCCGTTTTAAGGGATTCTTCCGAAATAGTTGTGGGAAATGTTGTCGGCTCAAACATAGCCAATATATTCCTTATCCTGGGTATTGCGGCAATTTTCGGTAAAAAATTAAAAGTTACCTACGAACTGGTTCATGTTGATTTGCCGATACTTGTCGGTTCTGCATTTTTATTTGCCATAGCAATATGGGACGGCGTCTTTAATCTGATTGAAGCTTTATTGTTTATAGCGGGACTTGTTATCTATTTATCATATATTATAAGTACCGAGAAGCATCACAGGGATGTTGAAATAAGAAAAGAGATGAAGGAGAAACTGCAAAAAAGAAAAATAGAATCGGAACAAAGAAACCTGAGTATTCTTGTTGTAAGCGCGCTTTTTATTTATGTCGGTGCAAACTATATCGTTGAGTCGGTAATAAATTTATCGGAAATTTTAAACATAGGGAAAGAAATAATCGCTGCAAGCGTCATTGCTCTTGGTACCTCGCTTCCCGAACTTATGGTCAGTGTAACCGCTGCAAGGAAAGGAAAACCGGAGATTGCCGTTGGAAATGTACTCGGCTCAAATATCTTTAATACATTTGCAGTAATGGGAATACCTGCATTAATCGGAACTTTGATCATTCCCGAAAGCATACTGACATTCGGGCTGCCCGTAATGCTGATGGCAACATTATTGTATTTTTTTATGGCACAGGACAGGGAAATCACGAAATGGGAGGGCTACCTGCTTTTAATTTTCTATATATTCTTTATCGGGAAATTATTTGAGTTTTTTTAATTTAACACCATAAACGGGGAAATTTAAAAATTTAAAAACAATTGTATTCTGATGATTGCAAAGCAAATTTTTACATAATTATGTAACTTAAAAAACTAACCGGGATGTTGTATAAAACATTTTGATTTAAATAGTTTGAAATCTCATATTTAATTTAATGCACGTTTAAAGATTAAATTAAAGGAAAATTAAAAAAATATTATCAACAATACTCAAGTTCCGAGCATCCGCTCCTTAACATCCGGGTATGCGGAATCAAGAATTTTTTTTAAATTCACAATATCCTCGTTATTGTATTTTACCAGTAAATCAAGTGCTTTTTCATCTCCGCGCTCGTATCTTCGCCACAGCAAAACAGCATCCCAGCCGGAAAGTCCTTTTGTTTCCTCGCACCTCCTGATATTCATTTTATCTTCAATTGCCTTCAAGCCGCCTGATAAGCCCAGCCGTCTCAGGAAGTATCTCATGTCAAGATGAATTTGATTGAAATTTATGCCGGGGAATATTTTTTTGATAAACGGCAAATCAAAGCATGTCCCGTTGAATGTCACAAGCATCCTGTATTTTTTCAATTCATTTTTTATGTCTTCAAGATTTTTATTGTAAACATAAGTTTTTATTTTGCTGCCGTCGTAAAGCCCGATTACCGTGATTTTATCATGATGCATAAGCCCTGTTGTTTCAATGTCAAGAAAGGCACAGGAATCTTTGAATTCGGAATAAAGCCGCCAGTGTTCCTTTTTCGGAAATTTATTTTTAAAATAAATATAATTTGAATTATCTATTTCTACCTGTGAATTGTTAATTTCTTCTTCTATACTATTCTTTTTCTGTCCCGCGAGATTAATTGAATTTAAATTTTCAATGAAATTTTCCCATGTCAGTATTCCCTCTCTCCAGAGTTTTTGCTCCGTTCCAGAGCCGATATTTTTCGCGTGAATGAATGTGTGTTTCAGCATTTTAAAATTATTCCAGTGCTTTAATAATCTCTTTCAATTCCCTTACCCTCTCTTTTTTAATTGTCCCGCTCCTGTCGTTAAACTCGCATGCAGCACCCCTTATCCCGATGACATCAACGCCTATTTTGTAAAGAGATGGGATATGTTCTTTATTGAGCGAGCCGCCGAGGGCGACAGAAAGCCCGAAATCATGAGCGTTATTTGTAAAACTTTCAAGTTCATCAATTGTTAAATAATTAAATAAATTTTTGCCTTTATTTTTTGTAATGGTATCAAGCATTGCGATGTCCGCTCCCGCGGCAGCAGCAATTCGCGGGATTTTTTTGCAATTCAGTAAATTATTTATTCTAAAGTCAGCATATCCCGCGATAACAACATTAATCAGCGGGTTATAATCTTTTGCCGCCTTAACAACCGCTTTTGCAAGTTCTTCGGCATCTATTTCCGAATCAACCTTCAGACCGACTTTTACATAATCAATCCCGCATGATGCGGCACCGAGTGCTGCAAGAGACGCTGTTCCCGGCAGGTTAAGATCACCAATTGTCGCACTCACTTCAAGATTTTTTAAATCCGAAACCCCCTTTATTTTTTTAATCACCCACGGGAAATTCGCACCAAGTGAACCTTCCTTTGGGTTTTTGATGTCAATTATATCCGCACCGCCCGAAACCGCTTCTAATGCTTCAATCTCATCTTTAGGGCTTATCAGTAATTTCATGGTAATTTTTTAATTTTATTCTAATTCTTTCAGTTTATTTTCTATGATAGAAGGTGAAGGTAACTGTTTTAGTAATTTACCTGGTAATTTTCTTGTTAGGTAATACTCTGCCACACCGACCGGTTTTTTGATAGTTCTTAACGCGTATTCAACTACAACATTGTCTTTTTCCCTGCAGAGGATGATCCCTATAGAAGGTTTTTCATCCGGCAGTTTAACCTTATCATCCAGGAGATTCAGATAAAAATTTATCTTTCCGGCGTATTCAGGAATGAACTTACCCATCTTTAAATCAATAGCGATCAGGCATTTAAGGATGCGGTGATAAAACAATAGATCAATGAAATATTCATTATCGTTAAGCACGATTTTATACTGGCTTCCGACAAAAGTAAAACCAGTTCCAAGTTCCAATAAGAAACTTTTAATATTCTCCAGAATTTTTCTTTCTAATTCCTTTTCTTTAATATCCCCTGATATTTCAAGAAAATCAAGCACATAAGTATCCTTTATAATCGGTTCTACTTCCTCTCCCATCTCAACATGCAGCGTCTTATCAAAATTATGGCTTTTTTTGTCTGTTAAGAATCGCTCAAAGGATTTTGATTCTATTTGATGAGCTAAAATTCTCTTGCTCCAGCCATGCTTTAAAATCATTCTACAATAGTACTCTTTTTCATAATCATTTTTTATTTTATCTAAGATTATAAGATTGTGGCTCCAGGGTATTTGTGCAACCAGTGGTTGCACTTTTGGTTTGTCCTTGTATTCAAGATAAAACTGTCTCATATATTTTAAGTTTCTTTCAGAAAACCCACGGTTTTCATGGAACTCTTTTTTTAAATCCCGGGCAAGTTGCTGGATTATTTTTTGCCCCCAGCCCAATTTTTCCTGTTTTTCTATAATGGATTTACCTATATCCCAGTAAAGACCAATGAGTTCTTTGTTAACTGCCCTATATGCCCGATATTGAGTTTGTCTTATCTTGCTTTTTAGATTATTTAAGAGTTTAATATACTCTTTGTCATTGTCATCTTTAGGGCTTATCAGTAATTTCATGGTAATTTTTTAATAATATCTTAATTAATTAAAATTAAAAATGAAAGTAATAAAGACATACGGAAAATATGATGGAAGCCAGGTTGCACCGATGTGGGCACACAAAAAATTTCAATTAAATGAAGATGAGGACTCAATTGTTGTGATGCGCGGCTCAATGGATGTTTCAAGAGAAGAGATGGTTGACCTTGAGGACCTGAAAAATAATGAGGAAATTAAAGGATGCGACCTGATACATTTCATAGTTGAACACAATGACACAAATAATCCTGTTGTTTCTTATTTAAGACAGCGGCTGTTCGCATGCATTGTGTGTGAATTCTTGTCAGGGAAAGGAGTAAATACCCTCCGCAGGGGAGACGATTTGTTCGTGGATAATAAAAAATTATCCGTTAGTGTTGCAACTTCAGGAAAGAGTTCAATGAAATTTCATTTCGGGGTGAATGTCACGGCAGAAGGAACCCCTGGGTATGTTGAGGCGGTTGGACTCAATGAAATCGGTTTTTTCGAAGATGATTTGAAAAATTTTGTTGATGAAATTTGCGAAAAATATATAAATGAAATTGAAAAAATTAAAAATGATATTAAGAAGACGAGGGTTTTTTGAAGAATGAATGCTCCTTTTAGTTTTTATCTTCATCAGATTCGGCAAGTTTGCCGTCGCCACTGTTTAAAAAATAGTTGCTGAGGACATTGATTTTGTTTGACTTAAAAATCTCAAATAACCGGTTGTTTTCTCATATAAGGTTTATTCAGGTAAAAAAGTCAGGTAGAGATCAACCCCCTGTGATGTTAAAAATATCTCGCCCAGCATGCTGCTCTCCGATGGAAAAAATAGGTTTATCACTCATTGTTTTACTTCCGATTCCTTTTATTTATTGTGTTTGAAATTAAATTAAGTTTAATTCAAATTTTTAAATTTTTCTATCATCCCCACCATCGCTTCAACTTATCCCTGCTCAAAAGAAGGTAATCCCTGTCATACGAGAATACCTCAAGCGTTATTGTCCCGTCATACCCTGAATTTTTCATAACTTCAATAATTTTCTTCCATTCGATGCTCCCGCAGCCAAGCGGCAGGTGGTCGTCGTTTTTTCCTTTGTTATCCGAGAAATGCACGTGAACTATTTTCTCCCCCAGTTTCCTGAAGAATTTTTCGGTTAAATTATCGTCCTTGTTGAGGTTGCAGTGTCCGACATCAAGGTGAATTTCAAGTTCGGGAATTTCATTAATTATTTTTTCAAACGCTTCCGGGCGGTCGAAAGGCGCTATGAAGTTCTCAAGCATCAGGGTGATTTCCTTTTCCCGGCAGAGCTTGTTTAACTTTTTCAGGAGCTTTATATTCGCACTTACCTTCTCCTTATCTGAAAAGAAGTGCGCGTCATAGAAAGGGTGAACATTCATTAATTCAATTCCGAGCTTGCTGAAAACCTCAATATATTTTTTGAATTCATCAAGGCATGCTTCCCGTATTGACGGCACGGGAAAAATAGCAGGTAGAAACGGGTTTGTGTGACCGATTGCTTCAAGGTTATAATCATTTAATGCTTTCTTTACTTTTGAAACGTTAATGTCGTATGCCCTGGGCGGCTCTATCGTCAGGTCAATAAAATCAAACCCGTTCTTGGAAATCCATCTGATCTCCCTTATCAAATCCTGCTTCGGATGGTTCATTACTCCGATTTTCATTTTTAATTTAATTTTAATTTTTATATGATAAGAATTGCGATTGGAACTATGAAAAACAGCAGGGACTTTAAAGTAAGCTTGTACCTGTTCTCGTAGCAAAAGTAAATGTACGCGAAAAAGAGAGTTCCTATAAAAACAACCGGGATGTAGCCCGACCACTCGGTAAGCATTCCATTGAGAATAGAATTCAAATACGGCATGATCATCGAGACCAAAACTATCGCGATTATGAAAATTATAAATTTATTCCCCTTATTCAGAAACCTGTCAACTTTTTTAACCCCGGCTCCTTTAGCCATCCTGTTACCGCTCTTGAAGATAAACTCGTGTATTGTATCGCCCAGCAGCGTCAGCACGATTAGTATCAAAAACCATGCTATAACATCAACATAAGGATACATCAGATCACCGATCACCTGTTGAAACATTTTCTTAATATATTAGATTTAAGTGATAATGTGAGTTTTTAGGATTAAAATTCCTCTATAAAACCTTCTTCAAAAACTCCCCCGTATAACTTTTCTTATTTCCTGCAACATCTTCCGGGCTTCCTTCTGCAATCACTTTCGCCCCGAAATGAAATTTCATTGAACTCTTTCCTGAAGAATTTTTCGGTTAAATTATCGTCCTTGTTGAGGTTGCAGTGTCCGACATCAAGGTGAATTTCAAGTTCGGGAATTTCATTAATTATTTTTTCAAACGCTTCCGGGCGGTCGAAAGGT
>MCBE01000272.1 GCA_001723845.1 Candidatus Altarchaeales archaeon WOR_SM1_SCG
TAACTTTTCCCTCTCACAGAGAGTATTTATATTTTTATTGAATCCCATATATTAATATAGGAAAGAGAGTAAATAAATTGATGAAGTTTATTTTACTCACTTTTTTAGAATAGCCGATAGTCATGTAACAGGATTTTTCAATCCCCATTGTCTTCAAACAACTCATAATTCCCCCCGTGCATCTCAACTATCTTCCCGTTCACAAGCGCATCAACTATTTTTTTCCTTGCAGATTTCAAATCCTTCCAGAGAGTTCTTCTTGAAACGCCCATCTTATTTGCGGCATCTTCCTGCTCCATTCCCACAAAGTCAACAAGACGCATCGCTTCAAGTTCCACGACTTTCAAATGTACTGTTTCAAGTTCCGTCATTGGTAAATCCGCGGGGATGAATTTCTCAACCCTCGGAATTTTTGAGACCTTTCTTTTAAATGATTTGTGGGCGTTTCCCGAACATTTATTTATTAAATTAATTTATATTAATTAAATGGATTTACTGGAAAAAATAAAAAAGTTTATAAGGGAAACATTCAATGTAAACATAGAAACATTTCTTGCCGCAATAAAACTCAGCCCGAATGCTCAGGGGTATTTAAGCGGTGCAATCAGTGAATTACTTCTTAAAGAAAAATTAGGAAATGATTACGATATTTTAAGAATAAAAGAAAAATGGGGGGGTAAAAAGCACCCCCAGCACCGTGGCGATTTTTATGTTAGAAAAAAGGGGAAGCAAAGTTGGTTCGTCCTTGAATCTAAAGGCGTAAAGTCAAATAGTGAAAAATGGCATAAACTCTACAATTATAATAATCTCAAATCATTTTTATTAAAAAATTCGGAAAAGATTCCCTAGTTAAAAAAAGATAAATCCTCAGAAGAAGAACAAATTGAATATTGGACCAAAAAGAACACCCCAAAATTTTTTAATGAGTATAAGAATAATCTTTATACCTTTGATGAAATCAAGAAATATAAGTTCCCATCCTTAGAAACAGAAAAATCTAAAGCAATATCCCGATTAAAAAATTTAACTAATGAGCAAATTGATGAATTAATCAGGGAAAGATTAGATTATCTAATGGAGAGGATTAAAGTTCTTGAAACCCATTTTGTTTCCGGAACTTCAGGTACAGGGGAGAGAACACAGGCAACTCCAAGAAACGATGAATTTAATTTAATTGCAATAGACCTTTATTTAAGAACAGGAGATCACAACTTTATTTTTGCAAATCCGAAGGAGTTAGACCCGTCGGAAAGTGATCCAAATCATTTAAAGCAGAATTACATAATTGGTTTTATTTTTCCAAGAGAGCAGGAAGATAAGAGAATTTTTATTGACGAGAAGTGGTACAAAACTTTTAAAGAGGCATTCAAGACCCTAAATGAAATGAATTCGGCAAATAAAGAAGATATGCAGATTGATTATCGTTCGGAGGTAATTGAAGCGGAAACGGAGAAAGAATTAAAAACATAAAAAAGGCAAATATTTCCTTTATTTATTTACATATATGTGTAATATATAAAATAACATATATATGTAATAAAATATTAAAGATGCAAATAAAATTAGGTCAATTTAATAAAAATTCTTCTGAAAAGCAGTTTCTTGGCGAACAATTAGTAAAAGAATACGGTTACGATAAAAATGACATAGAGGCAAACTATCTTTTAGGAGATGTTACTGTTGATTTAGCCGTTTTTGTTGAGGGGCAGCCGCACATACAGTCCAATTGCCTGATTGCTGCCATAACAAGTGAAAAAGATAAAGACGAGGGCTCAAACAAATTAAAAAAATTATTTGCGGAATTTCCAGGACTTGAGTTTGGTATCTGGTACGATGAAGATAATATTCTTTATTTAAGAAGCAGCAGCACAGGCATTAATGAAGTATATAACATCCCGAAAAAAGGGCGGACGCTAAATTTACCGAAAAGGCAGGAATTAAAAGAAGCACTGGAATTAGGCAAGATTTTCCATATAATCCACAACCACATATACGCCAATGAAGGGCTTTCAACGCAGGAGGGCTTCAATGAAATTCTTAAATTACTGTTTATTAAAATACAGGATGAGAAAGACACGGACGGAATACAGGTAAAATTTGGCATATTGGAAGATGAATACACTCAGATAATGAACGGCAAGAAAAACGATTTCAGAAACAGGATAGAGGCATTATTTGAAGCGGCAAAAAAACAGTTTAGTGATGTTTTTAACAAAAATGAAACAATAAATCTCAAGGACTCAACACTTGCATTTGTAGTCGGTCAATTACAGTACTTTAATTTAAGTAAATCAAAAAGAGATGTTAAAGGTGCTGCTTTCCAGAAATTTATCTATGCGCACCAGAGAGGAAGCAGGGGACAGTTTTTTTACGCCAGACCCCATAATTAACCTGTCAGTGAACATTCTGTCTCCGAAAAGTTCTGAAAGGGTTTTAGACCCTGCTTGCGGGACCGCTGGTTTTTTAGTAGAGACCATGAAGTATGTCTGGGATAAAGAGTTCTCAAAAGTCAATGACATAGAAAGGAGAAGGGAAATGGAGAAAAAGTATGCGTTGGAAAATTTAAGAGGGATGGAAATAAATCCTCCCCTGGCAAGAGTGGCAAAAATGAGAATGATTTTAGAGGATGACGGGTACTCCGGGATTTTAAGTATTGATTCTTTGTCTGATTGGGAAATCATAGACGCAAAAGCCAGAGAAAATGGAGTGGACGGTTCAATAAAAAACAATTCATTTGATTTGATTTTAACCAACCCCCCTTTTGGAACACAGGGTAAAATAACAGACAGGAGTTACCTGAAAAGATTTAAATTAGCATATAAATGGATTAAGGATAAAAAATCAGGTGCATGGAGAACCTGTGATACTTTACAAAGCGGGCAAGTGCCAGATATTTTATTTATAGAAAGATGCATGGATTTGTTAAACGAAAAAGGGAAACTTGCAATAGTTTTACCATCAGGCGATATGGAAAATAGGACACTGGGTTACGTCCGGCAGTACATAAAAAATAATGCAAAAATTCTTGCAGTAATATCGTTACCGCAAAAAACATTCATTCCCCACGGGACAGGTATAAAAGCAGTGGTTTTATTTGTCGAAAAAATGAAACCAGAAGACCTGAAAAAAGAAGTTGAAAATGATTATCAAATATTCTTCTCAATAATTGAAAATGTCGGCTATGAGGGTAATAAAAATGGTAACCCTCTTTACAAAAAAGATGAAAAAGGCAGATACCAGGTAAATGAACACGGGAATCCTGTTTTATGCGAAGATATTTCTTTTGTTTCCAACGCTTATAAAAAATTTATAAAAAACGAACTTAAGAATGAAGGCAATAAAGCATTTACAAGACGATTTTCTGAATTAAAAGACAGGTGGGATCCTGAATATTACACACCAAAATTTAAAGAATTAAAAAAAGAGCTGAAAAGATTAGGTGCAGTACCTCTTAAAAGCGTTGTTAAAGTAATATCAAAAAGAGCCGAAATATTAAAGAATAAAGAAGTTGATGTTCGCTATGTGGAAATAAATAACATAAACCCGAAAACAAGTGAATTGAATTCTTACTCGGAGATGAAAGTTCATGAGCTGCCGAGCAGGGCAACATTTGAAATTAAGAAAGGGGACATTATTACCGCTGTTTCGGGCATATCAACAGGAACTCCCATGCATGCGTCGGCTTATGTGACCGAAGATTTTGATGGGTGCATCTGTACAAACGGTATGAGAGTACTCAGACCCCTGAGTGTGGTGGATCTTTTTTATTTATTCGCGTATATAAAGTCGGATTTGTTTTTGGAGCAAATGCTTCAATGCAGGACGGGTGCAGCAATTCCCGCTGTTTCTGACGAGGATTTAAAGGAAGTATTAATATTGATACCCGATAAAGAAAAACAGGATATTGTTTCCAGAAAAGTGAAAGAGAGTTATGAGCTTAGAGAAAAATCCAGGAAGATTTTAGAAGAATCCAGGAAATTGATACCAATTGTAATTTAATTAAATATTTTATTGATTAACGAGGTTGTCCAACAATTCAATTTTTGGATTTTTCCAAAAATTAAACCAATATGCTGAAATGCCATAAAAATCTTAAAAATGGCATTTTCATAATTGTTAGACAGCCTCTAACATTTATAAATTTCCTTCACCAACCAGTTCATAATTCCCCCCATGCATCTCAACTATTTTCCCGTTCACAAGCGCATCAACTATTTTTTTCCTTGCAGATTTCAAGTCCTTCCAGAGAGTTCTTCTTGAAACGCCCATCTTATTTGCGGCATCTTCCTGCTCCATTCCCACAAAGTCAACAAGACGCATCGCTTCAAGTTCTACGACTTTCAAATGTACTGTTTCAAGTTCCGTCATTGGTAAATCCGCGGGGATGAATTTCTCAACCCTCGGAATTTTTGAGACCTTTCTTTTAAATGATTTTGTAATTGTATCTGTCATTATTTCATTGGAATATAAGTGTATGATTTGGTTGTTTGGGATTAGGGGTTAGGGATTGGTTGTTAGGGATTAGGGATTGGTTGTTTGGTGTGGTTAGTGGGTGGTTGTTGATTTTTACACTAATCCCTGACCCCTGACCCCTCTTCATTAACCCCGATACTCCTTAAATATTTTTCCGATACATCCTCCATATCTCTTGGAATAATTGATTTTAATTTTTTAAGCGCGTGCTTTGCAGAATCACGCACCGTGCCGTTTCTATCGCCGCATAATTTTATAACTGCCATAATAACGATTTTATTTTTGTTTTTCGGGATTACAAGTATAAGACCTCCAAGTGCGCGGACTGCCGCATCCCTCACGCTCCAGTCATCATCCCCTGCTAACTTTAACAACGAATCAGCAAGTTCTTCTTTTAAATCCCTTGGAATTATTGTTCTCAACTGCCCCTGTGCCCAGGCGGCAGAATGCCTGACCGTCCATTCAACATCACCTGTTAATTTCAATAAACTTTTTGATACTTCCTCTTCCGTTCCCTTTGGCACGCGGTCAATAAACTTACCGAGAGTGAGTGCTGCAGGACCTCTCACATTCCAGTCAATATCATAAGTTAATTCAATAAGCCCTGCTATAACCTTATCAATCACCTCATCAGAAACCGCATCCCTCAACTTCCCGATTGTAAGTGCTACATGCCCTCTAACAGCTCCTTCTTCATCCTTATATGCGGCAAAGACCTTTTCTGCCACCTTTCCTTTAATGTCCTTTGGTATCATATCCCGGTCTTCCAGTTTCCCGAATGCCCAGATACTTCCGCTGCGGACATTCCAGTCCTCGTCATCAATCACTCCAAGTAAATCTTCAACGATTCTATTTTTCATGTCTTTTGGCATTATATCGCTTAATTTCCCGACAGACCACACGGCAGAGCCTCTGACAATCCATTCTTCATCCCTGCTCATTTCAAGCAGCCGGTCTATGACTCTCCTGCGCATTTCTTTCGGAATAATTCCGTCAAGTTCTCCAAGCGACCATGCAGCAGGGCTTCTTACAGAGCCTTCAATGTCATCTGTTGATATAAGTAATCTTTTAACAACTTTACCTTCAATCTCTTTTGAAATAATTACACTTAATTTACCAAGTGATTTTGCAGCATGCATTCTCACATACCAGCTGTAATAACTGCTCAAATCCAGCAGGCGGCTTATCACTTTTTTTCGCATATCATAAGGTATGCTGTCTTTTAACTCACCAAGCGCCCATACAGCCGATGCCTTTACGCCGAGACCGGCATCTTCGCTTAAACCGAACACAATCCCGACAACTTCTTTTCTTAAAGCCGCGTCTTTCGGGAGCATGTTCTTTAAAGAACCAAGTGTCTGTGCAACCGAGCCGCGTATTGTTTTGTCGCTGTTTCTGCTCAACGGGATTAATTTATCAATAATTATTTTTAATTGGCGCCCTGGAACGCTCAAACTTAATTTATTGATATTTTGAATCGCAAGATTCTTTACATACCAGTCCCCATCATCAAATAACGCGATTATTCTCCCGAAAAGAACATTTTTTACCCGGTCGTCAATTTCTGTTATATTACCGAGCGCATAAGTTGCGGGACGCCTTACCTCAACTTTTTGGTCATGCGTCAGAGCCAGTAATTTATTTATAATTTTGAGATGCGTAAAATTTTTTGAATAACTTAATAAATCGCCGAGTGCAAGTGCGGCAGAAACGCGCACACCCTCTTCTGAAGCATCGGATAATTCAATAATTCTTTCAATAATCTCTTCAATTTTTTCGGGAACAAAAGCAGCAATTATTCCCAGGAGTTCTGCTGAAGAACTCTTTAGTGTTTCCCTTTCATTTCTTGTAATTTTCAGGAGATTTTTTGCAAGTTCGCTTCTTGTTTGTTCCGGCACTTTATCGCGCATTAAAACAAGTGATTTTTCCGCGGTTTTGCTGTCCGTCCAGTTCTCTTTTTCCGAGAGCAGCAATAATTTATTAATTATTTTTTCCTGCTCTTCTTCATCTATTAAACCCTTTATTTCGGATATTGAAACCGATGCGTATTTTCTCGGGTATCCGACAAGTTCCTCCTCGCTTATTGAAAGTAATCTTTTTACAATCTCTTTCATCATGTGCGATGGAACAATATCCTTTAAATTTCCAAGAGAAACCGCTGCAAAACTCCTTACATTTTGATTGACATCCTTGGTTAAATTCAGGACTCTTTTTACAACCTTTGCCTTCATACTTATAGGAATTCGCTCTCCTAATTCCCCGAAGGTAATTACCGATGCCCCGCGAATACCCCATTCCCTGTCGCGGCTCAATTCCATCAGCCTGCCGGTTGCATCACTCATCATGCCTTCCCTGAAAATAACATCCTTGAGCTGCCCGATAGTGATTGCCGCCGCGTGCTTTACGACATTTTTTTTATCATCACCGGAATCTATTACTCTTTTTACGACTGTCCGTCTCATGTCAAAAGGAATTTCCTTTCTTAATTCCCCGAGCGACCTCGCGGAAGCCGCCCTCACATATTCATCTTCGTCATCAATTGATTTGAGTAACTTATTTACATAAGCATGTATTTCTGTCATCTTTGAGTTATACCAATATCTTAAATAATAATTTTAATTCCGTTATGTTAAATATTAATTATTTAAAAATTAATAATAAATTGATTTTCCCGGGTTTTATGGGTTAAGTGCGGCAATTTCAACCGCTAAACATAAATTACCTCATCACACATCGCGATTAAAATTCGTTTGATGTCTTCAGGCACATCTTTTTCTATGGTTACAAGTATCCCTGTTACTCCCTCCAGCCGCATCTTGTTTATTAAAAACATTGAAAATTCCTTTATTGAAGGTGCTGTGTTGTAGATTAAAAGCGATGAAATTGAGTCCACAATCAGGAATTTTTCCTCTGATTTTATCGCATCAAGCAAGGAACCTATTTGCATGCCTATCTCTTCAAGTGCCGCAGGGTTTTCAATATAAGTGCATGATGCGCCGTCATGCTCGCCAGCCATGGCTGATGTGCAGTCAATAAATAATAAATTTTCCGTTGCGATATTTCTTTTCTGCATTTCCCTTAAAATATATTTATACGGGCGGCTTACTGTAATAAAAACGCCTTTTCTTCCTTTTTTCAGCATAAAATCCACAGCATGCATTACTGCTTCAAAATAATTTTCCGCATTCAGATCAAGCAGAACCACTGATTTATCATCCAGTGTTTTAAATTCTTTTTCAATTTTGTCCTTTATTTTCATGATACTATTGACTTCAATCTTTTAAGCGAGCGTTTTGCAGAATCCCTTACGGTGCGGTTGGAATCTTTAGACAATTTTTTAACCGCATCTGAAACTGCTTCTTTTTTGTTTTTCGGGATTACCGCCACAAGACCCCCGAGTGCGCGAACCGCAGCGTCTCTTACAACCCAGTCGCCATCACCCGTTAATTTCAATAAAGAATTAACAAGATTCTCTTTCATATCTTTTGGAATTATCGTTCTTAACTGCCCCTGCGCATAAGCTGCGGAATGCCTGACCGCCCATTCAACATCACCCGTTAATTTCAATAAACCTTTTGAAACCGCACCTTTCATATCTTCGGGAACCCGGTCAATAAATTTACCAAGGGTAAGTGCTGCAGGACCCCTGACATTCCAGTCCGAATCATCAGTTAATTCAACAAGTCCTTTTATAACATCCTTTATCATCCCGTCGGAAACCTCGGTTTTCAGCTTTCCGATTGTGCCTGCTGCATAGCCCCTCACATATCCGTCTTCATCAGAAAATGCGGCAAATA
The DNA here is from genome assembly GCA_001723845.1 of Candidatus Altarchaeales archaeon WOR_SM1_SCG. Lineage (GTDB taxonomy): Archaea > Altiarchaeota > Altiarchaeia > IMC4 > WOR-SM1-SCG > WOR-SM1-SCG. The sequence continues at coordinate 8,271 of MCBE01000272.1, forward strand.
CCTTTCCTGCCACCTTCTCTTCAACCAATTCAGGTATCATACCCGCATCCTTCAACCTCCCGATGCTCCATATTCCTCCTCCTCTGACATTCCACTCTTTATCATCCAAACTTTTCATCAAATGTTCAATGATTTTATTTTCCATACCCCCCGGCGTCACCTTGCTTAATTTTCCAACCGCCCACACGGCAGAACCCCGGACAATCCATTCTTCATCATCACCCATCTCAAGCAGCCGCTCTATAACTTTTTTGCGCGTATCTTTTGGAATGCTCATCCTCAACTCCCCGATTGCCCATGCAGCAGGACTCCTGACAGAACTCTCAGGGTCTAATGTTACCCCGAGTAATTTCTCAACCACTTCAACTTCAACATCTCCTTTTATAATGATACTTAATTTCCCGAGTGATTTTGCAGTGTGCATTCTCACATACCAGTTAGAATCACTGCTTAATTCCAGCAGGCGATAAATGACATTGCGCCGCATTTCATAAGGTATTTTATCTTTCAACTCCCCAAGCGCCCATACGGCAGATGCCCTGACGCCGAGACCGACATCCTCGCTTAGACCCATCACAATTTTAATGATTTTTCGTCTTTCACCCGCGTCTTTGGGGAGCATATCCTTTAAAGAACCCAATGCCTGTGCAACCGATCCCCTGACAATTTTATCATGATTTACCGAAAGGAAAATTAATTTATCAATAATTATTTGCAGTTTATTTTCAGGGATAATCGCGCCCAATTTACCTATATTTAAAATTGATAAACTCTTTACATACCAGTCCTCGTCATCACATAATTTAATGAGCCGGTTAAAGACGCAATCACCCATTTCACCCGGGAGTTCCCTGATATTGCCCATCGCATAAGTTGCGGGACGCCTTACAACAAGTGCGGAGTCCTCCGTAAGTGATAATAATTTTCTTATAATTTCTATTTGCAAATTTTCCGGGCATCTGAGAATTAAATCACCGAGTGCAAGAGCAGCAGATGCCCTCACCGCTTCCTCGGGATCATTACCCGACACGAGAATTTTATCTGTTGCATCAGATATTTTTTGAACCGGAATAAAAACAGAAAGTATGCCCAAAACTTCAACAGACGATTTTCTTATTTCCTTATTTTCATTTTTTGTAAGCGATGCAATACTCCCGATAATTTCGCCTATCTCTTCTTTTAATGTCGCCTCCTGCAATACCTGCGATTTTGAAACGGAAATGCTGTCTGTCCAGTTCTCTTCTTCCGAGATGTTCAATAATTTATTAATTATTTTCTTTTGCCGCTCATCGTGTATTAAATCTTTTATTTCGGATATTGCCTCCGACGCATACCTTCTTGAGTACCCTTCCACTTCCTCGCTTACCGTAAGTAATTGTTTTACAACATCCCTTGCCATGTGCCCCGGAACAATATTTTTTAAATTTCCAAGGGCAAATACGGCAAACCCCCTTACATTCTGGTCAATATCCCCTGTTAAAGAAATCATCCTTTTTACAACCTTTGCCCTCATACTTACGGGAATATTCTCTTTCAATTCCCCCAGGCTTATTGCCGACGCACCCCGGATGCCCCATTCCTTATCATAACTTAATTTCATGAGCCGTTCTGTTGCCTTATACATCATTCCCTCCGAAAAAATAATCAGCCGCAGCTGACCGATACAGATGGCAGATGCGTGCTTTACAATATCTTTATTATCCTTACTTGCATTTATTACCTTTTTTACCACCTTTCTTCGCATGCCAAAAGGAATTTTTGTTTTTAATTCACCAAGCGAGCGTGTCGCTGATGCACGTGTATACTTATCACTGTCATCCATTGATTTAAGCAGCCGGCTTATATATAAATGTAATTCTTCCATTTTTGATTGCAAAAAAATTGAAATACTAATTGCACTGTATTAAATATTAAGAATTTAAGAATTATTAATGATTTTGAAAATTGATAAAATATTGAAATTTATAAAAAATTATAAAAAAATTCAATACCACCCGAACATCTTATTCCCTTCCGGTTTCTGCTCGCCCCAATCCACAACTTCAAGCCCTTCCATTATCACTTCAGGATTTTTCCTGTCAATTGATTTTACGAGTATCTTTTCAGGATTTCTTGTGACAGAATTTTTTGCTTCCGTGCCTGTCATTCCAAGTGCTTTTGCAACGGCAATAAAATCCAGTGGCGCACGCATACCGTACATATCCCCTGCACCTGATGCGAAAATTGTTAAAAAATTATATTTTCTTGAAAGTTTAATGTTTTGAATTATTCGCCCCATTATTTGCGCTCTTACAATCCCATAAGAGTCCAGGATACCGGAAAAATTTATTTCATAAGCGGCTTTATGCCCTGCTAAAAGTTTTGAAATGATATGGTCAATCCCGGAATTTTTCTGGTCATTAAAATCCCTTTGAATTCCTCTTTCGGGATAAGATAAAACATCAATTTCCGGAATCTGGAATTCCCTGTTTATATTAAAGTCCCCGCAGGCAAAGATTATATCTGCATAATCCAGGGATTTTCGCGCATTTTTACGAATATCCTTAATGTTCTTTGCCTTTATTTTTGCGCCTGTAAAAATTTCAAGAGCCGTATCTTTTTTTAAATTTAAAACACCTTCACTGAATTTTTTAAAATTATTTAAGTCATTGAAATATTCAACAAGGCAGATGCCGTGCCAGCCCAATTTTTCCGCGGTTTTTATTATCTCGCCTGCTTCTTTAAGGTTTTCCGGGTGGATATTAAGGTCGTAGAATTTCATTTTTATAAATTAAATTAAAATTTTTTAAAATTTAATTGATTATGTTGCTTGAAAAATGAATATCAATATTGAAAACATGGTCTATAAAATAACATTCAACCGGAAAATAGACCTTTCAAAGTTTACGGAAAATGTTAAAAGTTCAAGGATAGAATACAACCCGAAGAGTTTTTCAGGAGTTATTTACAGGGTTGATGACCCGAGAATATCAATGCTTATATTTGATTCGGGAAAGGTTATGTGCGCGGGCGTGAAATGCAGGGACGATGTTGACCGTGCGCTATGTAAATTACTTGATAAATTTGAAGAGGGAAAGATCGTTATAAAAAATTACCCGGAAATTGAAGTGCAAAATATTGTTGCGTGCGGAGACCTCGGGTTCAGGGTAAATCTGGATGTGCTTGCAATGGAATGCGAGGATGTGGAATACGAGCCGGAGCAGTTCCCGGCAGTAATAATGCGCCTTTCGGACCCTGATGTTTCAGTGTCAATATTTTCCACGGGAAAAGTTAATATAACCGGTGCGAGGGATGAAAAATCAGTTAAAGTTGCGGCAAGAATAACGGAGAAAGTCATAAGGGAGAACGGTGCGGTGATTTTATGAGAACCGCAGAAAAATACTCTCAACTCGTATCCATAACTTTTATTTTTTAAATTCTAAGAAATTAACATGATATCTGCTAAATTATATAAATTATATAAAATTATGCAGGATGCGGCAAAAGAAAACCCTGCTAAATATGTCGGGGTAACAAAAGAGGGGAAAGTTTTATCCGGAGATTCACGAAAAGATTTGTTTGAAATTGCAAGAAAAGAGGGTTATGAAATAGCAGGTATAAGGCATGGAAATAACCCGTTTAAACACTTCATTTATAATTTACAATAACCATGACTAAATTTAAATATAATTCTTGTGAAGATAAAGTTTTCAGGGTTCCTGTTGTCATAAAGGGAGAGCGTTCAATTTTAGTTGATGCATTGATTGACTGCGGGGCAAATTTTACATTTCTTGACTCAAGTACGGGAGAATACCTGGGGCTTTTAAAAATGGGTTATGAGAAAGCCGGTATCGCCGGTGGGACAGCCGATACGGAATTAACAAACATCCCGGAATTATCTCTTTTATCATCTGATTTCAAAATGCATCTCACAAGGAACAATGTCAGCGCATTGTTAATCCCGGGGCATCCGGGGTGCGTCGGCAATAAGCCTGGGGGAATTGAAAGAGAATATTCCCGTAAGTATGAGGGCAAAGGTTGTAAAAAGGATGATTTCTTTAACAGGGGATACCGCATACAAT
>MCBE01000273.1 GCA_001723845.1 Candidatus Altarchaeales archaeon WOR_SM1_SCG
TTGGTTGTGAATCTGTCCCAACATTCATAACCAAAGTCAACATATTTTAATATGTCATTCCCAATTATATAAGTGGTGAAGTGGTCCATAATATTACTTCACCACACAAATTTAAATAAAATTTAACAAAAATTAGGGATTTCTGAGGGATACGCCCTTTTTATATAATTCAAGAAGTTTTACGGGGCTTAACTCATAAACTATTTTGTCTGTTCTTTGATTTTTTGATCTTTTTTATTCATTTTCTTTTAATCAATATAATTAATATACATAAACACAAATAACAATTTTAAATTTAAATTAAAATAATATTTATCATACTCAAAAATGGCAAGACCTATTGAACCGACACCCGTCCTTGAAGGAGATGAAGCATTAAGATTTTTAGAGGAAATGGAGAGAACAAAATCTTTAAAACCGGGCGATCCTGAATATGAACAAAGGAAGAAACTCTTTAAGGAATGCAAGGAAATAGTGGAAAAAAATCCGCGTATGCGTATTTTATCTCGTGGAAAACACTGATTTAATATGAAGAGCCAATATCAAGATACATAAAAACAGTATGTTCTCTCTCACTGTGCATTTTAAAGCCAATTCTTTCGTAAAATTCTTTAGCGGTTTCGTAAGCATCAACAGTTGCGAATCTGCAACCTATAAATTCTGAAAAGAAAATTACATTTTCCGGCATACTTTTCACAAGATAACTTCCCACCCCTGATTTAGCGTACTTTTTATCTATCGCCAACCTGCCCAACTTGATAGCCGGGTAAGTCCTGTAACTCATCCCTATCTTTTTAAAAACCCTCTTATCCTTTTCCTTAATTTCTATTGCATCTGTAAGCCAGCTGAAATATCCAACCACTTTACCCTCGTAAAAACAGAGATATGTTGCGGCTATTCTCTCCTTTTGATGTTTCAATGCGTCATCTTTCAGGAATTCGTTTAGGTCATGGTCGCCGCAGTCAAATTGTCCGGCAATTGCTATGTTGCTGTCAGATAATTTTTCTATTTGTAATCTGGATAGGTTTATAGCCATTTTATCTATTAAGTTTAGATTTTTAAAACAGGTTTAAAGCCAAAAAAGGCAACTGGCTGCTTTATCTAATTGTGGGAATCGGTGCATTGTTATATTATTAATTGCAGTACTGGTGAAGCGTTGAGATCGTGCAGGTGATTAAATGACTGGCACCTCAATTAATGGGGTGTCAAAATTTTATTTTTTATTTTGATTATTATATAATTCAAGAAGTTCCCCCGGATTTAACTCATAAATTCTCTTGCCTGTGTCTTTGATTTTTTTGTTCCGGTGGTTAAATAAATTTCTTATAAATTCAATGTAATTTTCATCAAAGTCGCGCGACGGCTTAATTTCAACAATTGCCGATTTTACATCCGGAACAGGCGAAAATGCCTGCTGTGAAACATATTCAAGAATTTTTATGTCCCAGGACGATTGAGCGGCGGAACTTATGAATTTATAATTTTTACTTCCCGCACTTGCCGTTAATTTCTCTGCAAATTCCTTCTGCACCGTTAAGATTCCAAGATTAAATTTATATTCCAATAATTTCAGTGTTATTTTTCTTGAAATCCCGTAGGGAATATTTGAAACAATTTTATTGAAGTTGGGAAAAGTTAGTTTTAATGCGTCCCCGCGTATTATACGAATATTCTTATTTTTAATTTTTTCCAATCCCGCGACCAATTTTTCATCCTTTTCAATTGCATAAACCGCTGCAAATTTTGCGATTTCAAAGGTGAGATTTCCCGTGCCTGCCCCGATTTCAAGCACAGTGTCATCCTTGTTTAAGTTGGCATAATTGCAAATCCTTTGCAAAATTTTTTTGTCGGTCATGAAGTGCTGGCTTTGCTTCGGCATTTTAGATTATTATTTCAGCGAGTTGCGCAGAAATTGTAACTTTAATTATTGCTGAAATTAAAAGTAATGGAATGATTAACATTAAAATTATTTTTAGTGAGTGGGGGACTCATACACATACTTTCAGTTTAGGATAAAGTTCCAATTGCGATTTATTATTACTTTTCCCTTTTTCTAAAAACTTAATCAAGTTACTTTCAGTATGAGTGCTATCCATTCTTTTTTTAGATATTTCAAAGTAATTATCATCAATTTCAATTCCTATAAAATTCCTACCCAGACGCTTTGCTACAACTCCTGTAGTTCCTGATCCCATAAAAGGATCAAGAATTGTATCTCCTTCTTTACTTCCAATTGATATTATTCTTTCAAGAAGTTTTTCGGGTTTTTCTGTAGGATGAGGCGTCTTATGTCTCTCAGCAGGCATTATCCACAAATTCCTCATTTGCTTGCCATTGCTTAATCTTTTTGCTGTTTCATAGTCAAAGTAATATTTCTTGGATTTGCCGGCGACCCATATCAGTTCGGTTGAAGGAACAAAACGATTTTTTTGAATTAAAGGAGGTGCATTTGGCTTAAACCATATAATATCGTTTATTACCCAGAGATTTAACTCCTTTAAGATCACACCAATTGACGGGTGATTATGTAAAGTCCCTGAAATCCATATTGTTCCATCGTCTTTTAAAACTCTAACGCATGCTTCAACCCATCTTTTATTAAACTCATGGATATTTTCTATCTGATCCCATGAACCCTTATCACATACTGCCATTCTCCCACTTTTACAGGTAAGATAATTCTCACCGGAAAGATTATATGGGGGGTCTGCAAAAATCAAATCTAAATTATGAGTCAATGGTTTATACCTCCGCATTTTTCACATTGATAATATTTTTTTACTGAAACTTTAGAATAATATCTGAAAGTTTTATTTCCACAATATATGCATCCATTTTCAGTGCCATAAGTAAAACATCTTGGTCTATTTACTAAAGACGGAAAAAGATAAGGGAGCCCATCAATTATATGCTTTCTGAAGCCCTTTTTTTCCCATTTTTCAACCCATTCTTCAATAAACTCATTTTCCCTTATATTTCTGTTATTTTTATCTACTTTCATAAGTTTCACCTATATCAGTTAAAGAATAATTTCCGATTGATTGACGGATAAATAATGACTTATTATCTGGATGTTTACTATTTTGCTCATGTTTATTTAGCTCTCCGCGTATAGAATTTCTGAAAGTATCCATTTTAAAACCCAATTCTTTTTCTTTTACAATTCTTTCAGTTTCTTCATAAATGATTTTTAAGGGTACGGATTTTAAACCTTCCTCTTGTTTCTTCTTAATTATCCCAACTATTATTTTTTTAAGTGTAGGTCCCGGTCCAGGTAACTGCTCTTCCTCTCTTTTTAACTCGTCTATACGGTGTTTTACCGAAGATTCTATTTTTTCTCCTGACTGATCTATATCTTTTCTCACTCCCATGTATTTTTTTAAATAATTTTTGGTTGGAATAAAAACCGAATCTGTAAATTTTATTTCATTATAAATTGCTTCTAACTGTGAATAGTAAACTGGTTTTGTTTCTCTGAAAACGGCATTAACTTCAAAATTTGATGATAGACCACCACCAGTTAAATTTGAAGAACCCACAATTGAGGTATATTTTATATTATTGGGAATAGCATTACTAAATAAATAAATTTTGGGATGAAATATCAATTCATTAAAATTGTCTCTTTTGTCCCCAAAACAATAATACATAAATCCAGGATATTTAGATTTTATTTTCTCTAAACTTATCAATGCATTATAATCAGTAGTTTTAAAATCTAATCCAACTATTATCTCTATTTTTGCATCATTTTTAGTTAATGCATAATCCAATGCATTAAGAATTTGATTGACACCTGTTTTTCGCAAGAAAGCTACAGCAACATTCACCTTATTGCTTTCTAAAAGTTCGCTTTTGATCACTTCAGCAAGCGCGTAATTTGTGTTTGATAATATTTGTATTTTCGCTTTCATTATGTAGCCACCTCCATAATTATTTTATTAAATAATTTATCAATTTGATTGACATTAATTAATGTTGGAATAAAAATGCTGAATTCTCGTTTACTTAAACCTCTTTTGGTAGATTTTTTATTAAGTTTATAAAGAAGACGCATCGTTGCCACAAGAGACATGATATTAAACCCATCCTTCTCTGAAAAATCAGCACTCCATGGATTGGGAAACTGGAGTTTTAACAAACTTTTAAAAAATATAAACCCTATATCGTAATCGCCTTCCAGAAATCTTTCCCCCAAATCAGTAATTTTTACATATCCAATGCCATCTCTCGCTATTGCAAAACCTAATTTATTTAGCGGATTTACCGATTGCCTCCCTCTCATTGGCGGATCTTCATAATTTTGAGCATAGAAAATCTTTTCAGCTACTTTATAAGGTATAGAAAGTTCCGGATCCTCATAATATTTTCTAAATTTTGTGGAAATATTCAAGGGTTTGTATATTTTTTCCTGGATTAGTAATGTCTGGTATTTTACTTGATTTTTTCTATTAAATTCTTGACCTTCCAGTTTCTTTAATACTTTTAAGAAACTTCTTAATCTCTCTGGATTTCTTACCGTTGTTGAAATTGACCATGGTTTTTTCATTTCGTTTATTGCATATATAACTACATTCTTAAATCCTATTATTAATTATTTTACAAATAAATAATTTAATTCAACATTTTCCCCGACATTGCCGTTAATTTCTCTGCAAATTCCTTCTGCACCGTTAAGATTCCAAGATTAAATTTATATTCCAATAATTTCAGTGTTATTTTTCTTGAAATCCCGTAGGGAATATTTGAAACAATTTTATTGAAGTTGGGAAAAGTTAGTTTTAATGCGTCCCCGCGTATTATACGAATATTCTTATTTTTAATTTTTTCCAATCCCGCGACCAATTTTTCATCCTTTTCAATTGCATAAACCGCTGCAAATTTTGCGATTTCAAAGGTGAGATTTCCCGTGCCTGCCCCGATTTCAAGCACAGTGTCATCCTTGTTTAAGTTGGCATAATTGCAAATCCTTTGCAAAATTTTTTTGTCGGTCATGAAGTGCTGGCTTTGCTTCGGCATTTTAGATTATCCTTTATAAACCGATTAAATTTAAATGATATAAAATATCTCAAAACAGAATCAATAATTTACTCTGAATTTTAAATTTATTAAAAAATTGAAGTATAATTTAAAATAAATTAAAATAAAATTGAAAATGAATTTTCCCGAAATAAAAAATTTAGAGGAAAGGTATTACGCAAATGTATTCGGCAGATTACCGGTTGCAGTCACTCACGGGAAGGGGATATATCTGTGGGATGTTTCCGGTAAAAAATATCTTGATTGTTTCGCGGGAATTGCAGTGTCATCCCTGGGACACGCTCATCCTGCAATCGTTAAAACAATTGCTGCGCAGGCAAAAGAATTGATTCATGTCTCAAACTGGCTATACACGATCCCGCAGCTTGAACTTGCAAAACTCTTATGTAAAATTTCCGGCATGAACAAGGCATTCTTTACAAACGACGGGACAGAAGCCGTTGAATGCGCATTAAAACTTGCCCACAGGATGACGGGCAAAACAAAATTCATATCAACGAGGGGAGCGTTTCACGGCAGGACTTTAGGTTCGCTGGGACTTACACACAGCGAGAAATGCAGAAAACCGTTTGAGAAAATTTTAAAATATAAAAATATCGTGTTTATTGATTATAATGACTGCGATGCACTTCGTAATGCAATAAAAGATGACAAAAAAAATAATAATAAAATTGCAGCGGTAATTCTTGAGCCGATCCAGGGCGAAGCAGGGGTTGTGATTCCCGGTGAAAATTATCTTCCTGAAGTCAGAGAGATTACAAAAGAGAATGATATTTTATTGATTGCCGATGAAGTCCAGACAGGGTTCGGAAGAACAGGTAAAATGTTTGCTTACGAGCACCGGGGGGTAAAACCGGATATTTTATGCCTCGCGAAAGGAATCGGCGGCGGATTTCCGATTGGTGCATGCCTCTTTAGAGAAGGGCTTGACTTTGAAAAAGGAGAACACGGCGGAACTTTCATCGGGAGTCCTCTTGCATGTGCCGTTTCAAAAGCGGTAATTGAAACAATAATTAAAGATAAATTAATCGTTAATTCCGAAAAGCAGGGCAGATACCTTCTTGAGAATTTGCTGGATGCCGGTTTTGACGCCCGCGGGAAAGGACTCATGATCGGGATAAATACAAATGACGGGAAAAAGAAGGTCATGGAATTAATAGAGAAGGGAATTTTAACGATTCACTCGGAAAATACGGTGCGGATTATCCCGCCGTTAATCATTGAAAAACAACACTGCGATGAATTTTTAGGGAAAATTTGATAACTTTATAATTTAGATTGAATTCTAAATGTTAACATAAGATAAATATAATTAAAATTTAGTTATTCCCATTTAGTGAGAAGGGCTGGACCCCGGTCCTGAGGCGATATGTCGGGGTCGGTGGGGAAAATCGCACATCTCCTCCATCGTTAATAAAATTATCGTATCTCCGGGTGCCTGTAATTTACGGGAGGGGTGTGCTTTGAAACATTTCATACGGAGATAATATATGGAAAACAATGAAGAAAACAATTTGAAAGCAATTGATTTTTTTTGCGGTGCAGGAGGAATGACTTTCGGTTTGTCCCAGTCAGGAATTAATGTATTGGCGGGAATTGACAATGATCCGAGTTGCAAAGAGACATATGAAATTAATAATCCCGGCTCCGAATTTATTGAAACCGATATTCATAAATTATCAGAAAAACATCTTGCTGAATTAACCGGAATAAAAAAAGACGATGATTCTTTGTTGTTTGTCGGCTGCAGTCCGTGCCAATATTGGTCAATAATCAGAACAGATAAGAAAAAATCTGAAAAATCAAAAGATTTACTTAAAGTGTTTCATCATTTTGTGAAGTATCATAATCCAGGATATGTAGTGGTTGAAAATGTTCCTGGAATCGAAAGAAAAAAGGACGAAAGCGGCTTAATAGAATTTGTTGGATATTTGGAAAAGCAAGGGTATAAAGTTAAATATGATATCATAAATTTGAATGAGTTCGGTGTTCCTCAAACAAGAAAAAGATTTTCTTTGATAGCTTCAAGGGTGACGAAAACCCCCATCTTCCCAGAAACCGATAAACACAAGAAACTAACAGTAAAAGATTTTATCGGAGAGCATAACGGATTTCCCGAGGTAAATGCAGGGTTTAAAGATAACTCCGAATTCAATCATACGGTCGCAAGATTGAGCGAGAAAAATATAAAGCGATTGGAAAAAACACCAAAAAACGGAGGTTCTTGGCTGGACTGGGCAAATCATACCAACTTGAAAAGAGAACATTATAATGGCAATGGGTTTAAAGATAATTATGGTAGGATGTCATGGGATAAACCCGCTCCGACAATTACGACGAAATTTTTAAGTATATCAAACGGACGTTTCGGACATCCTGAAGAAAACCGAGCCATTTCAATAAGAGAGGGAGCCACCTTACAAACATTTCCTAAAAACTATGTGTTTTATTCAAAAAGTATCGGGGCAACGGCAAGAATGATAGGTAATGCCGTTCCGCCGGAATATGCCAGGAGGATCGGGGAAGCGATAATAAACAAATCAACTTAAAATGACTGAAAATACCAACACAGAGGAATTGAAAATGACTTTTGACCCGAATATAATCAATCAATTGGGTCTCCAGATGTATTCCACTTTACCCCCCATAATAGCAGAATTGATTGCTAATTCGTATGATGCGGAAGCCGAACACGTAATGTTATATTTATTCGACATTGATGAAAAAAAGATAATCATTGATGATGACGGGAATGGAATGCCATTCCACGAACTCAACCCTAAATTCCTTGCGGTCGGAAGGAATAGGAGGAAATATGAAGGGGGTGAAAAAAGTGAAAATGGCAAAAGATATGTTATAGGAAAGAAAGGACTTGGAAAATTAGCTTGTTTTGGCATAGCCAAAAACATATTGGTTGAAACAATTCGTGAACACAAATTAACTTCATTTGAACTGGATTGGGATAAACTAGAAAAACAAGGGCGGGAAGAATGCAAATATAATCCCAAATTAATCAAGAAGGATGTAAATGTTGAAAAAGAAAAAGGAACGAGAATAACCCTTACAAACATTCCAAGAAAATCGCTATTTGATCCGGCTAAGTTGGCATACTCATTAGTAAAAAGTTTTCAGATATTTAATGAAGAGGATTTCGAAGTAGAGATATTCTACAATAATACTGCAATCGAGGAATCCCCTTTAAAAAACGAGTTAAGATACGAGGGGATAGATGAATTTATGAGTTGGGAATTTCCCTTGTCATATGAAAAAGTTTCATCCGAATATGGATATCGAAGTAAAATAAGCGGAAGCATACTTGCGTCCAAAGAAAAAACCATCCCGTCAAAAATGCGGGGGATTGCTTTGTTTTCAAGAGGAAAATTAGTAAATGATTATTCTTTTTACGATGTAAAAGCCACAAGCCATGGTTATTCTTACATTACGGGTTGGCTAAATGTTGATTTTATTGAAAACTTTAAGAATGACGTAATATCAACTAATCGTCAATCGCTCATATGGGAATTGGAGGAAACATCAGATCTTAAAGAATATTTGCAAAAAGTAATACGGGCATTCTTTAACAAACAAAAAGAAGAGAAGAAACAAAAAAAAATACAAAAAGTAAAAGAACAAACAGGTATCGATTTGGGCGACTGGATTTCGAATTTACCAAAGCATGAAAGAAAATTAGCCAAAAAAATAACGGATTCCATTATTGATGCAGAAGGTCTAGCGTTTTCCAAATCGGTAGAACTTGTTAAATATACAAGGGATTCCTTTCAATTCGAAGCATTTAAAGAATTAGCCCATGATATTGACGAAACAGGTTTTGAACAACCGGAAAAGATTATTGAATTATTTAAGGAGTGGGAGATTATAGAATCAAGAGAATTATACAAGATAGCTCAAGTTCGCCTTGAAACAATTGAAAAATTTGAAAAACATATAGAGAAAAATTCAAGAGAAGTTCCAGAACTTCACAATTTTTTAAAACAATTTCCGTGGTTACTCGACCCAAGAATAATGAACTTTAAAGATGAAGTAACCTATTCTAACTTGTTAAAAGAAAAATTTAAAGATGATGATTTGGATGAATCCGATAGGCGTATAGATTTTCTCTGTCAAAATTTTGCTGATAGTTTTTTTATAATTGAATTGAAAAGACCAAAAAAAGCAATAGGTGATAAAGAACTAGATCAAGCATTAGATTATGTTTCTTTTATTAAGGAAAAATTAGGAAATGAGTATGGAACAAATGTTTATTGCCATATTATTGGTGAAAGATTGGTTAAAACTGATAAAGTTAAAATGAAAGCTGATTCTTATCAAAAAAATAATGTCGTTTATATTAAGACATATGAATCCTTACTTAATAATGCTAAAAATTATCATCAAGAATTCATTGATAAATATGATGCGTTAACAAAACATGACTGATATTTATTCAAAAAACAAACGCTCTCAAATCATGTCAAAAATTTCAGATAAAGAAACCGAACCTGAGATTTTGGTGAGAACGTTTTTATTTCAAAAAGGATTTCGTTACAGAAAAAACGATAAACGTTATCCTGGGAAACCAGATATTGTTCTGCCGAAATACAAGACCATGATTCTCATACACGGTTGCTTCTGGCACGGACATGAAAACTGCAAAGCATCGGCACTTCCCGAAACAAATACGGATTTCTGGAAAACCAAGATTTCGGATAACATAGTCCGTGACAGAAAAAATATTCAAAAGTTAAGAAATGCCGACTGGAAAGTTATTATAATCTGGCAATGTGAAATAAAAAATAAAAATAATAGAGAGAAAAGAATGGAATTATTACTTGATGAAATTACGGATAGTTCCGTTATCTGATATTTCAAAGATTAATAATCGGAAAATCTTTAATCTTTTTATTGAATTTTAATCTAATCAAAATTACAAAAAAACAACAATGCAAAAATCCTATACTCACATAAAACCGATAAAGGATGAGAAAAAGTTTGCGGACAGGATAAACGAATTAAAAGACTAACAAAGACTAACAAAGATTAACAAAAAATGCTGATAAACACCTCAATAATAAATGAAAATTTTGAATTCGTTGAAGAAGCAAACCTCTTAATTGAGAAAAAATTAATTAAAGAGGTAAGCTGCGGCTTTGCATCGGGTGCCAAAAATTTTAAGAATTATCTTGTGATGCCCTCTCTGATTAACGCACACACGCACATCGGCGATTCCCTGTTCAAGGGTGCGGCAGACGGTCTTTCCGTTGATTCTGCCTGCGGTCCGGAAGGGTTGAAATGGAAATTATATAAGAATGCGAAAAGAGAAGACCTGATAAGAGCGATGCGCGCGAGTGCAAAATATATGTTAAATTCAGGGATTTTGTGTTTTTCTGACTTTCGTGAATTCGGGATTCCCGGGATAAACGAACTAAAGGAAGCGGTCAGCAGGATACCGATTAAGAGCGTGATTTTAGGAAGGGAACTTAGCATTGATGAAATTTCCGAATGCAGCGGGCTTGGATTGAATGTTTATCAATTAAATGAAAACCCGGATTTCTTAAAAATTCTACAAGAAATAAAAAATAAAAATAAAATTTTAGCGGTTCATGCAGGCGAGGTGGAAGGTGAAATAAAAACCGCACTGAAATACAACCCGGGTATTATAATCCATGCAACAAAAGCGACTCCCGAAGAAATCAAAGAAATTTCGGGGAAAAACATTTCTGTTGTCTGCTGCCCCAGGAGTAATGCTGCTCTCGGTGTCGGAATACCGAAAATCAAAAAAATGCTTGATTTAAATATAAATGCCTGTCTCGGAACGGACAATGTGATGCTTAACTCGCCCGATATGTGGCGGGAGATGGAGTTTACCGCGAAATTTTGCGGTATAAATCCGGGAGATGTTTTGAAAATGGCGACAATAAATGCGGCATCGGAATTTAATTTAAATTCAGGAATTATTGAAAAAAACAGAAACGCTGATTTGATTTTTATTGACCGGAACTCAATAAATTTAAAATTCAATAAGGATTGGATTTCGGTGATTGTGAACCGCTGCAATCCGGGGAATGTGAGAAAGGTTATGATTAGCGGAAGGTTTGTTGTTGATAAAGATAATAAAGATAATGAAATTTAAATTTCTTTTAAACTTAATAAAATAAAATGGCGAAAAAACACTTTACGGAAGAAAAAGCAAAGGAAATCGGCGAGAAACTCGGCATTAAATGGAACGAGTTTGATGTTGCGCAGTTCAGGCGAGGTATGGACGTTGAGCTTGAACACGGGACTGAAAACTCGTTAACAAATGTCACAAACGACGACCCGCTGGTGACAGGGAAAATTGCGTTAGCTCACCTGAACGAGTTCCCTGACTACTACACCCGGCTTGATAAGATGGAGGAAGAAGCTGACGAGTTCTGGGGTAAATAAAACCCTACTTTTCTTTCGCAGGGGAAATTGAAATATTAAGAGATTGTTATAGTTAGTTTATGCTTCGGTGAATTTATAATTCAATTTTTATTATATTGTAGTCAATTAAATCTAAATTTTAATTTAATAAATAAATAACATCAAAATGAAAAACTCAATTAAACAGGCGGCTTTTACCTGCATTTTATCTTATATCTTACTTTTTGCATCAGCAGTTGCAATTATAATAATTATTAAATTATTAACAGGTTATTTCCCGCCCGTTATTCTTTTCACACTCGTGCTTCTTACATCCGGGTTTTTTGCAATTCACCCTGTCTTCCTTCTTGTTCCCCCTGTTCTTGCATTCTCTTTGATGGTGTTTTTATCAAAGGTTCATTTCAATACAAAATTTGCCGCAGGAGCGGGTGCTGCTTCGTACTATGTGTTAATCGAACTTATCTACCTGATTTCAGGCACGGGCGATTTACCCACCGAAGTTGCGGTCCCGTGGATTTCCTGGGCGTTTATCATGGGGTTTTTGTCCTCTTTAATTGTTGTTAAATTAAAATTATAGATAATATTAAGGTAATATTAAGGTAATTATGTATCCTCTCAAAAAATAGAGTGTCTCTAATCTGCCACATATCTCTCCTCAATTAATTAAAAACACACCTAATTATCCACATTGCTAAAAATCTATTATATCCAATGAGACACGAGATACTCAATCC
>MCBE01000274.1 GCA_001723845.1 Candidatus Altarchaeales archaeon WOR_SM1_SCG
AAACTGGCATTAGGACTGAACGCTTTAAATAGTTTGAGTATTAATTGTATTAATGGGAAAAAATTCTCATTTCAATTGAGTGATGAAGTTTAATTTGCTCAAAATTTAATTTAGCCGATAGTCATGTGTTACTGTGAATTACAAAAAAGACAATAATTATTTAATTCTCTAATCTAATTTTTTTAATTATTAAATGATTAAATATGTTAATTTTATAAAAAATTAAAGTGCGTTTTGATAAATATGTTGATAATGTATTGTGCAGGTTTGAAAAAGAGGTTGAAAATTTGGATGACCTGGTAAAAATAAAGGATTTAAGTCCTTATGCGTATCCTTTGATACAGTCCGCCCTGATGAAAGGGAAAAGACTGCGGGCGATTCTCGGTACTCTTTCATACCAGGCAGCCGGCGGGAAAATTGAAAAGGCAATTCCACTGGCGGTTGCAATTGAACTCGCGCATAATGCAAGTTTAATTCATGACGATATTGTTGATAATGATGAAATTCGCCGCGGAAAGGCATCGTTTCACAAAAAGATAGGTCTTGGTAATGCAGTGGTTCTCGGCGATGCCCTGATTCTTATGTCAGTGAATATAGCTGCAAGTCACGGTGTTGAAGTCGTAAGATTGCTTTCAAAATACGGGGTTGAAATCTGCGATGGGGAACTTATGGATATTGCTCTTGACATTGAAAATGTTTCGGAAAAGGAATATTTTTTAAAGATAAAAAAGAAATCCGCCGCTCTCTTTAAATCATCCGCCTATGTCGCTTCCTATGCTGCCGGCGGCTCTCCCGAAGAAAATAAAGCACTTTCCTCTTTCGGCGAGAATATCGGGTTTATTTACCAGATCAAGGATGACATAGCAGACCTTATGAAAATAAAATCCAAAAATTACTCGTCTGACCTGAAAAACGGCATTGTGACGCTTCCGATAATTCATTATTATAAAAATTCAGAGTCCCTTGAAAGAGAATATTTAATGAAAATTTTCGGGAAAGAACATTCTGTGAAGGATTCGGAAAAACTGCTTGAAAGAATTGAGAAAAAGGGTTCAATTAAATACTGCATGGAAAAAATAAATGAATACGAGGTTCAGGCAAGAAATTCATTGATGCCATTAAAAGATAATGAATTTAAAAAATTGCTTTTTGACTACCTGGACTACATCTTAAAATTATAGCGGGATCAGGGGTCAGGGATTGGGGGTCAGGGATCAGTCCGTTCCACTGGCAATATCCAGATAACACCTGGCAACTAACAACTAACCCAAATTAAATTTTATATTTTTATCAGGATTCTTAATATTTAAATTCAATTATCTTAATTATTAACTCAAAAATGCACTTCCTCTCAATAACCGATTTAAATAAAAATGAAATCACGGAAATTTTGCAGGCGACAAAAATCTTAAAGGCGAATTTGCACCAGCATCACGACCGATTGAAAAATAAAACACTCGCGATGCTCTTTGAAAAACCGTCAACCAGGACAAGAATTTCCTTTGAGGTCGCGATGGTGCAGCTCGGCGGATATGCGTTAAATCTTCATGCAGGGGAAATACAACTCAAGCGAGGGGAAGCAATAAGCGACACTGCAAAAGTGTTGAGCAGGTATGTTGACGGCGTTATGGCACGGGTTTATGAACATGAGACACTTATTGAATTATCAAAAAATTCTACGGTTCCTGTTATTAACGGGCTTTCCGATTACGAGCATCCCTGCCAGATAATTTCCGATTTATTCACGATTTATGAACAATTTCCGGTTGACTTTCCGTCAAAGGATCGCTTTTGCGATGGAAACCGCGAGATTAAACTTGCATACATCGGCGACGGGAATAATGTCTGCAATTCGTTAATGCTTGGTTGTGCAATGATGGGAATTAAAATGGCGGTTGCAGCACCGGAAGGTTATGAGCCGAAAATTAAAAATAAATTAATAAATAAAATTAAAATTACAAACGACCCGGTTGAGGCGGTAAAGGATGCAGACATCGTTTACACTGACGTCTGGGTCAGTATGGGAAGTGAAGAGGAAGCAGAGGAACGGCTGAATAAATTTAAAAAATACCAGGTCAATGAAAAGTTACTAAGCGGTGCAAAGCCGGAATGTAAGATAATGCACTGCCTGCCGGCGCACAGGGGTATGGAGATCACGGATGTTATTGACGGAGCGAATTCAATTGTGTGGGACCAGGCGGAGAACCGGCTGCATGCTCAGAAGGCGGTGTTGTTGAAGTTGTTGGTGTGAAGAATAATTAAAATTTAAAATTCAATCTAATAATTACAAAAATATTAAGTTTCTCCTTGCAGGTAAAAGGTTGCAAAATACCCTGATAAAAAATAAAATTGCTACCGCTGACCTGGACTCTTCCGAGATATCGCATCATAGAATAACATAATTTACCTGTTTTTCATTTTTCAATAAAAAAGAAGGAAAACCTTTTTAAGGTTTTTCTTATGCATTTTCTACTAAAATCTCCTAATACCTTCTGGGAGGTTTGCGTTTCTGGTAGCAGTCCCTGCAGTAAACAGGTCTTGTGCCGTCCGGCTTGAACGGAACTTCTGTTTGTTTCCCGCATTCCGCACATGTAACCTCGTGCATTTCCCTGGGTCCGCTATCAAAGTTTCGCCTTCCTCTGTTAAAATTTCTTTCCATTTTATATTTATATTTATTATTATTACTTAGTATCCAGTGTAATTATATATAAATATCAATGGAACCCCGGATTTACAAAACTCCCGGACTCACAACAACATAAATAATATAAAACAACCTTCAGAAAGGTTGATCATCATAGCGGATCAGGGGGTTTTCAACCCCCTAATGCTTTCACTTCATTCAAGCATTTCTTCGTACACTCAGAAATGCACAAATAAGAACTTGCTATAACAAAAGGTATCCACGGCGGGCTAACGCCCTTTCACTTCGTGAAATTGCCCTATCGGGCAACTTCGGATACCCTTGTTCCGTTATATGAAATTCCGAATCCTAATTAAATTTTAATTTTTATCACAAAACTCCCAGGCTCACAACAACATAAATAATATAAAATATTCCCCCGATGAGAAGCGGCTCAGCGTATAATTTCTTTTTAATTTTCAGTGTCGCAAATATTATAATTCCGGACAGCAGGGCAAAAAAGATATTCATCATCGTGTGGGCGTCAAGATTCCATTCAGTCAAAAGCAGACCGATGCTTACGACAAGTGTTGACTGGAACGCAACAGCTCCCGTGATATTTGCAAACGCCAGCGTGTCCTTTTTTTTCAGCGTCCATGTGATGCTGTTGTATTTTTCCGGGAGTTCGGTTGCAATAGGCGTTATGAGAAGGGAGAGTACAAGCATTGAAATCCCGATTTCAGCACCGACGATTATAAGGTAGCCGATGAAAAGTTTCGCGCCGAATATTATGACTGCAAGCCCCAGCAGTGCCTGTATATAGACATTTGTTATCGTCGGTCTCATGTAAAAGTATTTCGCGAGATAGAAAAACTCCGAGTACGTTTCATTGTCTTCCGCGTCATGACTGAGCGTGATTTTTATGTAATATATGTATAAAAGAATAAGGAATCCTGCAAGAAAATAATTGATTAATTTATTTTGAAATTCGTTGTATGCAAATGCTCCTATGAGAATAAAAACGAATGCCGCGATGAAGAATTTAAGGTCAAATTCAACCGCCGGGATGCTTACGTTTATGTCGCTCGTATCTCTCCTGCCGGTGAATTTCATTACAAGAACGGTTACTGCGACAAGACAAATTGCAAGCGTTAAAAGCATGAAAGGAGCGCCAAGGATTGCGCCTATGCTTATGTCCTCGCCGTGCTCTCCGCCGAAAAGCAGTGCAAGGATAGGTATTATGGTTTCGGGCATCGCAGTTCCCACAGCCGCAAGAAGAGATCCTGCGGCTGCATGCGAGAGAGCGAATTTTCTCCCGATGTGCTCAACCGAGTTTGCGAAAAGCTCACAGCCGATCAAAATAACGATTATCGTTCCTATCAGTTCAAAGATTTCAAGAATCATAATTGAATTTTAATTAAATTTTTAATTTATTTTTTAATTTATTAAAATTGACCGGTAATTAGTGTTAAGAAACATTCCTCGTCAAAACTTTCACAACCTCGGCGAAAGTCAATGTAGCGACAGCAACGGACAGGGGAATAATCCAGTCAATTAAGCTTAATGTGGTGAGCTTGAATATCTCCTGCAGGAACGGTATGTACATGACGGTTAATGTTAACAAAATTATTGAAAATGCACCCAGTATCAACAGATTGTTTGTGAAAAACCCGACTTTAAGTATTGACTCTTCAAGTGACCTGAATGCGAAAGGAACAAGCAGTGCCATGCTCACGATTGCTGCAAAGGTAAGGGTTCTTGCCCGGTCAATGTCTCCTGCGGGGTCGTTTAATATAAACACGATAAAAGATGCAACGCCCATGAAACCCGCAATTACGGCTATTAAAACCAGGTTTCTTTTTTTTAGTATCTTTTCCTTTGCATCTATCGGCTTTTTGTGCATGATTCCTTTTCTTACGGGGTCAAGTCCAAGCGCTATTGCAGGCATTATCTCGTCAAATGAATTTATAAATAAAATTTGCAGTGCTAAAAGAGGCAAAAAATCAAAACCAAGCAAAATTATACCTAATAAAATAAGAATTACTTCGGTGAAATTTCTTGAAATCAAATAACAGGTAAATTTTTCAATATTTTCATATATGCCTCTTCCCTGCCTTACCGCCTCAACAATTGTTGCGAAATTATCGTCCTGCAAAACCATAACGCTTGACTCCTTTGCAACATCGGTTCCTTTTATTCCCATCGCTATTCCCACATCCGCTTTCTTTAAGGCGGGCGCGTCATTAACGCCATCGCCGGTCATGGCAACGACATGCCCTTTATCCTTTAATGCCTTAACAATTCTTAATTTCTGTTCAGGCATCATTCTCGCGTAAATAACAATGTCCTCAACAACGCTTTCAAATTCCTTATCGTCCAATTCCTCAAGTTCACTGCCGGTTATTATGCCGTTCTCAATTATCCTCATTATTTTTTCATTTCCAATCAAGCCGGATTTTTTGTTTTCATCAAATAATCCGATTTCCTTTGCAATCGCCTTTGCAGTCCCCTGGTTATCGCCTGTTATCATCACGACCTTTATTCCCGCTTCCCTGCATACTGCTACGGACTCTTTCGCTTCTTCCCTCGGGGGATCCCTCATGGCAATAAGCCCGAGGAAAATTAAATCCTCCTCTATATTCCCGATGTCCTTTGAGCCGGGAACTTTTTTGTACGCAGCGCCGAGAACGCGAAAAGCAGAGCTTGCAAAACCTCCGTTAATTGCCAATATTTTTGCTTTCTCATCACCGTCAAGTTCTTTTATACCGTCTTCTTTTTCAATAAACCTGCATTTTTTTAGGACAATCTCAGGAGCGCCCTTTGTAAACACCCACCTCTCCTTTCCTTTTTCATGCAAGGTTGACATAAGCTTTCTCTCTGAAGTAAAAATTATCTCCTCTGTTCTCGTGTATTCATTTTCCAGGTCGCTTTTCCATAAGTTTGCTTTTGCCGCGGCAACAATTAATGCCGCTTCCGTCGGGTCTCCGACAACCCGCCATACCCCGTCCCTTTCTTCAAGAAATGCGTTATTGCATATTGCTGCTGCTTTCAATAATAATGTTAAATTTTTTTCTTTTAATTCATCAATTTTATTTTTATTAACAAAAAACTCACCCTCAGGTTCATATCCTATTCCGGAGACGGCAAAAATTTTATCGCCGGCAAAAATTTTTTCCACTGTGATCTCGTTTTTCGTTAAGGTGCCTGTCTTGTCTGTGCAGATAACGGTTGTTGACCCAAGCGCCTCAACACCAAGCATTTTCCTTATTATGGCATTTCGTTTAGCCATGTTGTGCATACCATAAGCAAGAGTCAGCGTTAATGTTAAAGGCAAGCCCTCTGGAACCGATGCAACGGCAAGAGCAAGAGCAATTATAAGAATGCCTGCAATTGATGCGCCTTTAATGATTCCCAGGATAAAAGTAAGCGCGCAAGCAGTAAAAGCAATTATCGTTAAGGTTTTTGCAAGTTGGTCTATCTTTACCTGCAGGGGAGTTTTTTCTTCAACATCCTGTATCATTCCCGCAATCTCACCTAATTTTGTTTTCATACCCGTTGCCGCGACAACCGCCTTGCATTTGCCGTAAACGACCTGCGTTCCTGCGAAAATCATGTCTCCGTTTTTCTTCTCAACAGATATGCTTTCGCCTGTCAGGGCGGATTCGTCAACCTTCAGGCTGATTGAATCGAAAACAACTGCGTCCGCCGAAATCTTATCCCCGTGCTCCAGCAAAAGAACATCCCCCTGCACGACGTCTTTTGTCAGTATATCACGCACTTTACCGTCTCTTAAAACACGGGTCTTGGGCTGAACAATCTTTTTTAAAGCGTCCATTGCTTTCTCCGCCTTATATTCCTGCACGAACCCGAGGAGTATAATAAATACTATAATAACGGAAATAACAACAAAATTAAGCGTCTCGCCGATGAAAAAAGAAATTAATGCAGCTGCGATAAGCACGTAAACAATGAAATTTGAAAACTGCCTTAAAAAAACCTTAAACGGAGTTACTCGGGCAGTCTCCTTAAGCTCGTTAAACCCAAACTGCTCTAAAATCTTCCCGGCGTCTTTTTCACTAATGCCCTGTTTATCCGTGTTTAACTCAAGAAATAATTTATCCATATCCGCTGCCTCAATTCCCGGCGCCCGAATGATTGCTTTTTCCATACCAAAATAATTGATTAAATAATTTATTTATTAATATTAATTTATTTATTAATTTATTAGTTCAACAGTTCATTAAATTAACACAAAATACCCTTAATACTATTTTATTCGTGTAAATAATTAATAAACTGTTTATTATATGTAATCCTAATTAATAACATATAAAGTAATAAGTTGAGTAAGATAAAAACAGATATTTTTTTCTTGAATGACTTATAATAAATTACGAAAAGACAAATACAAAAAATGGAAAATTTTAGAAAATTAGGTATTATTGAGCCGATTTTAAAATCAATAGAAGACGAGGGATTTGAAATACCGACAGAGATACAGGAAAAATCAATTCCCCTGATCCTTGAGGGAAAAGATGTTATAGCAGGTTCTGCAACCGGCTCAGGGAAAACTTTAGCGTTTGCTTCCGGGATTATACGGGATACTGAAAAAGGAAAAGGAATACATGCATTAATTTTGACGCCGACACGAGAACTTGCCGAGCAGGTTTCGGGAGCATTGAGGGACTTTTCAAAGTACAAGTATTTAAGGATAGTTTCAATTTACGGCGGTGTCTCAATAAACCCGCAGTTCAACCAGTTAAGGACAGCGGATATTGTAGTGGGAACTCCCGGGAGATTGCTTGACCATATTGAAAGAAGAACAATAGACCTCAGAAAAGTGAAAATACTTGTCCTTGACGAAGCCGACCGGATGCTTGACATGGGCTTCATAGATGATGTTAAAAGGATAATACAACAATGCCCGCGGGAAAGGCAGACACTTTTGTTCTCTGCAACTATTTCAAGGGAAATATCTCTTCTTGCAGGAAAATACATGAACTCCCCGGTTGAGGTCTCGGCAGAGTCGTATGTTGACGCTAAAAAATTAATTCAAAATTACTATGAAGTTTCGGATAACCTGAAATTTTCCCTTCTTGTTCATTTACTGAAAAAAGAGGAAAAAGGTCTTGTCATGATTTTCTGTAATACCCGCAAGAACACGGACTTTATTGCAAAAAACCTGGAATCCGCGGGAGTAAACGCAACGGCAATTCACGGCGGGCTTACCCAGGCAAGAAGAACCAGCATAATGAAGCACTTCCACACCCAGGAAGTATATGTTCTCGTATGCACCGATGTTGCCGCGAGAGGGCTTGACATCAAGGGTGTCTCGCATATCTATAACTACGACATCCCAAACGACAGCAAGGAATATGTCCACAGGATAGGAAGAACCGCAAGAGCCGGAAAAGAAGGAAAAGCGGTAAACATCCTTGCAAGAAGAGACCATGATAACTTCAGGAGAGTAATGAGAGACAACGATGTGAAAATAGCAAGAGAAGAGACCCCGAAGATGGAACAGGTGAAAATAAGATGGAATGAAAAGCCGGCAAGATTCCAGCCGAGAAGGGAGCGTAGACCGTATTACGGGCGGCGAAATTAAAATTAAAATTTCTTAAATTCGGTTTCAATTTTATCCATCGCGTTGAATTCCCATACACCCCCTACAACTCTTCAATTATTTTATAAATATCCTTTCTCCGGTTTGGATTAAGATAATAATGCTCTTCTGAGTCGTGAGGAAACTTCACCAGGTTACCTTCTTTGACCAGTGTGTTAGCAATTCTCAGTAATCTTTTTTTGAGTTCCGGCGGGCTTCCTTTAACCAGGTTATCCCCGGAGATGTGTCCTTTACCCCAGCATTGTTTCCTGACAAGTTTTTTGATAATCCATGACTTTAAGGCATCATCACTTAATTCCATGAATATAATTAAATTCTATTATATAATAGTTGCAATTTTTGAAACTGGTGATTTCAATTTCTTTTATTAAGAATGAAATATAATTTATTAAATAAATCTACTCAAGAACCGCTGCGGTTCTTTCACATTATATGTATAATGTAAGTTTAAATTAAATAAAATCAATTCAATAAAAAATGAGTAATAACGAACCAAAATCCATATTTTTAGATATGTTTGGAGAATATCCCTTAACAAAGGTACTGGACTTTTTGCTTGAAAACGATATATTTGACCATTCAAAGACGCAGATAGCTGAACTGAGCGGTGTCTCTTTCAACACACTGGAAACTTTCTGGGATAAACTGTTGAAATTCAATATAATTATACCTGCCAGGAAAATCGGGAATTCACAGATGTATATACTGAACAAGAAAAGCCCTTTAGTCCGGAAACTAATGGAAATAGATAAAAAACTGATGCTGGAATCCATTGCTGAACCGGAGAGCGTGGCTGCGCCGATACCCGTGTAAGAAGTTGTAAACTCACATTCTATCAGGCGCATCAATCCCAATTAGTAAAAGAGCGTTTTTAATAACCTGCCTTGCAGCGTCAACCATCAAAAGCCGTCTTTTCTCAACACCCGGATTTTCACCGATCACTTTACATTCCTTATAGAATTTACTGAATTGTGACGCGATTTCGTAAACATAAATTGCAACCAGGTTCGGCTTTAATTCATCCGATGCTCTTTCAACAACCTCTTCAAACTCTGAAATAATTTTAATTAAATTTTTTTCCTCTTTCTCAAGTTCAAAGCCGTCGCTGAATAGTGCATCAATATTTATTTCATCAACCCTGAAGTTCGCTTTCTCAAGAATCCGGCAGCACCGGGCGTGGGCGTACTGTATGTATGGTGCTGTCTCGCCGTCAAAGTTTAACGCTTCATCCCACCTGAAGGTTATGGGCTTTTGCGGCTCCCGTTTAATGATATGATATTTCATCGCCCCGATCCCGATAATTTGTGCCGCATCAATTCCAGCGATCCCCCTCTGTTTTATCTCCTGCCCTGCTTTCAAAACCGCATCATCAATTAGTTTATCAACCGGAGCCGTCTGACCGCGTCTTGTGGAAAGCTTTTCGCCCTCAAAGCTCACGAACGAGAAATGCACGGCATCAATTGGTTTTTTTAGTTTATAAAATTCAGTTAAAATTGTTTTCAATTCCATGAACTCAAATTTATGATCCTCGCCGAGAACATTGATTATGCGGTCGCCTAATTTGATTTTCTCAAGATGGTATGCAATGTCCCTTGCAAGATAAACCGATGTTCCGTCATCTCTTGCAAGAACGCTTCCCCCGCCTTTTTTCTTCAAGCCGAAACTCTCAAGGTTTAATGCAACGCACCCGTCAATAATTTCAGCATGCTCGTTATTTCTTAAAAATTCAATTACCTCATCTGTTTTGTATTCGCTTTCAAAATCAAAGAAATCAAAATTAATGTTTAATTTACTGAAAATTTCATTCTGCCCTAAAAGACATTTTTTCGCAACGCCCGTGATTTTGTTTTTAGCATCCCCGTCACCTGACTCGGCGCACTTTATCGAATCCTGCACCCTCTCCCCAAAAACCGGATTGTTTTCAAATTCGCGGTTTGCGGAAACATACTCAAAGAACACAAGAAAATCGTCCTTGTCTTTGTATTTTTCGTATCTCTCAACTGCCTCAGCGTCAGGTTCGATGCCTTCGATAAAGCCCTGGGCGATAATAGCAATCTGCTTCCCTATGTCATTTACATAGTAATGCGTTTCAACTTCGTACCCTGCGAATTTCAGGATTCGCGACAATGAATCACCGATCAGGGAATTACGAAGCCTTCCTATATGCACCGGTCCCGATGGATTAACAGAAGTATGCTCAAGAATTATTTTTAAATTTTTGTTTTTCAGTTTCCCGAAATCCTCTTTTTTTTCGTGAACTTCCCTTAAAATGTTTTTTGAAAGATTTTTGTAATTTAAGTAAAAATTAATGTAGCCGTTTGTGGCTTCAACACTGCTTACCGATTCGGGTAAATTTTGTTTTAATTTTCCTGCGAGTTCATCTGCAATAACTTTTGGGGATTTTTTGAGTGCAGGGGCTAATTTAAACGCTACCGGGGTTCCAAAGTCGGTAAGGGGGGAGGGTTTTATTTCGGCGTCTTCGCCGGTTAAATCTCTTATTATTTTTTTGATTTGTTGTTTCGGGTGCATTTTTGATTCTTTCCAAAAATTAATTTTTCTTTTAACATCGTGTAATTTACAATTGAATATTGCATAGTTATTTTTCTTTTGATTTACAATAAAGTTTTTTCACTTCCCGGTCAAAATCGGAAAGATAATTTTTATCTCGCGCCTGCCTGAATTTTCTAAATTCCGCATCTGCCTTTTGACTGGCAGTTTCCGCGCTAATTTTTCCTGCGCCGGTCAAAAGCTTCTTTTCACTCAACTTTAAAAAGTCATCCAGCTTTTTTATCCAATCAGCCATTTTCATCGGTCGCTCATTCGTTGCCTGTAATTCCGCAAAATCCAGATACAAAGAAACAATCAAGTTAAGCTGTTTTAATTCACCTTCAGTTAAATAATTTTTAGCGATTTTTACATCCTGACTTGTAATGTATTTTCCTTTAAAACCTGTCAATCCCATAAGTGGTTTTTTGCTGTTTGCCCGCTCATTTATAATTTCAGCCGCCGTGTGTTCATGGACGGCAAAGTGCATTTTGTTCTGCACTGCGGCAAAAAAATCTTTGGTCAATTTGTCGTCTTTGCGATAATCAATGCTGGTAGCATAAATGTCTGTTATTTTCTGGTAAAAATTCCTTTCACTGCTCCTGATATCACGAATTCGCTGCAATAATTCTTCAAAATACCGCGATCGCCCTCCGCTTTGGTTTAATCGTTCGTCATCTAAAGCAAATCCCTTAATGATGTATTCCTTCAATCTTTGCGTAGCCCAGATGCGAAATTGCGTCGCTCGCTTTGAATTTACCCGATAGCCAAGGGCAATAATTACATCCAGATTATAGTGTTTTATATTATATTCTTTTCCGTCGCTCGCAGTTATTCGGAAATTCCTAATAACTGATTTCTCATTTAATTCTTGCGTAAAAAATATATTTTTAAGGTGCTCGTTGATTGTTGGAACGCTAACTCCAAAAAGTTCAGCCATTAACTTTTGCGTAAGCCAAGCTGTTTCACTTTCAAAATGAACATTAACTTTTGCCTGCCCATCTTCAGTGGCATAAATAACGATTTGCGATTGTTGAATTTTTTTATTCATATTTCCGGAAACTTGATTTTTGATTTTTCTGCGAGTTCGTCTGCGACGACCTTGGGGCTTTTTTGAGTGCAGGGGCTAATTTAAACGCTACCGGGGTTCCAAAGTCGGTAAGGGGGGAGGGTTTTATTTCGGCGTCTTCGCCGGTTAAATCTCTTATTATTTTTTTG
>MCBE01000275.1 GCA_001723845.1 Candidatus Altarchaeales archaeon WOR_SM1_SCG
CCATACAAAAATAGATGCTAATTATTTTCCTATGAGACGTTCTCTAAAAGGCATTAAACAATATATATGGATAGGGTCAGAAAAATATCTTAAATATGGTTCTCATTTAGACAGCGGACAGACGATTAATTAAAAATTATGAACGATTTAAACAGAAAATATAAAACCGGGAGGTGGATTGAAACGCGAGACTACGTGCTTTCAAAATCAAGAAGCGGGATAAAGGTTGCGGAAGGAACATACATCCGTGAAATCAAGTATGGCGATGAAAATACCGCGGTTATTGTGCAGAACGGAGTAATTATTGATTCGGAAACAAAAGAGTTGATTGGAAAACCATGGGAAAAATAAAAATAAAATTCAAAAATAAAATTAAAATTCAAAATTAAGAATAAGAATAAAATTCAAATGAAAAATGAACAAAAAAACAAAAGAACCAAAAGAATCTCCAAAATACCTAAGAACAAGCACCGCAGCCGCAATGACCTTGGGTTTTATCCCCGGGAGATTCTACAGGGACGCTAAATTATACTGCATAAACCTGCTTTTAACCTACGGGGGCGGATGCAGGGCGAACTGCGCATTCTGCGG
The DNA here is from genome assembly GCA_001723845.1 of Candidatus Altarchaeales archaeon WOR_SM1_SCG. GTDB lineage: Archaea > Altiarchaeota > Altiarchaeia > IMC4 > WOR-SM1-SCG > WOR-SM1-SCG. The sequence continues at coordinate 592 of MCBE01000275.1, forward strand.
GCTTTCAAGAGACCGCGCGGCAGAGGACGAGAATGAATCATTTATCCGGGTTGACTGGCCAATATACAAAACGGATGAGCTAATTGAGGCGATGAATAAAGTCCCGCACGCAAGACGGGTTTGCATTTCAATGATAACGCACCCAAGAGCTTACGAAGACCTCTGCACTGTCGTTGAGAAAATTAAGGCAAAAAATATAAATAATATTTTAATTTCCGCATTAATCACACCGACTTTGATGGACGAGGAAAAATACAGGCGCCTGAATGAGATCGGCGTTGACAATATAGGGATTGCAGTTGACGCCTCAACACCGGAAATTTTTGATAAATTAAGGGGCAGCGGAGTTAAAGGACCCCACAGCTGGGACAAGTACTGGCAGGATGTAGAAACCGCTGTTGCTATTTTCGGGAAGAATAACGCGACAATTCACTTAATCACCGGAATCGGCGAGACAGAAAAAGACCTGATTGAAGCGATACAAAAATCAGTTAACCTCGGAGCAGACTCCCATAACTTTTCCTTTTTTAGAGAGTTGGGATCAGCAATGGAAAACCACCCGCAGCCGCCGATCGGACAGTACCGGAGGATACAATTAGCCCGCTATTTGATACAATATGGATATTCGGATATTGGTAAAATGAAGTTCAACGAGAAAGAACAGGTAATTGATTTCGGCGTTGATGACAGTGAATTGAAAAAAATTATTGAATCGGGAGAGCCGTTTGTGACATCAGGGTGTCCTGACCGGGAAGGGAACATTGCATGCAATAGACCTTATTCAAATTGTACTCCGAAACAGGCGATGGAAGGGGAACTTAGAAATTTCCCGTTTCACCCGGATGAAGGAGATATTGAGATTGTTAAGGGGCAGATAAAAAAATATTTAGTTTGAATTTTAAATTTTAATATATAGGTTGTGAAAAATGAAAATATTTGAGTTCAGCGAAAATGTAATTAACAGAATTATTAGTGAACTGGAAGGTGCGGAGAAATTCATCAGGATTGCGATTTTTCAGTTACATAAGAAGGAAATATTTAGAGTCTTAAATGAGAAATTGAATGAAGGCGTCAGAGTAGAAATATTTACTTTACCTTATGACAGCATTAACGAAGATATACGATTTGAAGTTACTGAATTATTTAAAAATCTTGAAAAAAACGGTGCTAAACTTTATTTCTGTAAATGGAATGTTGGCGATCCGGAAAGAACTTCAACTGCTGTTGGTAGATGGTATTCATTTCACGATAAATTTGTTGTTACGGATAAAAGTGCGATCGCATTATCTGCAAATTTCACCCAGAATAATGAGTTAGACGCATTAATCATTTTTGAAAACGAACCGGGAAAAATCAGGGAATATAACGAAAAATTTGACGAACTTATTGAGTTATATATAAAAAAGGATTCGGGTCATGACGGAACAATACGCGGGAGAATAATGGATACCAATCTGCCGGATATTTCATCTGTGTTTAAGTTACCTCCGGTTATAGAAACCAAAACGCATGCAAATCACTGGATTATGCATTACCCCTCGTCTCTCTGTCCTGCGGTCGTAAAAATTGAGGATAAATTATATTTAACTCCTTTTGACTGCAGGGGAAGAAATTTTATTATGGATTTAATATCGGAAGCATCTGAATTTGTTTATATATCAACCGAAAGTTTCACTGACATTGATTTTTCAAAATTCTTAATGAAAATAAAGCTGAAAGGAATTGATATTAGAATATTAAGCGGTGCGACAAGCATGGATTTCACGGACAGAATGCAGAATATGCTTCGTGAAATCTTAGCAAATGACATTAAAATCAGGACGGTTGAAAAAGATATCCATGCAAAACTCATTATAACAGATAAACATGTAGCGGTTACTTCAGTGAACCTTAACAAGATGAATCTCGGATTCAAGAAAACCAAACAATATTGGCGGGAAAATACGGAATCAATATCTGTTTGTAGTGATGCGGAAATTTTATTGTGCGCTAAAAATCAGTATCTTGACATTTTTAATGCAGGTATTGATGTTGAAATCATATTGGCAGAGAAAATAGAGAAGATGATTGGAGGTATGCTCACTTCAACGTTCGGTCTGAAATCAAAAAAAGAGGTGAAAAAGCTTTTTGCAGAATTAGTTATCCGAAAAGAAATTCAAGTAAAAAAATTTGTCCTGGATATTGGCAAAATCACAGCTAAACTGATGAAATATTTTAATAAAAATTTGGTTGACAAAAACGATTTCTTTTTGTCATTGATACTTTATTATTTATCCGAAAGAAAACAGGATTTCGATCAGTTGAATGAAAAATTAAATACACTTAACGCCGAAATAGATTTGAGCGAGATGCTTGATATTTTGTTAAATGAAAACTTCATTGAGAAAACAGAAGATTTTTATAAAATTAAATTAGATAAACTATTTTAATAAATTCCGTAAAAATGAAATGTGAGATTGTTAAAGGAGATTGCGAAGAATACCTTAAATTAAAGCCCCCCGAAAAGTTTGACCTGACTTTTTTAGACCCTCCGTTTAATCAAAATAAAGAATATTCAAGCCATGATGATAATTTACCTGAAAAAGATTACTGGGACTGGATGAAGAGGGTTTGTAAGTTGATATTTGAAAATACTTCGGAAGGGGGTGCTATTTATTTTATGCAAAGAGAGAAAAACACGCAATACGTTCTGGAAACTTTAGGATTAGCCGGGTGGACATTTCAAAACCTGATTATCTGGAAGAAAAAATCATCCGCAGTTCCTTGCGCAAAACGATTCGGTAAACACTACCAGGTAATAGCATTCGCAACAAAAGGCGAAACTCCGAGGGTTTTTAATAAACTGCGAATTGACCCGCCGTTATTAAAAACGGAAAAACATACCCGCCCGATAGGAATGTATGTAACGGATGTCTGGGATGACATAAGGGAGCTGACCTCCGGCTATTTCGCCGGGAAAGAACCTTTAAGATTTGAAAATAACGGAAGAGTCCACAAACAGCAGTCTCCGGTACAATTACTTACAAGAATAATCTTATCCTCTTCAAAAATCGGTGATATGATTTTTGACCCCTTTGCCGGGACAGGAACCACATTAGTTGCTGCAAAGCAGTTAAAACGAAGGTCTGTTGGAATTGAGATTGATCCGGTCAATTTCTCTTTTATCGAAAAACGAATTTCTCACATAAGGGAAGAGGATAATATAATAAAGTACCGTAATGACTACACATACACCAAGAATTTAGATGAAATCTGGCAGTACAATGAGAAAAAAATGAAGATAAGCGCATACTTGTGATTTTAATAAAATTTTTGTTAGTAATTAACTGAAATGTGGCACCTACTTGACACCCCCCCGAAACCAGCAGCAGAAAACATCGCCTTAGATGACGCACTCTTAAAAGCGCGAGCCAAAAACCAAATCCCCGATACACTCCGCTTTTTGCAGTTCAGCCCGCGATGTATCCTCGTCGGCTACCACCAATCCGTTGAGCAGGAAGTGCGTGAGGACTTTTGCAGGAATAACGGGATTGAAATTAACCGCAGGATTACGGGCGGCGGAGCGATTTTCTTTGATGAGTCACAGGTTGGCTGGGAGGTGATTGCTTCTAAATCTTCTTTCCCGATGCCTCCCGAAAAACTGTATGAAAAGATGTGTGCGGGTGTGATTTTAGGTCTAAAGAATTTAGGAATTGATGCTAAATTCCGCCCGAAAAACGACATTGAAGTTGCGGGCAGGAAAATATCCGGAACCGGCGGCACCGAATCCGGCGGCGCATTCTTTTTTCAGGGTACGCTTCTTGTTGACTTTGATGTTAATGTGATGCTTCGCGCGTTAAGGATTCCGGTTGAGAAATTAAAGGATAAGGAAGTTGATTCGGTGAAAGACCGGGTTACTTGTCTTGCATGGGAGCTTGAGAAAGTCCCGCCGCTTTTGGAAATTAAACAAAAATTAAGGGAGGGGTTTGAGGAGGCGTTCGGCGTAAATTTTAATAATAATTTTAATTATCTTGATATTGAAAAAACGTTAAATATCACTAAATTCAAATCGCGTGAATGGATTTACGGGAAAAGGAGATACCTTGAAAAAAATACGCTTCGGGCGGTTCACAAGGCATGCGGCGGGCTTATCCGTGTTTCTGTTTCTGTTTCGGGAAACCGAATTAATGAATTATTAATCACAGGGGATTTTTTCGCATATCCGAAAAGAACGATATATGACCTTGAAGCGGAATTTAAAAATACGCCCGCAAGCAGTGAAAATATAAAAAATATAATTTTAAATTTCTTTGAGAGGACAAAATGTGAAATCCCGGGAGTTGATGCCGGTGATTTCATAAAAGTAATTACAGAAGCCCTTGAGAAGAGAAACTACCAGAAATTTGGAATATCGGCGGATGAAGCGAATTCAATTTTCACTGTCCGCAAGAAATTTGAGGAAACCGTCAAAGAATGCGACATCCTGCTTATGCCTTACTGCGCGAAACTCCCGGAATGCAAGTACCGTAATTCCGACGGCTGTGTTATGTGCGGGAAATGCACTGTCGGCGACGCATACAAAATCGCGGAAAAAATGGATATTGAAATTAAAACAATAACGAGTTTCGAGAACCTGATGGATGCCCTTTGCGACTGCGAGAAAAGAGGCATGAGGGGTTATGTCGGATGCTGCTGCGAAGCATTTTACGCTAAACACAAACCGGATTTTGAGTCCGTTAACATGAGCGGAGTTTTAATTGACATTGACAACACAACATGCTACGACCTCGGGAAAGAACACGACGCTTATGTCGGGAAATTTGAAAAGCAGACGGACTTGAAAGTTAATTTATTCGGGAAGGTTATAAAAATGATTAATCTAAAATGAAAAAAATTATTGACGAACAAACGGCAAGGGATATGTTTTTGCATGAGTCGCTTGAAGCGCTTCTAATGAGTTCATCCTCGATATACCAGGAGAATTTCGGCAGGGAAATCAGTTTCTATGCGCCGAGTTTCATAAAATACGAAACCGAAGATTTTAAGAACAGGGTAAATGATTTTCCGGCAATTTCAATTACCGGCAAATCATGCGCATTAAACTGCGAGCATTGTAAAAAGCACCTGCTTGAGACAATGATTCCTGCACAAACGCCTGAGGAATTATTGGATGTGTGCGTTGACTTACATGAGAAAGGCGCAAGGGGGTGTTTAATCAGCGGCGGTGCGGATCCTGCCGGGAAAGTACCATTGAAAAAATTCATAGAAACACTAAAAAAAATAAAGAAACAAACAAACCTGATGCTTGCAGTTCACACAGGAATCGTTGATGAAGAAACCGCGAAAGGTCTTGCGTTTGCAGGAATTGACATCGCTCTTGTTGATGTCATCGGTGATAAAGAGACGCTTGAGAATGTTTATCACTTAAACCAGGATATAAGTGAATTTGAGAGATCATTGAAATACCTGAAAGAAAACAATGTGAAAATCGCCCCCCACATCGTTATCGGTCTGAATTACGGTAAAATTTCCGGGGAATTTCACGCTCTTGGCATGCTCCAAAAAATCAAGCCGGATGCGATAGTTTTCGTGAGCTTGATGCCTTTAAAGAACACGCCGATGTTTTCAACTGCCCCGCCTTCGGCAGAGGATATTGCAAAATTCATCTCAACAGCCCGGCTGATGTTTCCTGATACGCCGTTGATATTGGGGTGCGCGAGAAACAGGAAGGATAAGGCAGTGATTGATAAACTCGCAGTTTTGGGGGGGATTAACGCAATAGCACATCCTTCAAAGACCGCAGTTACTGATGCGAAAAAAATGAATTTAAAAATTAATTTTGAGGCGGTGTGCTGCGCGGAGTACGCGTTGTTGAAGTAATAATTATACGGTTAACCAAACGGTTAACTTTTTATAAACAAAATTTAATATTTATTTATGGAATCCTCAACAGAAAAAATAATAAGAATGCTGCTCACGCATCCAAAACAGAAGTGGATGCAAAAGGACCTGGCAGAAAAATCCAATTGCAGTAAGGCGTATTTAAGTAAATTAATGAAAAAATTCCGGGAGGAGAACATTATCGCAAGACCATATAAAAATCAGGTTGTCTTAATCGGATTTTCAAAATTACTGAATAAATGGGCAAACATGCGAAAGGTGCAGGAGCCGATTTACCTGAACATCTCGCTCTCTGAAAAAGAAATTGAGGACTCATTAAAAGAAGAAAAAGATTATGCGTTAACATTATTCAGAGCCGCATGGTACAGGACAAAATTCATGCGAACGGATTCGTTTGAAATTTATGCCGGAGAGCCGGAAAAATTTATAAAAAATTTTGGTGAAAAAGTGAATGAGCCGACAAATTTTATTGTTTATATGGGTGATAAACAGATATTTGAGTTCATAGAAATAGTAGAGGGGTTTAAACTGGTCTCGGTGGTGCAGAATTATGCGGATTTGATGAGTGCCGGCGGGAGCGGGGTGAGAGTTGCTTACGAACTGGCTGAAAAATATGATTTAATGCGTTAAAATAATCAAAATAAAATTCAAAATCAGGAAAATTTCCTTCGGAAATTTTGTCTGTTTCGTAATTAAAATTACAAAACATGGACATCTACGATAAATCCCTTGAAACATTGAAGCAGATAATTGATGCGGGAGAAGAGCATAATTTCCGGTTTGTGCTTATCGGAGGCTGGGCTACATGGGCATATAATCCCTATATGAAATCCAGGGACATAGATTTAGTTGTGCATAAAGAGGATTACTGGAAAATGAAAAATTTTTTGCTTTCCTCGGGATTTTCCGAAACCTACGGCGGGCATCTTGGAAAGAAAGGATTTGCAATGCTTTACGGCGGCGATAAGATTGAGATTGATGTTTATGATGAGACCGTTGCAGGGTTTGATGCCGGGAAAGCAATAAAGAACGCCGTGGAAAAAGTAATTGACGATAAACAGGTAATGGTTGCTTCAATTACGGATTTAGCGACAATGAAACTGAAATCAGCTATTGACCGGATGGGAAGTGCAAAAGGTGAGAAAGACCTTTCCGACCTGCTTGCCATTTTAGACAGGCATTTTAAGGATATTAACTGGAATGTTGTAACAGAAACCGTCGGCAAAAAGGAAATTACAGGTGTCATGCGGATTTTATTTTCCGACATCAGACAATCCCAAAAATTTTATAGAATGGATTTCAAGAAATTCCGGGAAATGAAAAAATATTTTAAAAAAATTAAGTTAATCTGAAATTAAAAAATGACTAAAAATTTTGACATAATAATCATAGGCGCAGGTCCCGCAGGAAGCGCGGCAGCGGAAAAACTTTCAAAAGCCGGCTTTAAAACACTGCTCCTTGAAAAACAGAAACTCCCCCGCGATAAGCCCTGCGCGGGCATCATTCCGCCGAGAATTTACCGTCTTTTAGGTGAAATCCCGGATGATGTAATTGAGAGAAAATTCAACGGCTATCACCTGTTTTCCCCGTCAGGGATTGAACTTTACTCCCGGTTCCGTGAGGAAGGCGTGATAGTGGACCGGAAAAAATTTGACTTCTGGCTGGTTGAGCGGGCAATAGGTGCGGGGGCGGAGGTTATTGATAATTCAAGGGTTGAGGTTATTGATATTATAAAAAATGAAATTAAAATAAACAATAAATTTTACTCTAAAATCCTTATCGGGGCGGATGGTGCGAACTCGTTTGTAAGAAAGCGGCTTGGCAGGGAATACAAGAATTTCGCCATCGGGGTTCAATACACGATTGACCTCCCGGATGATGTTACCTGCGAAAAAATCGGCGGCTGGTTTGAGGTTCACTACGGAATCGTTGATTTTGGCTACGGGTGGGTAAGCCCGCAGGGTGGTAAAATTAAAATCGGGGTTGGCAGCATAAGTAATGAATTTAAGAAAAATTCAAAGCAATATCTTGATAAATTTGTCGAATATTTTAAAAAGAAAAAGGAAATCAAAAATTTAAGGGTAATTGATTTTCAATCCCATTTAATCCCTGCTGACGGTCCCATGGGTAAGCCGTGCGAAGGCAGTGTGGTTCTGGCAGGAGACGCCGCGGGATTTGTGAATCCGCTTACAGGAGAGGGTATTTATTATGCCGTTAGAAGCGCGCAGTTAGCGGCGGATGCGATCGTTAAATGTGGGGGTGACATTGAAAAGGAATGCAACGCTGAACTCGGGAAAATTAAATTAAACACTAAATTAAGGGACGAGGTGCTTTTAAATGCGGGTGCGATGGAGGATTATGTGAGGCGGCTGGAAAAACTTGGGTGAATTTTTAAATAATTTATCATTATTAATCATGATTAATTTTTAATGACTTAAATCTAATAATTAACAATTGTTGATAAAATGTAAATTTAAACAAGAAAAATGACAACAACTGTAGAAAAAATAATGCATGCGCCAACATTGTTAAAGAAAGAGGCGTCTGTTTGCAGAGCATCAGAAGTTATGGCAGAAAAAAACATCGGGAGTATTTTGATAAATGTAGGTGAGAGATATATGATCCTTACCGAGCGGGATATTTTAACGAAAGTTGTTGCACAAAACAAAAAGCCAGGGGAAATAAAGGTCTCGGAAATTGCAGCAGACCCGGTTTATATGGTTTATAATACGGCAACAATTGAAAGTGCCGCAGATACATTTGAGAAACATCATATAAGGCGGCTTCCTGTTGTTGAAAAAGGAAAGAAAGGAAACATAATCGTGGGTATTATAACCACAAGGGATGTTGCCGAAGCACCTTTTAACTATTTTCATAAATCAAAAATCAGGGGGGGCAGGGATGTAAAGGTAGAGAAAATAATGCGTGAGATTACTGTCGTTGATCCTGATGTAACAATTCTTGATGCGGCAAAGATTATGGCAGAAAAAGATATAGGAAGCGTGCTTTCAAAGAAGGACGGATTCCACGGGATATTGACCGAGCGAGACATCGTAAGAATGGTTGCAAAAAATACATCTCCTGAGAAATCAGTCGGGGATGTTATGTCTGAGCTAACTCACACTGTATCTTTTGGGAAAACAATAAGAGATGCAATTGAAATATTTGAAAAATTCCATATACGACGCCTCCCTGTTATGAAAGAGGAGAAAGTTATCGGGATAATCACAACAAGGGATGTGGCAAATGCGATAAGCGCGGTCACAAAAGACGAATATTTTAAAGGAATATGTGATTATGCTGGCGGCAGCGGCTGGTGGTGAATGGTGGTAAATTTAATAGAAATTTATTAATTTTACGGATTTTATCATAATTTATCATGAATATTCATGACTTATTTTTAATGACTTAAATCTAATAAGTAACAATTGTTAACAAAACAAGGAATTAAAATATTAAAAAAATTAAAGTATTATAAATAAACTAAAAATGAACTTACTAACAATTTTAGGCAAAAACAAGAAATACGTACCCACATTATTAAGACTGTTCCAGCTTGGAAACCTGGTGATGGTTTTAATCCTTATATATATGGGGTGGGGAATGATGAGTGAAGATTTAAGGTACACGAACCTGACCTCGTTTTTAATCTGGGTTGTATGGTGGCCCATGATAATCTTTCTCGTGCTGATCACGGGAAGAGCGTGGTGTACCGTATGCCACCAGAAGTTTATAGCAGACAGCCTCGGCGGGTTCGGGCTGCAATGGAAAGTGCCTAAGTGGATTACAAAACACGGAGTGAGTATCGTGTTAACCATGATATTAGGCGTTTTAGTGCTGCACACAACCGTTACGGGCTACGAGGTAAGCCACTTCGCTTACATGTCGGCGATTTACCTCATAATTATCGTGGCTTACCCGGTAATAATATCGCTGTTGTTTGAAAAGAGCGCCTACTGTAAAAGCTTTTGCCCCTTAATCGGGTTTTTAGGAAACTACACCCGATGCTCGCCAACTGAATTAAGATCAGCAGACCCTGAAAAGTGCAAGGCATGCAAAGACAAGGAATGCGTAAAGCACTGCCAGAACCGTCTTTACATGGGAACAATGGACGCCCAGCAGCAGGAAGGATGCCTTCTTTGCATGCAGTGCGTAAAATACTGCCCGCACGACAACATCATGTTCCGGTTCCGGTCTTTTTTCAATGGACTGTGGGATTCACCTAAAAGAAGTGTTGCGGGAACACTCGCTGCCGCACTCCTACTTGGAATAGTAATCGGCGAAGTCGGAGAAGAATGGGTGCTTGTTGATGACGCAATACTGTTTGTCCCAAACATCATAGCGGATTTAACCGGGTTTGAAACAATATTTGACACTGCAACCGGCGGCTATCTGATATGGGAAGTCCTATTTCTTTTCATAGTCCTGCCCGCGATTATTTTCGGGCTTATGGGATTTGCATCAACACTTTTAGCCCGGGGTGAAAGCGCATGGAATTATATTAAAATTTACGCGCTCGCATTCGTTCCGCTGATCCTGAGCCTGCACATTACAAAGCACTTCCACACGTTTAACAGTAAATTAGGCTACCTGCCGAATGTGATTGCTGACCCGTTTGGCGTATCAACGGCTGAAGCGATAAAAACAGGAGCATTAGAAACCCCCGCCGGAGTATTTTTATCCGGCAGTGCGGAAGGGTGGTTTTTGATACTCTTTTTGTTTGTGTTCGGAGTGATCGGGTCAATATACGTAGCATGGAAGATATCGAAAATAAACTTCGAGGACGATGCACGGCAGGGCATTTTAAGCGCGGCTCCGTTCATGCTGGTAATCGCATTACTTGGAATCGTGTTTATGTTAACTGTCTATAACTGGATCGTAATCGGATAAAAAATTTAAATAAAAATTAAATAAAAATTAAATTAAAAAATTAAATTAAATTAAAACTCTTGAAAAATGAAAACCATCGAAAATAAAAAAGTAGCAGATGTGATGCACCACGGCGTAATCACCATTGCAGGTAATACGCCTGCAAAAAATATATGTAAAATTATGACGGAGCATAAAGTTTCCTGCGTTATCGTGAATGACTGCGGCGGCAGTATCCTGGGTATCGTATCAAACACTGACCTCCTGAAAATCTTTGAAAGATGCAAGGGAACGTGCGAGAAACCTGAGGACTGCCCTGAGAAAGCAGATAACGTGATGACGAAAAACGCTATCACCGTTAACGCAGGTGATGACTTAACGCAAGCCATAAGGTTACTGAATGAAAATAAAATTCACCAGCTCCCGGTAATATCGGGAGGTAAACCCATTGGTATTTTAAGCGCGTCCGACATAAGAAGAGAGATAACAAAGAACTCGGTTAAGCCGCCGGAAGCTTTTCACTCA
>MCBE01000276.1 GCA_001723845.1 Candidatus Altarchaeales archaeon WOR_SM1_SCG
GTAGAGGTAAAAAAATGATAGATGATGCGTTAGAGATTCCTGCCAGCGACTGGAAAGAAGTGAAACTTGATATACCAAAGAGAAAATATCCCACACCTTCAGTTTACGAACATAGATTCCAACCAAAAGGGCACGATATGGACTTGCGGGAGGTCATCATAACGGATAACGGCAGGCAGAAGCCAACATTTGTGATAACCAATAACGAGGATATTGAGCTCAAAGAACTTGTCACCCATTATGCCCGGCGATGGAGAATTGAAAACAAAATTGCAGAGTTAGTAAAGTTTTTCAATCTCAACGCATTAAGTTCTCCGCTTATGATTCGCATACAGTTTGATGTAGTGATGACGATGGTGGCAGACACGCTATACAAGATGTTGGCAAGTGATCTGAAAAGATTTGAGAACAACACAGCTAAAACACTATTTTCAAAATTTATAAACAGCCCAGGAGTTGTGGAAGTGGAAGGCAACAAAGCAGTCGTAAAAATGAGAAAAAAGGCACATACGCCAGTATTGAAATCGAACGAAGTCTTTAAGAAATCCTGGGAGATACCATGGTTTGGGAATAAAAAGTTGGGTTACAAGTGGGTGTCTTGAGGTAGGTGAAATTAAGGGATTTAAACGGGCTGTGAAACTCCCTGTTCAATCTAAAAAATAAAGATGAAAAAAACAGCAAAAACAGATATTGAAATAAAGCAAATACAAGAACAGGATTACAAAAAATCATTATCCTCTATCATAAAAAAGGTTGAAGACAGCAAACACAGGGCAATTACAACAGTAAATAAATTATTGATTGAACTTTACTGGTTTATTGGTGAAACTATTGTTAATCTGCAGGAGAAAAGTAAGTGGGGGGGTGGAGTAGTGGAAAAATTATCTATGGACTTAAGAATGAAGTATCCTGATCAGAGTGGATTTTCAGTTCGCAACCTCTGGAATATGAAAAGATTCTATGAGACATACCATCAATATGAAAAACTGCAGGCACTGCCTGCAGAAATTAGCTGGACAAATAATGTGGTTATTTTAGAGAAAACAAGAACAATAGAGGAAAAAGAGTTTTACCTGAAAATGTGTTTAAAAGAACGGTGGTCTTCCCGTGAGTTGATTCGTCAAATTGACTCTGCTTATTTTGAAAGGTTTATGTTATCCCATGATACTGATAAACTAATGGAAATAGAGCAGGATAAACTTGCCGTTCCATTAGAGGACATCCACCGGCACCTGAGAGACGAGTATATTTTAGAGTTTTTGGATCTCTCTGAGATATTCTCTGAAAATGAACTGAGGAAAGCAATCCTTGAAAACCTCCGGGCGTTTTTCCTCGAATTTGGCAAAAACTTAACTTTTGTCGGCGAAGAATATCCTCTGGCAGTTGACAATGAGACCTTCAGAATTGATTTACTGTTTTTTCACAGGGAACTTAAATGTCTTGTGCCTGTTGAACTTAAAATCGGCGAATTCAAACCCGAATATGTTGGAAAAATGCAGTTTTACCTTGGAGTTCTTGACGAGCAGATAAAGCTGCCCGATGAAAACCCATCAATCGGTTTGATCCTCTGCCGCTCAAAAAAAGAAGGTGTTGTTCGTATAACTTTAAGTAAAACATACGCGCCAATAAAGATTTCGGCATATCAGACCAAGTTTCCTGATAAAAAACTTATAGAACAGCGGCTGGAAAGAATTAAACTGCCTGAAAAGTTGCTGGAAAGAGAAGATTTTAGCTGAAAAATAAAAATTCAAAAAACAAAAAAAAAGGTAGGAAAAATGAAATGAAAAATTAATTAGAAATTCAAACGGAGCAGAGAGCGGCAGAGAAGCATGGTGGGGTTTTTATACAAATACGGGAGATTTACAAGAAAAGAGTACACATCAGAAACTAAAATATCATTAAGACATGCGAACAGAGAGATTAATGAGCTAATTGATAAAGGAAAAATTATCAAGCACGGGGAAGGAAGAGGCGTTTATTACACTCTCCCCTGAATAGTGAATGGCACGATTAACGGCACGATTAAAAAAATGAAAATTCAAAAACAAAGAGGATGGGAAAAATGAAAAACAAAAATTCAAAAACAAAAAACGGGCGGGAAAAATGACAAGCAAAAAATCAAACAAATCATGGATGAAGATATATAACCAAAACCGTAATTAGCCACACCTATCGGTTTCTATGATTTCCCATGCTTTTAGATGATGTTTCACGAACACAGATGAGGTTGAATAACAGAAAATTTAACATAAATTTATCGCATTAAACTACCTCGGGGAGATCCTGCTTGATCCCGTTTATGATGAAGCAAGTCCGAGGGAACGCGTACTGCTCCACATCATAGCACTTGAAAACGAACCAATCGGGTGGAAATATATCCTGACTGTTGCCAGAAATAAAAATCTCACAGAAAAAACGCTTGGAAAGTATTTATCCCGGCTTGTGACAAAAGGTTTGTTAAACAAGTCCCCCGACAAATTCTATTCAATACCTGACCGGTTGTTCAGAGAGTACATACTTCAAATAAACCACAACGGGCAATACAAATGACAAAAATGACAAAAACAGATGGAATTTGTCATCTACAAAACAAAAAATTCAAAATTCAAAACAAAAATTCAAATCACAAAAATGACAAAAAACCGGGAAAATGTGATTTTAAGAATAAGCAGTGGTGCAGCATGACAAGAATGACAAAAATGAAAGGATTTTATTAATTAAAAAATAAAAATTCAAAAACAATTAAATTTCTCTTAATCCATATCTTTAATATGAGGTATGAATTTATTCTTACAGGAATAATTGTTTTATTATTTTCTGCGGCGGGAAGGCGTGTTGAATGCCGGGAAGAGGTCAGGAGTGAATGTGAATTGATTGAATTTAAATTTAATTTGAGAAGAGGTGGTTTCAGATGAAAAATAAATTTAAAATTTTAATAAAATTACTTCGTAATTTCAATAAAATACCGAGACCCTCGGGTTTCATTAGTTTAGCGGGAGTTTTGATATTTGTTTTGTTGAGTTGGAGTGTTAGTACTGCAGATGTATATGTGCCAGATAACTACTCAACAATTCAGGCGGCAGTGGATGGTGCAAATGCTGGAGACACAATTATTGTAAGAGTTGGAACTTATACAGAGAATGTAGATGTGAATAAGAGTTTAAATATTAAATCAGAGAATGGAGCAGGATCAACGATTGTTCAAGCAGCAAATCCAAGCGACCATGTCTTTGAGATAAATGCAGATTATGTGAATATAAGCGGGTTTACGGTGAAGGGAGTAACTGGCTGGAAGGGTGGGATATACCTTAATGAAAATGTAGAATATTGCTATGTTTTTGACAATATCGCCATAGACAATGATTATGGCATATTCCTCTTTTATTCTTTCCACAATACCCTGACTAATAACACTGCCAACTCAAACAACCAATCTGGAATCTACCTTTTCGGGTCTAACGAGAATACCCTCACAGGCAATATTGCTAATTTGAACGAAAATGGGATTCTCATCTCTGCTAAATCCTCCTCAAACACACTGACGGATAATGTTGCATCAAACAATACCTGCGGAATCGAGCTATCTAGCTCTCCTTACAACACTCTGACAAACAACACGATGGCAGATAACCAACATAATTTCGGCGTTTCTGCCAATTGGCGAAATGATTTCACACAGAACATAGATACGAGCAACACAGTAAATGGGAAGCCGATATATTACCTCACAAATGAGGATAGTTTAGTGATAGACACAAGTTGGGACATCGGTTACCTTGGAATAATAAGGTGCAACAATATTACAGTAAAGGACTTGAATTTATCTAACAATATACAAGGAGTACTGCTTGCTCAATCAAGCGATTCAAGGATAGCGAATGTCACCGCCTCAAACAACTATATTGGAATCCAACTAGTCGGTTCTTCCAACAACACCATAGTCAATAATACTATCAATGCTACCCATTGCGGAATCTCCCTTAGCGCGACCGCAAGAGATGGGGGACACCATGATGACAATCGCAACAACACTCTGATCAATAACATCGCAAATTCAAACCAAGGCAGAGGAATCTCCTTCTCCGATGCTAGTCATAACACACTAATCAATAATACTGCCAACTGGAACATCGGTGGGATATTACTCAGTGATTTTCACGATGGCACCTTGATTGGTAACACTGCCAATTACAACCGCGGGAGTAACGCGGGTGGGATTCATCTTAGCTTTTCTCATCGCAACACCCTTATCAATAACACCGCAAACTTCGGCATCGGAATCCACTCGGATGGAATCCTCTTATTCACTTCCCACAATAACATCCTAACTAATAATACTGCCAACTCAAACAACCGATCCGGGATAATGTTACAGGCTGGTTCAAGTGGTAATATCTTAACATATAACACAGTCAATTCAAACAATGACTATGGAATCTACATCTACCATTCTGGAGGTAGCACAATTTACTTTAATAGCTTTGTTGCAAATGGTGACAATGTGTATTCATCTGTAGGAACTAATTCTTGGAACTCAATTGAACCAATAACATACCAATACAATGGTAAAACATATACGAACTACATTGGTAATCACTGGGGCGATTACACAGAGATTGATAGTAATGGAGATGGAATTGGAGATACACCTTACAGCATAGGTTCAGATAAAGATAATTATCCTTTTATGGGATTTGGAGAAACTTACTCGCAATTAGATCCAATAATTGAACCCTCTCCACCTGTTGAAGAAGATAATCAACCACCTACTGCATTTTTTACATGTTCTCCTGCAAGCCCAAAAGTGGGCGAAGAGGTAATTCTTAGTGCTACAGGATCACATGATCTTGATGGTGATATAAAATTTTACGAGTGGGATTTAGATGGCGATAGTAAATTTAATGGGTTTACGACAAGTCCAGAAATATTTTATTATTGGAGTGAAAGTAGCACTTTCTCTGTGAAATTAAATGTCATTGATAGTGTTGGAAATAGTGATACTTTTATCAGAGATATTACAGTACAACAAAACTCTTGGTGGGAAAAGATAAAGAATTTTTTTGCCCCTTCCGTGGTGACACTTAGCAAAAAAGAGAGTGATAGATTTAAACTAATAAAATCAGAGTTGTATATTAGTAACTATCCTCATTCAAATGATCCTATGAATGATTTTTATTGGATAACTGATAACCAATTATTAACTATTCTTAAAAAGAAAATAAACGCATCAGGGAGTGACCTTACTTATGAAGCGTACATTATAGATACACTTCACGACATGAAATTGGCTGATTCCGTTGCCAAGCGCTCTTTGACACCAAAACCCGAGATAGAGAAATATTTTGAAAACATGGCTGAAGTAAATGTCTGGAGCGAAGTTCCTTTACTCATAAGTAAGGAAGCATTGACCGGTATCATTGAAGCAGGAGGAGGGTCTTCAATTGGTGTTGGTGTTATTCTCATGCTTCCAGATATTTTTCAAGCAGGAATCTCACTTGGATTTCTTGATGACATATATTACAGAAAATCACTCTGGAATTATTTCGAGCTTCGTGATACAGGTTATGATCCAAGTTTTGCATTTAATAATTCAGCAGTTTCACCCATATATCAAGATGAAACAACAAGGGAATATTTTGAAAAATTGTGGTTGGAATATGGTGGCTCTCACATTTCAAATAGTGGAGGACTTAAACCCGAATTTAAAGAACAGATTATAAAACAACTCAGGAATCTTTTATTATCTGGATATGAAAAATATAAATTTGAACCATATCAGTTATACATTATAAAATGCCCGGTACAAGTCCAAGTTTATGATTCCATTGGAAGAGTCACAGGATTAGTGAATGGTACAATAAAAGAAGAAATTCCAAATTCAGCGTATGATAACGAAACTAAAACAATTTTAATATTTTCTTCAAACGATTCCTATTACTATAGAGTAGTGGGCACAGATAACGGAACTTATGGATTAGAATTAAACTCTGTTGATGGGGAAAACACCAGCACATTTGCCATTACCAATGTTTCTACACTGAATAATACAGTCCATGAATACACACTTAACTGGAGCAATTATTCCCAAGGTGAAGGTGGTGTTACTCTCAAAATAGATTCTGACGGCGACGGCACATTTGAGCAAACTCTTGATCTTAATCCACCGTCTCCTTCATTCTTTTACTCTCCAGGAAATCCTGTTATTGGTCAGGAGATCACTTTCAATGCCTCCAATTCAACTGATTCGGATGGGAACATAATAAGTTATGGATGGGATTTTGGGGATGGAAGTAACAGTTCAGGAGAGATTGTAACTCATACTTATTTCAATACGGGGGACTATACTGTGACTTTGACGATAACAGATAATGATAGTATTATTAGTACTTACTCCCAAGAGATAGAAGTTACTTGTGATCTCAATCACGATGGAATAATAACCCACGACTACAACGACTTAATGACCGCCTACAAATGCTTTTTAGGAATCAAAAATTGCAACAATTATTATCAAAATTGGAACTTAATCAAACACGAATACCTCTGCTTCACCAAAAATTAATATAAAATTTATTTAAATAATAACCCCAAACAATGAAAAAAATCCTCTTAGTCACGGGAAAAACCGCATCTGCAATAACAAAAAAATATGCAAAGTTAAGTAAGACGCCGTCGGAAATCCATATCTGCAATACTGATGTTGCCGCTCTTATCTCAAGGGAATTGATTGTAAAGGAACTTGCAGGTAAAAATTTAAATAATATTTCAACAATCATTGTCCCGGGGCAGTTAAAGGGAGATGTAACGATAATTTCCGATAAATTAGGTGTTCCCTGTTTTAAAGGACCGACGCAGATCGCGGATTTGCCTCTTGTTCTTGACTTACTTCCGGGTGTAACTCTTTCTACAACAAAATCCGCGAACAGTATTCTTGAAAGTGAAATAATCAGGCGGGCAAAACATGATCTCGTCAGGGCTTATATGCCGGATAAATATTCAATGAAAATCGGGGATGTTAAAATCGTCAGGGGAATAACACAGGTCGTTGCGGAAATTGCAGATGCCCCGATGCTTACCGGTGATGAAATTTTAAAAAAGGCGATTTACTATAAAAATTCAGGTGCAAAAATCATTGACATCGGGATGATGTCAAATGAAACCGGGCTGGAAAAAGTGGGTGAAATGGTAAACATTGTAAAGTCAGCGGGCGTTCCTGTAAGCATTGATACTGTATGCGAAAAGGAAATTCTTGCAGCGGTTGATGCCGGAGTTGATATGATAATGAGTTACGACGAGACAAACTGCGAGGTTGCAGGTTCAATTGATGTTCCCGCGGTTGTTATTCCGAGAGATAAATCCGGGATCCCGAAAAATATTTGCGACAGGGTAAATCTCGTGGAAAAATTAATTGGAAAGATTAAAAATTTAAATAATAATTACGAGAATAAATTAATTGCAGACACAATCCTTGACCCGTTGAATTTTAATTTTACGGAATCAGTAATCGGGTATTATAAATTCAGGAAGAGAAATCTGGAAACTCCGGTGCTTATGGGTGCCGGGAATGTGGTTGAACTGATTGATGCCGACTCTGTCGGAGTCAATGCCCTTCTTATGGGAATAGCGTCCGAATTAGGGATTGAACTTGCATTCACGACAGAGTACAGCGCAAAAACAATAGGCAGCGTAAGAGAACTTGTAACTGCTGCTGAAATGATGTATCTTGCGAAAATAAAAAACCAGCCGCCGAAAGACATGGGAATTGACCTTTTAATTTTAAAGGATAAAAGAGGGGCAGAGGATGTGCTTCAGGAATACGACGAAAATTTTAAATTCATTGAAGTTAAAAAGACACCTATCAGGCAGATTGAAGAAGGGTGCTTCAGGATTTACCTTGGCGGGGGGAAAATTAATGTAATTTATTACCTGGCTGAAAACCCGCTGACCGGTTTTAGAGGAACGGATGTAAAGAATTTGTACAAGACAATAGTAAATCATCCCGGGATTAAAATCGGCAGCGAGCATGCCGCCTATCTTGGAAAGGAGCTGGGAAAGGCACAAACCGCGTTAAAATTAGGCAAGAGTTACATACAGGATGCGGAGTTGTTTTGAAAAATCAAAAATTAGAATATAACATAATAATTAATGACAAATTTAATTTTTAATTTATAATATTAATTTTTAATTCATTAAAATGACAGACCTCAAAAAAATAATAGCATCTGCATTTGCAGACGGCGTAAAGGAAATTGAAATTGATAATGTCAGGATAGATGCGGAGCAGATTGAAATTGAAATCTCGCAGATGGCACAATTAATGCCTCAACTGCCTGGAAAGATGGCTCAGCCGACTGCGGAATTTAAAGAGGCGGAGCCGTTTCATTTTACACCGCCCGCTGAAAAATATAAAATGCAGATAAGCGAGGTAACTCTCGGTGCAACAAAATCGGACGGCGGAACAAGAGAATGCTCATACACAATCGGCGGCGAGACATCCCCTCCTTATTATTTCTTTGAGGGAATGCCGAAAAACAAGCCGCTTGTCGTGCATGATGTTTTTGATATGGTAATACCTCTTCCGAAGCAGATAAAGGACTATTTCGGGGATGCGATGCAGGATCCGGGAGAGTGGGCAAAAAAAAGAGTTGAGATGGGTGCAAAAGCGGTAATACTTCACCTTGTAAGTACTGATCCGAATGTGAAGGACACACCGATTAAAGATGCTGTAAAAGCGGTTGAGGAAGTACTCCAGGCGGTAAAAGTACCTGTTGCTGTCGGAGGCAGCGGAAATCCTGAAAAAGACCCCAAACTGCTTGCAAAGGTTGCGGAGGTCTGCGAGGGAGAAAAGGTTCTTTTGAACTCGGTTGATGAAGGCATGAACTATAAACTTGTTGCAGAGGCAATTAAAAAATACGACCAGAGAATTATAACATTATCTTCTATGAATCCTGATGAGATGAAGCGGCTCAACAAAAATATGTTAAAAATTATCGGGAGCGACCAGATTGTAATGGACCTTGTCACAGGAGGCGTCGGCTACGGAATTGAATATTCAATTTCCGCGATGGAAAGAAGCCGGCTTGCAGGGCTTAAAGGAGATTTGGCAATGGCACTCCCGATGGCATGCGCGGGAAGCAACGCATGGGGCGCCCGGGAAGCGTGGATGAAAAATGATGAATGGGGTCCCAGGGAACTTAGGGGTCCTTTGTGGGAGGCAATGACAATGACAATTGCACTTCTCTGCGGAACAGACATCTTCCTTGGAGTTCATCCCGTTGCAATGAAGACCCTTGAAAATGTGATTGATTCATTGTACGGCGATTTTCCTGCAAATGAGGTTAATTACGAGTCGTGGATTGAGATGTGAATTTATTGTTTTTTAATTTTATTGAAATTTAATTGTTAAAAGATATGAAATTATCACAATATTTCTTTGTATAACTCAAAAATCGTATAACTCAAAAATGGCACACACAAAAAGAATTGCAAGCGGTCTGGGTAAAGAGCATGTATGGGCGGTAACTCCTGCCCCCGGAACCCATTCAAAAAGAAAATCCGTTACCCTTGCGTCTATAATAAGGGATATGTTAAAGTATGCAGACACATCCAGGGAAGCAAGAAAAATAATAAATGACGGGATGATTTTAGTTGACGGGAAAGTGCGCAGGGATTATAAATACGGGACAGGCAGCATGGATATTATAAGCATTCCAAATGCAGGAAAGAATTTCAGGGTAATGCCGGGCGAAAAAGGAACTGTTTTAAAGGAAATTTCCGATGATGAGGCAAAGGTTAAATTATGTAAAATTTTAAATAAATCAATTATAAGCGGCGGGAAATTACAATTGAACCTGCATGACGGGACCAGTATACTCGTACCCGGAGATTCGGATAAAACATACAGGACAAGAGACACCGTAATTGTTGATTTGAAAGATAAAAAAAATAGTCGGCTCAATTGAGTTCAATATAGGAAACACGGGACTTATTGTAAGCGGGAGGCATGCGGGAAAGACAGGAAAAATCGCAGAAATTGTAAAAGGCACCGCTGCAAGAAAATCACTTACCGTTATCGGCGAGTTTCGGACACTTACGGATTATGTTTTTGTTATAGGTGAGGGTGAGCCGATGATTTCTGTTTGAAGATATGAACCCGTGATTTACATTTAAAATTATAAATTTAAAATTTATTTTTTATTTTCTCAAAAATTCCCTTTTCATATTTTATGTCTTCACCGCTTAACTTTGCAAACTCGTAAAGCAGTTCCTTCTGCCTTGAATCAAGTTTTTCCGGTACTTTAACAACCACCTTCACATGCTCATCGCCCTTTCCGCTTCCCTGCAAATGAGAAACTCCCTCGCCCCTGAGGCGAAATATCGTACCTGTCTGTGTCCCGGGAGGAATTTTTAATTTCGCTTTTTTTGTAAGTGTAGGAACTTCAATTTCACTCCCGAGCGCGGCTTGAGCAAAACTTACGGGAATTTTGCAGATTATATCGTCCGCGTGCCTTGTAAACACGGGATGTTCTTTTACATGAATAACGACATACAGGTCTCCTGAAGGACCGCCGCGAATTCCGGCGTCGCCTTCTCCCCCGATGCGCAATCTTGAACCTGTATCAACGCCTTCGGGTATTTTAACATGAACCCTGCTTTTAACTTCAATTATACCATTGCCGCTGCATTTTTCGCATAATTGCTCAATAATTTTTCCCTCGCCGCGGCATACATTACATGTTGTAATGCTTACAAACTGACCGAAAGGCGTTCTTTTAACATCTTTTTTCTGCCCCGTTCCCCTGCATACGGAACATGTTTTTTTCCCGGTCCCGGGTTTTGCTCCTTCACCCTTGCAGACAGGACATGTTTTCGTATGCGGTACATTGATGTGAGTATCAACTCCCGCTGCCGCATCTTCAAGCGTGATTTCAAGGTCAACCCTTAAGTTCCTGCCTTTCATCGGTCCCTCATGTTTTCTTTGAAAGCCGCCGAAACCCTCAAATCCGCCGCCAAAATTAAAACCAAAATGACGAAGAACATCTTGCAAGTCCTCAAATCCGCCAAAATTACCGGTTCTAATAATATCTTCCTGGTCGCCGTATTTACCGTCAATTCCTGCATGTCCGGCTATATCATACTGCGCTCTTTTTGTATCATCGGAAAGAACCGCATACGCCTCTGAAATTTCCTTGAATTTTTCTTCCGCATCTTTCTCTTTACTCACATCAGGATGATATTTCATGGCAAGTTTTCGGTATGCCTTCTTTATATCCTTTTTTGCAGCATTCCGGTCTAATCCTAAAATATCGTAGTAATCCCTCTTTGTCGTCAATTTTATTAATTATTGTAATTTTTAATTAAATTTTTAATATTACATGACTATCGGCTAAATTAAATTTTGAGCAAATTAAACTTCATCACTCAATTGAAATGAGAATTTTTTCCCATTAATACAATTAATACTCAAACTATTTAAAGCGTTCAGTCCTAATGCCAGTTT